>NZ_JBMDKS010000013.1:0-126110 GCF_057809835.1 Mesorhizobium sp. FG116
GATCCCGGACATTCCTTTCTCGCTCCGCTCGAAAGCGAATTCCGGGATGACGAAGCGGAGGAGGAGGCGCTCTCCTGGCCGGGATGACGAGGCGGAGGAGGTGGCGCTTGCGCTTCAGATGACGAAGCGAAGGGGTTGAACTCCTGCTTGGTTGACGCGGCCAAGCGATGCGCTCGCTTCTAGGATGACAAGCGCAGAGGTTGAGCGTCGAGGCTTGCTTGATTAAGCAGCCGCCAGCGCTGCCTTGACCGCCGCGATCGCATCACTCGCCTTCGAGGCATCGGGGCCGCCGGCCTGGGCCATGTCCGGCCGGCCGCCGCCGCCCTGCCCGCCCAACGCAGCCGAGGCAACGCGAACGAGTTCGACCGCACTGAACCGGCTCGTCAGATCGTCAGTGACGCCAACCACGACGCTTGCCTTGTTATCCTCGCCAGCGCCGACGAACACGACCACGCCAGAACCGAGCGACTTCTTGCCGGCATCGGCGAGCGGCTTCAAATCCTTCGGCGAAACGCCGGAAACCGCCTTGCCGAGGAAGCCGACACCGGCGACCGTTTCAGTCTCGTTCAACCCACCAGCCGTTGCGCCACCGCCAAGAGCAAGCTGCTTGCGTGCCTCGACAAGATCGCGTTCCAGCTTCTTGCGCTCGTCGAGCAGGGCCTCGACCCGGGCCTGAACATCCGCCGGCGAAATCTTCAACGTGGCTGCCACTGCCTTCAGGCGGCGATCCTGCTCATCCAGATGACGGCGCGCGGCCTCGCCCGTCAGCGCCTCGATGCGACGGACACCGGCTGCGACCGGGCTATCCGAAACAATCCGGACCAGGCCGATGTCGCCGGTTGCCCGCACATGCGTGCCGCCGCACAGCTCGATCGAATAAGGGCGGTTGGCTTTTTCGCCGTGCAATGCGGTGCCCATTGAGACCACGCGCACTTCATCGCCATATTTCTCGCCAAAGAGCGCCATGGCGCCCTCGGCGCGCGCATCGTCCACCGACATCAGCCGTGTCGTGACGGGGCTGTTCTGGACGACGATTTCGTTGGCCATCCGCTCGACCTGCTCGATCTCGTCAGGAGACACAGGCTTGTTGTGCGAAATGTCGAAACGCAGCCTTTCCGGCGCAACGAGCGAACCCTTTTGCGCCACATGGGTGCCCAGCACTTCACGAAGGGCCTCGTGAATGAGGTGCGTCGCGGAATGGTTGGAACGCAGGCGCGAGCGGCGGGCATGGTCGACTTCGAGCTCCACTGCCGCGCCCTGCTTGACCGTTCCCTTCACCACCTTGCCGAGATGAATGAAGAGGCCGTCTGCCTTCTTTTGCGTATCCGAGATTTCAATGGTGAAACCGTCACCGGAAACGCGGCCGGTGTCGCCCATCTGGCCGCCGGATTCGCCGTAGAACGGGGTCTGATTGACGATCACCGCAACCTTGCTGCCGCTGGCTGAAGCGTCGATTTCCTTACCGTCGCCAACCAGCGCCAACACGACGCCCTCGGCCTTTTCCGTGTCGTAGCCGAGGAACTCGGTTGCGCCGAGCTTTTCCCGCAGGCCGAACCAGATTGTCTCGGTCGCGGCCTCGCCGGAGCCCGCCCAGTTGGCGCGCGCTTCGGCGCGCTGGCGCTGCATGGCATCGTTGAAGCCGTCGAGATTGACGGAAATGCTGCGCTGGCGCAGCGCATCCTGCGTCAGGTCGAGCGGGAAGCCGTAAGTGTCGTAGAGCTTGAACGCGGTCTCGCCGTCCAGCATCGCGCCTTCCGAAAGATCCGCAGTGGCTTCCTCCAACAGATGCAGGCCGCGCGCCAGCGTTTTGCGGAAGCGTGTCTCTTCAAGTTTCAGCGTCTCCGTGATCAGCGCTTCGCCGCGCACCAGTTCAGGGTAGGCCTGGCCCATTTCGCGCAACAGCGCCGGCACCAGCTTCCACATCAGCGGCTCGCCGGCGCCTAGCAACTGGCCGTGGCGCATGGCGCGGCGCATGATGCGGCGCAACACGTAGCCGCGGCCTTCGTTGGAGGGCAGCACGCCATCGGCAATCAGGAACGCGGACGAGCGCAGATGGTCGGCGATGACACGGAACGAGGCCGTGGTTTCCTTGTCCGGCCCGCGACCGAGCGCTGACGCCGCAGCATCGACGAGATGACGGAACAAATCCGTCTCGAAAACAGAATCGACGCCCTGCAGGATCGAGGCCATGCGCTCGAGCCCCATGCCGGTGTCGATGGAGGGGCGCGGCAGGTCGACACGCTCTTCCTTGGTGACCTGCTCGTACTGCATGAAGACGAGGTTCCAGAATTCCAGGAAGCGGTCGCCATCCTCTTCCGGGCTGCCGGGCGGGCCGCCCCAGATATGCTCGCCACGATCGATGAAGATTTCCGAGCAAGGGCCGCAAGGGCCGGTATCGCCCATCGCCCAGAAATTATCGGAGGTCGGGATGCGGATGATGCGGTCTTCGGAAAAGCCGGCGATCTTCTTCCACAGGCGCACGGCCTCGTCGTCGGTGTGATAGACCGTGACCAGAAGCTTGTCCTTGGCGAGACCGAACTCGCGCGTGATCAGGTTCCAGGCAAGCTCGATGGCGCGCTCCTTGAAGTAGTCGCCGAACGAGAAATTGCCGAGCATCTCGAAATAGGTGAGATGGCGGGCGGTGTAGCCGACATTGTCGAGATCGTTGTGCTTGCCACCGGCGCGCACGCATTTCTGCGCGGTCGTGGCGCGCGAATAGGCGCGCTTTTCCAGCCCGGTGAATACGTTCTTGAACTGCACCATGCCGGCATTGGTGAACATCAATGTCGGGTCGTTGCGCGGAACAAGCGGGCTCGACGAGACGACCTCATGGCCTTCCTTGCGGAAATAGTCGAGGAAAGTCGACCGGATCTCGTTCACGCCACTCATGAATGATGCCTTTTTCGCGGGAAACGCCGACGATGCCGGCGCACAGAACATGGCCTTTTAGCGACCAGCCATCGCACTGTCCAGAAAGACAAAAAGGCCCGCACGAATCCGGCAAGCCAGCCAGCCAAATCGCCTTGGAACGCGACAAGCCGGCATCAAAAAGCAAACCGCCGGCCAAAAAGACCGGCGGCTTATGTTACCCGATGAAATGCAAGACGGTGCGCCTCACATGGGCGGGATTTTACATCTCGCCCGCTTCGTCTTCCAAACCGCCCTCGCCGCCGTTCTCGAGGAATTTCTCGGCGATCAGCCCCGCGTTCTGGCGGAGCGCCAGTTCGATTTCGCGCGCCGTTTCCGGATTATCACGCAGGAAGAGCTTGGCATTCTCACGCCCCTGCCCGAGACGCTGGGAATTGTAGGAGAACCAGGCACCCGATTTTTCGACCACTCCGGCCTTGACGCCGAGGTCGACCAGCTCACCGGTTTTCGACACGCCTTCGCCATACATGATGTCGAATTCGACCACCTTGAACGGCGGCGCCAGCTTGTTCTTGACCACCTTGACGCGGGTCTGGTTGCCGACGACCTCGTCGCGGTCCTTGACCGAACCGATGCGGCGAATGTCGAGACGCACCGATGCGTAGAACTTGAGCGCATTGCCGCCGGTGGTGGTTTCGGGCGAACCGAACATGACGCCGATCTTCATACGGATCTGGTTGATGAAGATGACCATGGTGTTGGAGCGCGATATGGATGCGGTCAGCTTGCGCAGCGCCTGGCTCATCAAGCGGGCCTGCAGACCCGGCAGGGAGTCGCCCATCTCGCCTTCGATTTCGGCGCGCGGCGTCAATGCCGCCACCGAGTCGACCACCAGCACATCAATTGCGCCGGACCGCACCAGCGTGTCGCAAATCTCCAGCGCCTGTTCACCGGTGTCCGGCTGCGAAATCAGCAGGTTTTCAAGATCGACGCCAAGCTTGCGGGCATAGACAGGATCAAGCGCATGCTCGGCATCAACGAAGGCGCAGATGCCGCCCTTCTTCTGCGCCTCTGCCACCGTGTGGAGCGCAAGCGTGGTCTTGCCGGAGCTTTCCGGGCCGTACACCTCGATGATGCGACCGCGCGGCAAGCCGCCGACGCCAAGGGCGATATCGAGGCCAAGCGAGCCGGTCGGCACCGTCTCGATCTCGACAACCTGCTCGTTGGCGCCCAGACGCATGATCGAGCCCTTGCCGAAAGCCCGCTCGATTTGCGACAGGGCCGCATCCAGAGCCTTTGATTTATCCACCGAACTGTCCTCTACAAGCCGCAATGAATTCTGAGCCATGATACAGCACCCTTTGTTCGTCAATGAAAGCCGGACAATCCGTTGATCCCTGCTATTTTGTACCTTTTTTGTTCTTTTTTGGCAATAGGATTTAAAATATTGATTTCAAACATAAATTCACATTTGTTCTTTTTTTGTACTTGCACTTGATGCGCGATGCACGATCCTGTGAGCCCATATGGAGCAAGAGGCGCGGGCGAATCGCTGCGTTCGATTGCCGATGCCGGTTCACCAAACTAAACTCCGTTTTGATCCAGCCCGGTAGGTCCGCATGACGCTGAAACCCAATATCCTTGCCGTGGGCGGTGCGCATGTCGACCGGCGCGGCCAGGTGTCCGGCGTCTACGTGCCGGCCGCTTCCAACCCCGGCACGATGCGCGAGGATGTTGGCGGCGGCGTGTTCAATGCACTTCGCACCGCCGTGCGTAGAGGCGTCTCGGCTTCACTGCTCTCGGTGCGGGGCGGCGATGCGGCTGGCGACACGGTTGCGCGTGCCATCGCCGAGGCAGGCGTCAGCGACCTGTCCGTGACGTTCCTCGACCGGACTACGCCAAGCTATACGGCGCTTCTCGATCGCGAAGGCGAGTTGCTCATCGGCTTTGCGGACATGGCGCTTTACGAAGCCGCCTTTGCCAAGCAGATGCGAAGGGCAAAGGTGCGCGAGGCGCTGGAGACAGTCGACGCCGTCTTGTGCGACGCCAATCTGCCGGCCGCAGCGCTGGAGCGACTGGCCAAGCTGGCCAACGGCAAGCCGATCTTTGCCGTCGCCATTTCCCCGGCCAAGGTCGTGCGTTTCGTTCCGATCATGGGGCAGCTTGCGATCTTGTTCATGAACCGACGCGAGGCGGCGACGCTTGCCGGGATGGAGCGCGAGGCTCCAATACAGAAACTGGTTTCCGGGTTGCAAAAGGCTGGCCTTGGAAGCGGCGTCATTACCTCCGGAAGTGAAACGATCCTTGGGTTTGACGAGAAGGGTTCATTCGCGATCAGCCCTCCCGCCGCGCGGCATGTCGCGGATGTAACCGGCGCTGGCGACGCGCTGGCTGGCGCGACGGTGGCTGCGTTGCTGAAGGGCCTCGATTTGCGCCGGGCATTGCGCGAAGGGGTGGCCGCCGCGCTGCTGGCCATCGAAAGCCCGGACGCCGTTCCGAAATTCGACGCTTCATCCTTTGCCGAAGCGCTTGCTCTTGTGCCTCAGGCGGAGGAAGTGGCATGAGATGCGCGACTAGCAAAGCACCCCGAACAAACCAGCATGCGGCATAGCCGGAGACGATCATGACGCCAGAAAGCGCCCGCCCATTCATCGACGTCCATGCGCCGGTGGCTAAAGCTTTGGCCGCTGGCCGCCCGGTCGTGGCGCTTGAAAGCACGATCATCACCCACGGCATGCCTTATCCCGACAATGGAGCGATGGCAGCCAATGTCGAAAAGATCGTCGCGGATGAAGGGGCTGTTCCCGCCACGATCGCGGTCGTCGGCGGCCGGATCAAGATCGGCCTTTCCGATGGCGAGCGTGAATCGCTGGCGATGACAGGCGACGCTATGAAGCTGTCGCGCGCCGACCTCGCATTCGCCGTTGCCGAAGGGCGCACCGGCGGCACCACGGTGGCAGCGACAATGATCGCAGCGCACATGGCTGGCATCCGGGTTTTCGCCACGGGTGGCATCGGCGGCGTGCACAAGGGTGCGGAGACGAGCTTCGACATTTCCGCAGACCTCGACGAACTGGCGCGCACGCCAGTCATCGTTGTGTCTGCTGGCGCGAAGGCCATTCTCGACATCGAAAAGACGCTGGAAGTGCTGGAAACGCGCGGCGTTCCGGTGATCGCCCATCGGGCCGAAGTCATGCCGGCCTTCTGGTCGCGCCAATCGCCGTTCCGGGCCCCTCTCACGCTGGACAGCGCAGACAAGATCGCCAAGCTGTTCCAGACACGGCGGGCACTCGGGCTTGAGGGCGGCATGCTGGTGGCGAACCCCGTGCCGCAAAATGACGAGATTCCGGCCGGTGAAATGGCTGGTTACATCGAAGCGGCGCAGAAGGCGGCGCAGGTTCAAAACGTCACCGGCAAGGCGGTGACGCCATTCCTTTTGTCGAAGATCCTGGAACTGACCGGTGGCCGCAGCCTGAAGACCAACATCGCGCTGGTCGAGAACAATGCGCGGCTGGCGGCGCAGATTGCCAAATCGCTTTAGGCGTCACTTGCCGGCGCGCAAACCGGCTTCATAGGCTTTGCGCGCCCAAGCAGTCATCTCGTCGGGGTCATCCAGCGCGCTTTCCGGCACCGTCCAATAGGGCATCGCCACTTCCTTGCCGTGGCGCTTGTGGCGATACGTCCAGCGCTTGGCGCCAGCCGCTTCATAGTCGCCTGCAACCGCGTCATCGCCCTTCAGCATCAGTTCGCCGCGCAGGATCAGCGCGAAGATGACGCCTTGATGATAGATGCCCTTGCCGCTGAACATGCGGCGGATGGAAACGGCCCCGAGCCCATCAAAGAGTTCCCGGATGCGCTCGTCGTCCACAGTGACCGGGCGGATCAGGCCGCGCTTGCGGCGCCGCGCGCTTCAGCCAGCGCCTTGAGGTCGGCCGGCTTCAATTCCACGGATTCACCGCAACCGCATGCCGAACTCTGGTTGGGGTTGCGAAAGGTGAACCCCGTGCGGAGTTTCGTCTGCTCGAAATCCAATTCGGTGCCGAGCAGGAAAAGTGCTGCTTCTGGCGCTACGTAAACGTGGGCGCCATCACGCTCGACATGGTCGTCCTTGGCCACCGGCTCGGTGACAAGATCGACGGTATATTCCATGCCGGCGCAACCGCCCTTCTTGACGCCAAGGCGAATGCCATGGGCGTTTTCACGCGTCGCGACAATCTCGCGCACACGTTCGGCAGCCCTCTCGGTCATACTGATGACGACGAAGCGTCCCATTACTTTCTCCACTGTCGCGCCGGTTCAAGGCCGGCGGAGCGAGTCTCACCCTAAAATGGTGAAGTTTCCGCCGTAGCGCAAGACCACCGAAAGACGCCACATAGAAGCGTTAGTACCATCCGCAGGCGATCTGCGCTTCTTCCGACATGCGGTCAGGCGTCCAAGGCGGATCAAAAGTCATGGTGACATCGACATCCGAAATGCCTTCGACAGCACTTACTGCATTTTGAACCCAGCCCGGCATTTCGCCAGCCACAGGGCAACCCGGAGCGGTCAGCGTCATCTCGATCTTGACCGTGCGGTCGTCCTCGATATCGATCTTGTAGACGAGGCCAAGCTCATAAATGTCGGCTGGAATTTCAGGGTCATAAACCGTCTTCAGCGCCGAGATGATATCGTCGGTCAGCCGCGCCAGTTCGTCCGCCGGGATGGAGGAGGCCGTGACGACGCCGTTTGTCGCCGCTTCCTGAGGTGTGGCCTCAGCCATTGTCGATTCTTCCATTTTCGTCACCCGAAAAACTTCCGCGCTTTTTCCAGCGCCTCGGCGAGAGCATCAACTTCCGCCCGCGTATTATACATGCCGAACGAAGCCCTGCATGTGGATGTTACGCCGAAACGTTTCAACAGCGGCTGGGCGCAGTGCGTGCCCGCACGAACCGCAACGCCCTGCCTGTCGATCACCATCGATACGTCATGCGCGTGGATGCCTTGCAACTCGAACGACACGATCGCGCCCTTGTCCGGGGCGTCGCCCAAAATGCGGAGCGAATTGATCGCGCGAAGCCGCTCATGTGCGTAGGCTTTCAGGTCGGCCTCGTGTGCAGCGATACGGTCGCGACCGACGCTGTCCATGTAGTCGAGTGCCGCGCCAAGCCCAATGGCCTGCACGATGGGAGGCGTACCCGCCTCGAAGCGGTGTGGCGGGTCGTTATAGGTGACGATGTCCTCCGTCACCTCCTCGATCATCTCACCGCCGCCCATGAACGGCCGCATGGCTTCCAGCCGCTCACGCTTGCCATAGAGAACACCGATGCCGGAAGGACCGTAAACCTTGTGCCCGGTGAACGCGAAGAAATCACAGTCGAGATCCTGCACGTCGATGGGCATGTGCACGGCGCTTTGGCTGCCGTCGACCAGCACCGGAATGCCGCGCTGGTGGGCGATGCGGCAGATTTCCTTGATCGGGGTGACCGTGCCGAAGGCGTTCGACATATGAGTGATGGCGACCAGCTTTGTGCGATCGGTCAGACTCTTTTCAAAATCCTCGATATGGAATGCGCCAAGGTCATCGACCGGCACCCACACCAGCTTCGCGCCTTGCCGCTCGCGGATGAAATGCCATGGAACGATGTTCGAGTGATGCTCGAGGATCGACAGCACGATCTCGTCGCCGGTGCCGATATGCGGCATTCCGAAACCATAGGCCACGGTGTTGATGGCCGCCGTCGAATTCGAGGTAAAGACGATGTTGTCCGTGCTTGGTGCGTTCAAAAAACGCCGAACGCTTTCGCGCGACTTCTCATAGGCGTCGGTTGCGGCATTGGACAAGAAGTGCAGTCCGCGGTGCACATTGGCGTATTCCATCGAATAGGCCTGCTGGATCGCGTCCAGCACCACCTGCGGCTTCTGTGCCGAAGCCCCATTGTCCAGATAGACGAGAGGTTTGCCGTAGACTTCACGCGACAGGATCGGGAAATCGCGGCGGATCGCCTCGACATCATAGGGAAGTGTTGCGGTTGACTGGTCCATTTTCAAAGTCCTGCTGCCCTCACCCTTACCCTCTCCCCGCTCGCGGAGAGAGGGGGCGTCAGCGTTGGCGCCCGTTACCCATGTGTGGCGAACCAGCCGTCGAGCTTCTGCTCCAGGGCCTCGACGATCCGTTCGTCCTCGAGCTCTTCGATGACTTCCGCCACGAACGCCTTGACCAGCAGGCCGCGCGCCGACTTTTCATCAATGCCACGCGCCATCAGATAGAACAGATGGTTGTGGTTGATCTCGGTGACCGTGGCGCCGTGGCCGCAGGCAACGTCGTCGGCAAAGATTTCGAGTTCCGGCTTGGTCGAGAACTCGCCGTCATCCGACAACAAAAGCGTGTTGCAGGCCATCTTGGCGTCGGTCTTCTGCGCCACCTGATGCACGTTGATGCGGCCCTGGAACACGCCGCGTGCCTTGCCGGTGACGACATTGCGGATGATTTCGCGCGACCCGGTATGCGGCACGGCATGGTCCAGCACCATGGTGACATCGGTGTGCGTGTCGCCGGCCAGAAGGTCGATGGCGCGCAACTGGAAGTCCGAGCCCTCGCCCTTGGTAACGACGCGGATTTCCTGGCGCACAAGCTTGCCGCCGGCGTTCATGACGAACAGCGTGAGCTTGGCGTTCTTGCCGATCCAGGCGTTGAACTGGCCGAAATAAGATGCCGTGTCGGGCTGCTCCTGCACGATCAGCCAGGTCACATTCGAGCCGTCGCCAACCGTCAGGTTATCGACCGACGAAACCAGTGCGCCACCGGTGCCGGTCTGCCGTTCCACGATTGTGGCGGTGACGCCAGCACCCACCTTGGCCGCGAAACGGGTATGAACCTGCCCGCCAGCCTGCATGTTCTGCAGTTCCACCGGCTTGTCCAGAAGGGTGCCGTCGGCAATGTCCAGAAGCCAGCCATCTGCCACGAAGGCGGTGTTCAGCGCACCGATGGCGTCATCATCGCCCTGCGTACCAAGCGCCGGCGCATATGTGCCATCAGCAAGCTTTGCGGAGACCGGGGCTGCCGTAACGCCTTCGATCGCAGCCGGCTTTCCGGCAACGCCATTGAGAACCGGCAGCACCGGCGAACCTTCGATCAGCGGCGCGACCGTCTTTGCCTCAAGGGCAGCGTCGAATTCCGGCACCGTCGTCAGCAGGCGGCGCAGGTCGGTGTAGTGCCAGGATTCGACACGACGCGTCGGCAGACCGGCTTTCAATGTCTCGATGGCGTTGTCGCGCTTCAGCATGACGTCACCATCGCCCGGCAGCAGCGTAAGCCTTTCGCCGAACGCCTCGATCAAGGCGGTCTCGGCGGGCGTGAGCTGCGGGGTTGAATGAATGTTCATTGCGTTCACCTCACTCCGCCTCAAGCCGCCTCGTCGATGACGCCGGAGTAGCCATTGGCTTCGAGTTCGAGCGCCAGCGACTTGTCGCCCGACTTGATGACCTGGCCCTTGTAAAGGACGTGAACGGTGTCGGGCACGATGTGCTCGAGAAGACGCTGATAGTGGGTGATGACGAGGAATGCGCGGTCGGGCGAACGCAGCGAATTCACGCCATCGGCAACGATCTTCAGCGCGTCGATGTCGAGGCCGGAATCGGTTTCGTCCAAAACGCAGAGCTTTGGCTCGAGCAGCTTCATCTGCAGGATTTCGGCGCGCTTCTTCTCGCCGCCCGAGAAGCCGACATTGAGCGGGCGCTTCAGCATGCCCATGTCCATGTTGAGCGAGCCGGATGCCTCTTTCACCTTCTTGATGAATTCAGGGATCTTCAGCGGCTCCTCGCCGCGCGCCTTGCGCTGCTCGTTGAGCGCGACCTTGAGGAACTCCATCGTGGCGACGCCCGGTATCTCCATCGGGTACTGGAAGGCGAGGAAGATGCCGGAAGCGGCGCGCTCGGCCGGGTCCATCTCAAGGATCGACTCGCCGTTGTAGAGGATCTCGCCCTCGGTCACTTCATAGTCCTCGCGGCCGGCGAGGATATAGGACAGCGTCGATTTGCCGGAGCCGTTCGGCCCCATGATGGCGGCGACCTCGCCCTTGTTGACGGTCAGGTTCAGCCCACGAATGATTTCGGTGCCGTCTTCGGCGATGCGGGCGTGCAGGTTCTTGATCTCAAGCATTTGTTCTTCCTGAATCTTTTGTGCCGGTCAGCCGACCGAGCCTTCCAGCGAAATTCCGATGAGCTTCTGCGCTTCGACAGCGAACTCCATCGGCAGTTCCTGGATAACGTCCTTGACGAAGCCGTTGACGATGAGCGCAATCGCTTCCTCTTCGGGAATGCCGCGCTGCATGACGTAGAACTTCTGGTCCTCGGAAATCTTCGAGGTGGTCGCCTCATGCTCGAACTTCGCCGTCGAGTTCTTGGCTTCCATGTAGGGCACGGTATGCGCACCACACTGGTCGCCGATCAGAAGCGAATCGCAGTTGGTGAAGTTCCGCGCATTGGTCGCCTTGCGGTGCGCGGAAACCTGGCCGCGATAGGTGTTCTGCGAAAAGCCGGCAGCGATGCCCTTGGAGATGATGCGGCTCTTGGTGTTCTTGCCGAGGTGGATCATCTTGGTGCCGCTATCGATCTGCTGGTAGCCATTCGACACCGCGATGGAATAGAAATTGCCCTGGCTGTCGTCGCCGCGCAGGATGCAGGACGGGTATTTCCAGGTGATCGCCGAGCCGGTTTCCACCTGCGTCCACGAAATCTTGGAGCGGTCGCCACGGCAGTCGCCACGCTTGGTGACGAAGTTGTAGATGCCGCCCTTGCCTTCCGCGTCGCCCGGATACCAGTTCTGGACCGTCGAGTACTTGATCTCGGCGTCATCGAGCGCGATCAGTTCGACCACGGCGGCGTGAAGCTGGTTCTCGTCGCGCTGGGGTGCCGTGCAGCCTTCCAGATAGGAGACGTAGGCGCCCTCTTCCGCGATGATCAGGGTGCGCTCGAACTGCCCGGTGCCCTTTTCGTTGATGCGGAAATAGGTGGAGAGCTCCATCGGGCAGCGCACGCCCTTCGGCACAAACACGAACGAGCCGTCAGTGAACACGGCGGAGTTCATGGTCGCATAGAAATTGTCGCTGACCGGGACGACGGAACCGAGATATTTCTTCACCAGTTCAGGGTGTTCGCGGATCGCTTCGGAGATCGAGCAGAAGATGACGCCCGCAGCCGCCAGTTCCTTGCGGAACGTGGTGACGACCGACACGGAATCGAACACCGCATCAACCGCGACGCGGCCCGACTGGTAGACATTGTCGGAAAGCTCGCCATCCAGTTCGCTAGGCTCGGTCTGCTTGCGCACGCCGGCGAGGATTTCCTGCTCCTTGAGCGGAATGCCCAGCTTCTCGTAGGTCCTGAGCAGTTCAGGATCGACCTCGTCCAGCGACGTCGGCCCGGTCATGCCCTTCGGCGCTGCGTAGTAGTGAATGTCCTGGAAGTCGATCTTCGGATATTCGACACGCGCCCATGTCGGCTCTTCCAGCGTCAGCCAGCGGCGAAACGCTTCCAGACGCCATTCGAGCATCCATTCCGGCTCGTCCTTCTTGGCCGAAATCAGACGGATGATGTCCTCGTTAAGGCCCTTGGGAGCCTTATCGGTCGCGATTTCCGTCTCGAATCCATATTTGTATTGGTCAACGTCGATCTTTCGGACTCGATCGATCGTTTCCTGCACGGCAGGCATAAGCGTTCTCCATCCACGCCGGGGTCAAGGCCCGACAGTTTTCAAACTATGGCACCGCCCGGGTGGGGGCGGCGTAAGTTCCATATAGTGCGTCCCGGCCGGAAAATCACCGGCCACGGAGGTCCGCACGGCTCTACCAGGCCCGAAGGCCCAATTCTCGTGCCACGCTCAGGCGGCGTTGACGCGATCTGCACGGCGCGCAGCTATGCCCGCCAATGCTTCGCGAAACAATTCCAGATCACGCGCACTCGTCGCGTGGCCGACGGAAACGCGCAGCGCACCGTGGCTTTCCTCGTAGCCCATCGCCTTCAGCACGCCGCTCGGACCGACCTTGCCCGATGAACAGGCTGAGCCGGCCGACAGCGCCACGCCGGCAAGATCGAAGGCGATCTGCGCCGTTTCGGCCTTAACGCCTGGAATGGCGAAAAACGTCGTGTTGGCGAGCCTGGGTGCAGCTTTGCCAAAGATCTCGACATCTGGCACGAGCCCGGTCACGATCGCCTCGACCTCGGAGCGCTTTGCCGCGACATGGCCAATGGCAGCGAGGCCGTCAAGCGCCTGCCGCGCAGCCGCGCCAAAGCCGGCAATGCCGGGCAGGTTCTCGGTGCCGCCGCGGTGGCCCTTTTCCTGACCACCGCCGCTGACCAGCGGACGCGGCATCATCAAATCGGCGGCAGCGACAATCGCGCCGACGCCCTTGGGACCGCCGATCTTGTGCGAAGAAAGAATCAGGTAATCGGCGCAAGGCTTTGACATATCTAGAGGAATGCGGCCTACCGCCTGGACCGCGTCGAAGACCAGGATGCCGCCTGCGGCCTTCACGATCTCAGCGACCTTTTCGATCGGCTGGATGACGCCGGTCTCGTTATTCGCGGCATGGATCGCAACCAGAGGCAGCCCCGAGGCCTTGTCATGCGCTGCGAGCGCTGCCGCCAGTTGATCGAGATCGATGATACCATCGGTCTTGACGTCAATGCGGCTGACATTTCCAGCGGCGAACCGGCCGCCATTCAGCAAGCAAGGGTGATCGGCAGCGCAAACGTAGAGATGGCTCATGCGCACAGCGCCGCGACCCATCTGCCAGTCGGGCGTGAGCAAGGTCGATGCGGCCTCGGTCGCGCCGGAAGTGAAGACGACATGTTCGGGCTTTGCGTTGACCAGTGCGGCGACGTCGCGGCGCGCATTTTCGATCAAACGCCGGGCCACCCGACCCTCTGCATGCACGGACGAGGGATTGGCAGCGATATCGAACGCCGCGACCATTGCAGCACGCGCAGCATCCAGCAGCGGCGCGCTTGCATTGTAGTCGAGATAGGCGCGTTCAGCAGCCATTTCCCTGTCAATATCTCCCAGCTTGAGGCCGCTTCGGAGGCCGAAGCGTTATTTCCTTGAAATTACAAGGCCAGCCGTCCTATCTAGCGCCTTCGCGGCACGGGTGGCCAACCACTCAGTTTTGAATAATTCTAATCTGGTTCTAGAAACAGCTTCGGCGCGCGTCAAGGTCGAATCTTGTGCAACCAGGTCAGGAATTGTTTCGACACCGCTCCAGAGTTTAAAGTGCGGAGTTATAGATGCCTGAGGTCATTTTTACAGGTCCGGCCGGTCGCCTGGAAGGTCGTTATCAGCCGTCCAAGGAAAAAAGCGCGCCGATCGCCATTGTACTGCATCCGCATCCGCAATTCGGCGGCACGATGAACAACAAGATCGTGTACGACCTTTTCTACATGTTCCAGAAGCGCAACTTCACCACGCTGCGTTTCAATTTCCGTGGCATCGGCCGCAGCCAGGGCGAATTCGACCACGGCACCGGCGAATTGTCCGACGCAGCCGCAGCGCTCGACTGGGTGCAGTCACTGCATCCCGATTCCAAGAGCTGCTGGGTTGCCGGCTATTCGTTCGGGTCGTGGATCGGCATGCAGCTTCTGATGCGCCGACCCGAAATCGAAGGCTTCATTTCGATCTCGCCGCAGCCGAACATCTACGACTTCTCGTTCCTCGCGCCCTGCCCCTCGTCCGGCCTCATCATCCACGGCGATGCCGACAAGGTGGCGCCACCGAAGGACGTTCAGGGACTGGTCGACAAGCTGCATACCCAAAAGGGCATTACCATCACGCAAAAGACGATCCCCGGCGCAAACCACTTCTTCGCCAACGACGCGGAGCTTTTGCTGCAGGAATGCGCCGACTATCTCGACCGCCGCCTGGCCGGCGAACTCGCCGATCCGCGCCCGAAGCGGCTAAGATAACGGGCGCACAAGCACTCCGCCGCTGACCGGTTGCCTGCAGCCGGTCGTGGTCGGAAATGTCAGCGGAAATCCCTTCAAAACACGGACCGCAAGATAGGCCCAGGCTTCCGCCTCGGTGGCATCGCCATCCAGACCGACATCCTCGGCCAGAACCGCTTGTGCGCCAGCGGCTTCAGCGCCTTCGCGAAGATCGCGCACGATGTGCGGGTTCTTGCGGCCTCCCCCGCAAACGATCCAGAGCTTCGGCTTGCCGGGCAGGTGTGCGACCGATTTGAGGATAGCCTGCGCCGAAACCGCGGCAAGCGTGCGGGCACCGTCGGCCAGTTCCATACCTTCGGCTTCTGCAAGCGTGAAATCGTTACGATCAAGCGACTTCGGTCCCGGCTTGCCAAAGAACGGCTTCTCCAGATAGCGGTCCACAACCCTACGCACCACGTCGCCCTCGCTGGCAATCGCTCCATCCGCATCGAAAGGAATGCCGCCCTCGCGCGACACCCACTGGTCGATCAAGGCATTGCCGGGGCCGGTGTCGAAGGCAACAGGATCGCCGGTGGCCGGTACGTAGGTGATGTTGGAAATGCCGCCGATATTGACGAACACGACGGGAAATTGCCCGGCGTGAGGTGCGGGTATCGCGCGCGCCAAGGCGGCATGGTAGACGGGCACCAGCGGCGCGCCCTGCCCGCCATGCACCATATCATTTGCACGCATGTCATATGCTACCGGCAGGCCAGCCAGTTCCGCCAGAAGCGTGCCGTCACCCAGTTGCACTGTCAGCGCGACATGCGGCCGGTGCAGGACGGTCTGGCCATGGAAGCCGACAATGTCCGGCCTTTCCCACCCGGCCAGCTTCTGGCTGATGAAAGCAGAGACCGCGTCGGCATGACGCCGGGTAATTTCCCTTTCCAGTGCGGCAAGGTCTCCGGGCCTGTCGTCGCGCGCCGAAATCTGCTTGGCCGTTTCCAATGCCCGCGTGATGCGGTCGCGAATTGCGGCCTCGTAAGGTACGAAGAAATTCGGTCCGCGCTCGACGATATTGCCGCCATCCGTCCGCATTGCTGCCAGGTCGATGCCGTCCATGGATGTGCCGCTCATCAGCCCGATCGCGCACATCGTCCCCGTTTGGGTTGCCATTTGGCCTACCGTTCTTGTGATTCCTTGGTTCCTGATGTTAAACGCGCGCGTTCACACTTGCCACGCCGCGACCATTTCGGGCCGGTGCTTTCGGGAAAAGAAAAATGTCCGCCTTCAAGTCCGACTTCCTGCGCATCATGAGCGAGCGCGGCTTCATCCACCAGATTTCGGATGAAAGCGGCCTCGACCAGCTCTTCGCCAAGGAAACGGTCACGGCCTATATCGGCTTCGATCCCACCGCACCCAGCCTGCATGCGGGCGGCCTGATCCAGATCATGATGCTTTACTGGATGCAGCAGACCGGCCACCGGCCCGTTGCGCTGATGGGTGGTGGCACGGGCATGGTCGGCGATCCTTCCTTCAAGGAGGAGGCGCGCAAGCTTTTGACGGTCGAGACCATCCAATCCAACATCGACGGCATCAAGCAGGTGTTTTCCAGCTACCTGAACTTCGGCGACGGCCCGCGCGATGCGCTGATGGTCAACAACGCCGAATGGCTGCTGCCGCTGAACTATCTCGAATTCCTGCGCGATGTCGGGCAGCATTTTTCCGTCAACCGCATGCTTGCCTTCGATTCCGTCAAGCAGAGGCTCGAGCGCGAACAGTCGCTGTCGTTCCTCGAGTTCAACTACATGATCCTGCAGGCCTACGATTTCGTAGAGCTGAACAAGCGTTATGGCGTGCGCCTGCAGATGGGCGGCTCCGACCAATGGGGCAACATCATCAACGGCATCGATCTCGGCCACCGGCTGGGCACGCCGCAACTCTATGCGCTGACGACGCCGCTGCTGACCACGTCTTCCGGCGCCAAGATGGGCAAGTCGCTGGGCGGAGCCATATGGCTCAATGCGGACATGCTGAGCCCATACGATTTCTGGCAATACTGGCGCAACACCGAGGATGCGGACGTTGGCCGCTTCCTCAAGCTCTACACCACGCTGCCTTTGGATGAAGTTTCTCGGCTGGCTTCGCTCGGCGGCTCCGAGATCAACGAAGCCAAGAAGGTGCTTGCCACGGAAATCACGGCCCTGCTGCATGGCAAGACTGCCGCCGAGCAAGCTGCGGAAACGGCACGCAAGACGTTCGAGGAAGGCGCGCTCGCTGAAACGCTGCCTTCCGTCGAGGTTGCGAGTTCTACACTGGAAGCCGGCGTCGGCATCCTGTCGCTGCTGGTCACGGCAGGGCTGGCGTCCTCCAACGGCGAAGCACGGCGACACGTCCAGGGTGGCGCGGTGCGCCTCAACGACCAGCCGGTGTCGGATGAAAGGCGCGCTGTGACGCTTCAGGACCTGAGTCCGGAAAACGTCATAAAGGTCTCGCTGGGCAAGAAAAAACACATTCTGGTGCGCCCGACCTGAGACGGGCGATGCTGGATCGCGCCTAGCGGAATTCAAAGATCGAACGGAAGATGCCCGGCGCGATCACAGACAGCGGGTTGATCTCCAGATCAGGCTTGTTGGCGTTGCCTCTCAATCGATAGGTGACGCCGATAAGGCCGCGGTCGCGACCGTTGCCGAGGAGCGCTCCGACCAACGGAATTTCACCGAAGATGCGGTTGAGGCCATAGGCCGGCATGAACGTGCCCGTCATGTCCATGTTGTTGTTCGGGTCGTAGAGCGTGCCCTGGAACGTCGTGCCGATGAGCGGCCCACGCAGCACCCCATTGGCCAGCTTCACGTAGCCCCGGCCTTTCTCGATCTCGGTGAAGCCGCGCTCGAACTGCACCCTCGAAGCGTCGATATCGGCCTTGACCGCCTGGTTGAGGCTGCGATCGTCACCGGCCGGTGTCGTGGAAACTATCGAGGCAAGCTTCGGTTCGTTGACGACAAGGAAGTCGCGCGCGTCGATCTTGCCGCGCAAGGGTCCATCGCCGCTGCCTTGCAGGGACAGCAGGATGCCGCCGCCTTGCATGTGTTCGTAGATGTTGAGGAAGCGCAGGATGGCGCCGGCGTCGGCAGAGCGCATGGTCATGGTGCGCTGTCCGCCACCTGCCGCGTTGTCGATGGTGATTGCCGCGCCCGACGCCGCGGTGGCGCTGACCTGCAAACCGTTCACCTTCGAACCTGACGCGCTGTAGTCCAGCTTCAGACCAGACAGCACTTCGTCGTGGAAGCCGGACAGCGACTTGATATCGGCGCTGACCGAAATGGCGTCCGCGCCGGTGCCCTTGGTGGCCGTATCCACGTCCGACGTGAACTGCTTGATCAGGGAGCGCGCATCGAGCGACTGACCGGACACATTCACCGAGTAGCCCTTGCCAGAGCGTTTGACCGATACGGCGACGCTGTCGCCCCGGTTTAATTGAACCTTGCCGAATTTCGCAGAAGTCAGGCTTCCGCCAGACAGCTCAACATCGCCGTCAATGGAAAATGACTTGCCGTCTAGGTCGAACTTGCTGAGCCTTGTGACCGTGCCGTCATTGCTCATGACGAAGCTGACGTCGGCTGGAATGCCGGTACCCTTGCTCCATCCCGCCCAAGGGATGCTGAGCGTGGCCTTGGTCAGGTCGGCGGTGACGTTGCGGCTGCCGTCCTCGTTCTTGTCCAGCGCCACCTTCACGGTGCCTGACAGCAGCGTCGAAAGCCCCGGCATGAACGTCTCGCGCGTCTTGTCGTCGATGATGAGCGCCACCTTGCGGCTACGCGGCGGCCCGACGGCTTCCAACGGCTCGATAAGATCGACTTCGGCCGGGATGCCATTCAGCGTGGCGGTGGCGGCGATCACCGCCTTTTGCGGATCGACGACGATGGAACCGTCCGCTTCGGCAACCATCTGGCCATCGAAGGGCTTGGCCAGTGCAAGATCCTTGTAGTCGAGCGACACCAGCCAGCCGAGCTGGCTCGTATCCTGGCCCTTCTGCAACGGGATATCGGCCTTCACGTTGCCGGTCACCGTTCCAGAGATTTCCTCAGGCTTCAGACCGATGTGGCGCATGGCGTTGATCGGCTCATAGGAAACGAGCTCGATGATGGCCTGCGCATCACCCGCCACGTCCATGTCGAGCTTGCCGATGACGGGCGGGCGATTGGCCCGGTAGATGCTCATCTTGCCATTGCTGGCATTCACCACGCGGCCACTCGGCATGTACACCGTGCCCGACGACAGCGATATCTCGACATCGTTGCCGGCAAATTCGACCACGCCGACGGCATCGCGAACCGGAGGGATGCGGCCTGCAACGTCAAATCTCGAGCCCTCCACCTGGAAACGGCCAAACACTTCCTTGCCGGTAAGCGGCACGCCATTGCCGACACGGCCGGGCTCGACGCGGTACTGGAGGGACGCATCCACCACCTTGCCGCCGAAGAGGTTCTTCAGCACCCATGAGCGGGCATTGGCTGCCGAAAACCACGGCCACAACTGCTTGACGTGCGAAACCGGCATGTCGTGGACGGTGAAGGCGACAAGCACGCCCGGGGCCTTGCCTTCGACAAACTCGATCGCAGCCGTTCCCACCGCCTCTCCTGTCGGTCCTGACCTCAGAGCAATCGTGTCGGCGACCAGCTTGTTGCTGTCCGGCAGGAAAATACCGGCCACACGAGATATGAACTTCAAGCCGGGTTCGGGAGATTCCAGCGGCGCAAGCGTCGATCCGTTGCTGACGAGGTCATAGCGATAGGCGGCTTCCTCGTTAGGAGACCCCGAGGCGGGCCTTGGACCGACTGACCCCTCGAACTCGAACGTCGATCTACCGGTCTTGACCAGAAGCCGGTCAATAGCGAGCTTGTTGGCTCCGGACTCCAGCTTGGCCTGCATGTCCACGTCGGCGGGCAACGCGCCCCTTGGCCCAAGGTCAAGCACCGATCCTGTCGACGACAACGAAAGTTCCAGCCGAGATGGCGTGTCACCGCTACTTTCGCCGCCTGAAACGCCAAGCTGGATGGCTCCCAGCCTGCTGCTCGCAGGAATGGAGTCGCCCGCTCCATCTCGTTCGGCAAGTTTTATTTTTGCGGTCAACGCTCTGATCTGCCTGGTGGCCGGGTTGCCGCTCGCCGAAGCATCGAGTGTCAGGGCACGCCCGTCCACGTCCATGGTCGAGGTGAGTTGCATCTGCTCGACGCCGGTCTGGGACACGACGGCGTTCGCGACCTTTACCGAATTGACGTCGCCTTTCTGCGGCAGCAGGAACTCGACATTGTCGAGCCTGATCTCGCGCATCGAATCCATCTTCACGGCGTCGAGTGCCTTGCGCGCGGCATCAAAAGTGGCGGCGATCACCTTGTCGGGATCGAGCAGCCCTTCGTTGTTGCGCAGCGACGCCGCCCAATCGCTGCCGGTTGACGGCATTGCGCCGACATCAATCGTGGCGTTGGCAAGACGGGCGCTGGTCAAGCGGACATCGCCTGAGAGCAGCGGCAAAAGCCTCACGCCGAAACGCACCGTGCCGGCATTGACCACCAGGCGGCCATCGTGCGTCGTGAGGCTCAAATCCCTGACCCGCAAGGCCAGGAAACTCGATCCGTCGAGCGTGATGCTGGTGGAGCCGATGGCGACGTCGACATTTATCCCGGCAAGCCGCTCGACGGCCTTTTCAGCCTCCTGCTGCAGCCTCTCGGTGCCGATGCCGATGGTTCCCAAGGTGTAGACGGCGATGACGAGTAGCGCCAGGAGGCATGCCAGCCCCATGAGTGCCCGCTTGAACATGCGAAAACGTCGGCCGATAGCCGCCCGCCCCAGAGGGGGCACGTCGCACGCGGACGGCAAAGCGCTCAGATCAGTGATCTCGTCGCGCCTGAACCTGACCTTTTCGTGCTGCGGCAGTTCCTGGTCCACACATTATTCCGTTGCAAGAACACCCACGTGGACGAATCCAGCCTCGACATTATATCGGTGAACCCTCAGGTGTAAGCTTAAACAAGGGCATCGATATGACCGACATCACGGCAACCGAACTGAGCGTCGGCGACAAGGCACCAGAATTCGAACTTCCCCGAGATGGCGGTAAGACCGTCAAGCTGGCGGATTTCGCGGGAAAGCTCGTTGTCCTCTACTTTTACCCCCAGGACGACACAACCGGTTGCACCAAGGAGGCGATCGACTTTTCACAGTTGAAGCCTGAATTCGTGAAAGCCGGCGCGGTCGTGATCGGCGTGTCGCCCGACAGCGCCAAGAAGCACGACAAGTTCAAGACCAAGCATGGCCTGACGGTAGATCTTGCCGCCGACGAGGAGCGCGAGGTCATCAACGCGTACAATCTCTGGGTCGAAAAGCAGATGTATGGGCGCAGCTACATGGGCGTCGAGCGCGCGACATTCCTGATCGGCCGTGACGGCCGCATCGCAGCGATATGGCGCAAGGTGCGCGTCAAGGGCCACGCGGAGGCCGTATTGCAGGCCGTGCGCGAACTCTGACCGCCGAGGGCTGAATTTTGCCTGCAGTCAGGCAAAGTTCAGTGCGCGCTCAACAAAGCTTTGTTAACCCTAACAATGTTTAAATCGGACCGTCGGCATCGTTAACGAAGGCGCGTCCCGTGGCAGTATCCGGTCAGTCAGCGGTTTTCGGCAAGCGTAAAGAACCCCATACAGTCATCATCGCCCGTGGCGATGAAATCAGGCATTTCACCGTTCGTCCCTGGCTCGCCGCTGTCGCTGGCTCAGCGCTCGCCGCTGTCGTGATCGGCTATCTCGGGGCGACGTCCTATCTCGTCTTGCGCGACAACCTCATCGGCGCGGCCACTGCCCGCCAGGCGCGCATCCAGCAAGCCTATGAAGACCGCATCTCGGCGCTCCGCGCCCAGGTTGACCGGATCACCAGCCGGCAGTTGCTCGACCAGCAACTGATGGAAACCAAGGTCACCGAGCTGATCGAACGCCAGACGCAGCTCAGCGAACGGCACGGCCGGCTCGGTCCGCTCCTCGAACGCGCAGAAGGCGGAATCCACAACGCCCTGCCGGCGACGGTTCCCGTTCCTGCTACGCGTGAAGACACAAGCGCATCAGCGGCTGATACCATTGTCGCGCCGGAAAAAGTTGCCTTGGCCAGCATCGCCGAAAGCGCGGCGAGACCGTTCGCGTTCTGGTCATCAGGCACGCAGGGCGAAACGCCCGTTTCATCGGCTGACCGCGCCGACAAACTGTTTGTTTCCATCAACCAGTCGTTGAAGGCCATCGAAACCGACCAGATCGCCCAGATATCGACCTTGGCAAACTCTGCGTCCGAAAGCGCCGACGCCATTTCCAACGCGCTGGAAGCTGCCGGCTTGCCCGTCGACAGCGATTTCAGCGAAGGCAATGTCGGCAAAAGCGATGTCGGCGGCCCGCTGATCCCGGTGGACGGCACGACCATTTTTGACGCCAAGGTCCAGCAACTGGACGAGGCGCTCGACATGCTCGATCAGGCCAAGGCGGACGCCCGCCGCCTGCCTCTCGCAAACCCCGCACCGGGCCACGCGGTAACCAGCCCGTTCGGCGTTCGCACCGATCCGCTACTCGGCTCGGCCGCTCTGCATTCCGGCATGGATTTCCGCGCCTCCGTCGGCATGGACGCAAAAGTTACCGCGCCGGGGGTGGTCGTCAAAGCCGGCTGGAACGGCGGCTACGGGCGCATGGTCGAGGTCGATCACGGGCAAGGCTTCACCACCCGTTACGCGCATCTCAGCGAAATACTCGTCAGTGTCGGCGACAAGCTCTCAGCCGGAGACAGCGTCGGCAGGACCGGCAGCAGCGGCCGTTCCACCGGGCCGCATCTGCACTATGAAGTGAGGCACAACGGAGAAGCGGTAAATCCCCTCACCTTCCTGACCGTGGGAAAGAAAATCGCCCAATATATGTGAGGCCCTACCCCGTCAGGGCAAGAAATCCATGATGCGACCGGAAGGGCTGGTGGGCGATGAGAGACTCGAACTCCCGACATCCTCGGTGTAAACGAGGCGCTCTACCAACTGAGCTAATCGCCCTTCGTGGCGCGGACCTTTAAGCAGTTCCGGCCAGCTTCGCAAGGCCTAACCAAGCGGTCGGCGCAAAGCAAGTGTCCTAACTTCACCGCCATGCAGTGCTTTTCCCGAAAACACCTAATTGTTTTCCCACAAGCGTGATTGCCCCGCTTGACACCTAGCGGTGAAGCCCTTATCCACCCGCCATCGACGCACACATAGACCAGTGTTCGTCTGTGCGCGGGTGTAGCTCAGTCGGTTAGAGTGCCGGCCTGTCACGCCGGAGGTCGCGGGTTCGAGCCCCGTCACTCGCGCCATTTCACTGCACTTATTTCCAGTGAATTCTTGATCGACCGCTACGGCATCGTGCCGGGGCGGGCCTTCGTCTTCCGCCTCACCGGATTCCGCGCAAAAGAAAAGCCGGGCAAGCCCGGCTTTTCAGGAATTGCAATGAAAGCGGATTAATTGACCGCGTCCTTCAAGCCCTTGCCGGCAGAGAACTTCGGCACGGTACGGGCCGGAATCTTGACCTCTGCGCCGGTCTGAGGGTTGCGGCCGGTAGATGCAGCACGCTTGGACACGGTGAAATTTCCAAAGCCGACAAGCCGGACATCGCCGCCCTTCTTCAATTCGCCGGTGATGACGGAAAATACCGCATCAACCGCCGACTGCGCGTCACCCTTCGAAATTTTCGCGGCATCGGCGACAGCGGACACCAGTTCGTTCTTGTTCATATAGTTTCCCTTCCATGAGAAAACCGGGACGAAAGACTCATCCGGCAGGAAACGGACTTTAAGAAGAAGAGTTGCAGCAACCAAGCAAAATTGCGCCGCAAACACCGGGAAATCCCCTGTTTTCCGGGCTTTTGATGCCAAAAACCGGGCGCAAGGCCCGGTTTTCAGATTATCGCAATGCAACGTTAGCTATTGCTAATGCGCGAGGCCCTTGCCGGTGTCGTCGGTCGCATCGACGGACGCAGGCGTTTCCGCCGGCTCCACCCATTCGATCGGGTCAGGCATCCTGACCAGAGCGTGGCGAAGAACCTCGCCGACGCGGCTGACCGGAATGATCTCCATGCCGTTCTTCACGTTGTCCGGGATTTCCGCCAGATCCTTGGCGTTGTCTTCCGGGATCAGCACCTTCTTGATGCCGCCGCGAAGAGCTGCAAGCAGCTTTTCCTTCAGGCCGCCGATGGGCAGCACCCTGCCCCGCAGCGTGATTTCGCCGGTCATCGCGACATCGGCCTTGACCGGAATGCCGGTCAGCACCGAGACGATCGCGGTTGCCATGGCGACGCCAGCCGACGGGCCGTCCTTCGGGGTCGCCCCTTCCGGAACGTGAACGTGGATGTCGCGCTTGTCGAACAAGGGCGGCTCGATGCCGAAATCGATGGCGCGCGAGCGGACATAGGAGGCCGCCGCCGAAATCGATTCCTTCATCACGTCCTTGAGGTTGCCGGTGACCGTCATGCGGCCCTTGCCGGGCATCATGACGCCTTCGATCGTCAGCAACTCGCCGCCGACCTCGGTCCAGGCAAGGCCAGTGACCACGCCAACCTGATCGTCGGTCTCCGCCATGCCGAAGCGATAGCGCTGCACACCGAGATAATCAGCCAGGTTGTCGGCGGTGATCTTCACCGACTTCTTCTTGGTCTTCAGTATCTCGGTTACGGCTTTGCGCCCGAGCTTCATCAGCTCGCGCTCAAGGCTGCGCACGCCGGCCTCGCGGGTGTAGGTCTGGATGATGCCGCGAATGGCATCCTCGGTGACCGAAAACTCCTTCGGCTGCAAGGCGTGGTCGCGAACCACCTTCGACATCAGGTGCCGCTTGGCGATCTCGACCTTTTCATCCTCGGTGTAGCCGGCGATGCGGATGATCTCCATGCGGTCCATCAGCGGACCCGGAATGTTCAGCGTATTCGCCGTCGTCACGAACATCACGCTCGACAGGTCGTACTCGACCTCGAGGTAGTGATCCATGAACGTCGAGTTCTGTTCCGGATCGAGAACCTCCAGCAAGGCCGACGATGGATCACCACGGAAATCCTGGCCCATCTTGTCGATTTCATCGAGCAGGAAGAGCGGATTGGACTTCTTGGCCTTCTTCATCGACTGAATGACCTTGCCGGGCATCGAGCCGATGTATGTGCGGCGGTGGCCTCTGATCTCGGCCTCGTCGCGCACGCCGCCGAGAGCCATGCGAATGAACTCGCGCCCGGTTGCTTTCGCGATCGACTTGCCGAGCGAAGTCTTGCCGACGCCGGGAGGGCCGACGAGGCACAGGATCGGGCCCTTCAGCTTCTTCTGGCGGCTCTGCACGGCCAGGTACTCGACAATGCGCTCCTTGACCTTTTCCAAGCCATAGTGATCGGCATCGAGCACGTCCTGGGCGAAATTGAGGTCCTGCTTGACCTTGGAGTTGCGACCCCACGGGATCGACAGCAGCCAGTCGAGATAGTTGCGCACCACTGTGGCTTCGGCCGACATCGGCGACATCGTGCGCAGCTTCTTCAGTTCGGCATCCGCCTTTTCGCGGGCTTCCTTGGAAAGCTTGGTCTTCTTGATGCGCGCTTCGATTTCGGCAGCCTCGTCGCGGCCGTCTTCGCCCTCGCCGAGTTCCTTCTGGATCGCCTTCATCTGTTCGTTGAGGTAGTACTCGCGCTGCGTCTTCTCCATCTGGCGCTTGACGCGCGAACGGATGCGCTTTTCCACCTGCAGCACGGAGATTTCAGCCTCCATGAAGCCCATGGCGCGCTCAAGGCGCTCCTTGACGGAGAGCGTGCCCAGCATTTCCTGCTTCTCGGGGATCTTGATCGCGAGATGCGAGGCAACCGTGTCGGCCAGCTTCGAATAGTCGTCGATCTGGCTGGCGGCGCCAACCACCTCGGGCGAGATCTTCTTGTTCAACTTGACGTAGTTTTCGAAGTCCGAGACCACGGAGCGCGCGAGCGCCTCGATCTCGACCTCTTCTTCCGCCGGCTCGGTCAGAACCGATGCGTGCGCCTCATGGAAGTCGGCACGGTCGGTGAACGATGCGATCTTGGCGCGCGAAGTGCCTTCGACCAGCACCTTTACGGTGCCGTCGGGCAACTTCAGCAATTGCAGCACGTTGGCGAGGGTGCCGACGTCATAAATGGCGTTGGGCTCGGGATCATCGTCGGCAGCGTTCATCTGGGTGGCAAGCAGGATCTGCTTTTCCTGGCCCATCACGTCTTCGAGCGCCTTGATGGATTTCTCGCGGCCCACAAAGAGTGGCACGATCATATGCGGAAAGACCACGATGTCGCGCAGCGGGAGAACTGCGTAAACGCCGTTGCCGGGGGACCGGGCTGTTTTGGCCATTGTCAAACCTTTCCTTCACGACCGCTCATTAGCCAATCGCGAATCCTATATTAACGACCGCGGGTCGTTCCGCCTACCACCGATTGTCGCCGGAGATTTACAGCACAGAATGCAGCCCGAGGCCTTCCACAGTTAGTTGGATACATATGCACGAAAGATCAAGGTCCAGTTCATTCGTATAGCCGGCTGATCTGCCCTGTTCCGGTCCATGATAGCAAAACGGCGCCTCGCGGCGCCGTTTCTGAAAGCCATTCGGGCAAAATCAGGCGCTGACGTTGCCCTTCTTCTCCTTGGTCTCGGAGTAGATGTAGAGCGGACGGGCATTTCCGGATACGACTTCCTCCGAAATGACGACCTCACGCACCCCTTCGAGGGCTGGCAATTCGAACATGGTGTCGAGCAGGATCGCTTCCATGATCGAACGCAGGCCGCGCGCGCCGGTCTTGCGCTCGATTGCGCGCTTGGCGATGGCCGAAAGCGCATTCTCATGGAATGTCAGGTCGACATTCTCCATCTCGAACAGGCGCTGATACTGCTTCACGAGCGCGTTCTTTGGCTCGGTCAGGATCTGGATCAGGGCCGGCTCATCGAGGTCTTCCAGCGTCGCCAGAACGGGCAGACGGCCGACGAATTCGGGGATTAGGCCGAACTTCAGCAGGTCCTCGGGTTCGACAAGGCGGAACACCTCGCCGCTGCGCCGATCTTCAGGCGAGGCAACCGTCGCGCCAAAGCCGATCGAAGTCTTGCGGCCGCGGTCGGAGATGATCTTGTCCAGGCCGGCAAAAGCGCCGCCGCAGATGAACAGGATGTTGGCTGTGTCGACCTGCAGGAACTCCTGCTGCGGATGCTTCCTGCCGCCCTGCGGCGGCACGGAGGCAACCGTGCCTTCCATGATCTTCAACAGCGCCTGTTGCACGCCCTCGCCCGACACGTCGCGTGTGATCGAAGGATTGTCCGACTTGCGGGAAATCTTGTCGATCTCGTCGATGTAGACAATGCCGCGCTGGGCACGTTCGACATTGTAGTCGGCGGACTGCAACAGCTTGAGGATGATGTTTTCGACGTCTTCACCGACATAACCGGCTTCGGTCAGCGTCGTGGCGTCGGCCATGGTGAAGGGCACGTCGATGATGCGGGCAAGCGTCTGGGCAAGCAGCGTCTTGCCGCAACCGGTCGGGCCGATCAAAAGGATGTTCGACTTCGCCAGTTCGACGTCGTTGCTCTTTCCGGCGTGAGCCAGACGCTTGTAGTGGTTGTGAACGGCAACCGACAGGACGCGCTTGGCGTAGGGCTGGCCGATGACATAGTCGTCGAGGACTTTCAGGATCTCCTGCGGTGTCGGCACGCCTTCGCGCGACTTCACCATCGAGGTCTTGTTCTCCTCGCGGATGATGTCCATGCACAGTTCGACGCATTCGTCGCAGATGAAGACCGTGGGACCGGCGATCAGTTTGCGTACTTCATGCTGGCTCTTGCCGCAGAACGAGCAATAAAGCGTGTTCTTGGAGTCGCCGCCGCCGCCGTTGCTGACCTTGCTCATCTTCCAGTCCTTTCATGACCGCCCGCCGATGGTTTGGCTGACAGGACGCGTACCTAGTCTAGCGCGGGAATCCGCCGCCGCCACCCTTCTGGCGCCCGCAACGTATTCCGTACGAAACACAAATCAGAAAACGTGGCAATGACTCCCTAAGCCCAGCTTGAAACTAAGCCGTCGAAAATCAACATTGCCTTAACGTAGGCAATCGCACGGGCCGAGGGAACAGCAAATTGTGGCCGAAATGCCGCAAATGGCCGTAAAAGCACGCCTTTGTGAGGTAGCGCCCTGCGATCAATCCTGAGTAGCCGCCTCAGCTGCTTCGCGCGACGAAATGACCTTGTCGATGAGGCCGAATTCCATGGCCTCGTCCGCAGTCATGAAATGGTCGCGATCCAGCGTCTTTTCGATCGTCTCGTAATCCTTGCCGGTGTGCTTGACATAGACCTCGTTGAGACGGCGCTTCAGCTTGATGATGTCCTGCGCATGGCGCTCGATGTCCGAAGCCTGGCCCTGGAAACCGCCGGAAGGCTGGTGAACCATGATGCGGGCATTGGGCGTAGCAAAGCGCATGTCCTTGTGGCCGGCCGTCAACAGCAGCGAGCCCATCGAGGCCGCCTGGCCGATGCACAGCGTGGACACAGCCGGCTTGATGAACTGCATGGTGTCGTAAATGGCCATACCCGAAGTCACCACGCCGCCCGGCGAGTTGATGTAGAGGTTGATTTCCTTCTTCGGATTCTCGGCTTCCAGGAACAGCAACTGGGCGCATACCAGCGTCGCCATGCCGTCTTCGACGGGGCCGGTGATGAAGATGATGCGTTCCTTCAACAGCCGCGAGAAGATATCATAAGCGCGTTCGCCGCGGTTGGTTTGCTCGACCACCATAGGAACGAGGTTCATGTAGGTTTCGATCGGGTTCTTCATGTACTGTCCCTTTGGCGAGGTGGTCCGGCGTTGGAATCGAAAGGCCGGGCAGAATCGGTGTCTATCGTCGCACCGTAAATAGGATGCCGCCTCACCCTTGCGCAAGGCCGACCCTTCTGCGGGCGTTGTTAAGGTTGCCAGTTAACGAAGCCGGCAGGCCGGCTCAGTCGATTTCGGCTCGCAGCCAGCGCTTCAGGCCGTCTATATCGCCGCTATGCACGCCCGCCGCCACGCGCCGGCCAACCGCCGCACCAAACTTGTAGCCATGCCCGGAACACGGCGACACGACGAGGCACTTGCCGAATTCGCGCGCCATGAATTTCTCGTCTGCCGTGAAGATGTAGGCGCAGGTCACCAACTCGATCACCCTGTAGTCCTTCGCCCGCTCGATCGGCGGCTGGAAAATGTCGCGCAGCGCCTCGGCCTCGCCTTCGACGGGCTGGCGGTTCCAGTCGGCATCGCTGCTCTCGACCTTGTGGATATTGGCTCCGAACTTCAGGCCCCTGCCGCGTGTCGGCGGAATGATGTAGCCATCGATGGTGCCGCCGACATCGAGTATGACCGGCGCCGCCTCCCATGCCGCCTTGAGATCGGCTGGCGGCTCCAGGTAGACGACGGCGGTGCGATAGCCGGTCAGCTCCGCGCCAAGCTCCGGAAAAAGCTTGAGCACCCACGCCCCTGCGGTCACGACGACACGATCAGCCTGCATCGTCTCGCCGCTCGCCAAGGTAACGCGACCGGCGTCCGGATCGACCTTGGTGACCTTGCTGTGCTCATAGACGTTGACGCCGTGCTTGCGCAGCCAGCCGACGAGGCCCGAAGCGATGTGGCGGCAGTGGAGCACGCCGCCGTCGGGCGAATAGTAAGCGTAGCGGAAGCTGCCGGCTTCGAGGAACGGCCAGCGTTTCACCGCTGCGTCCGCATCGAGCAAATCTATCGGGAAGCCGCCCGCCTCCATGCCCTCGCGGTATTCCTCGGCCTCGTCTCCCGGTATGCGCGATACGCACAGGAAACCGCGCGGGTCGAGTTGGTTCTCGCCGATGTCGGCCCAAACTTGGTCCCACGCCTCATAGGCTTCGGTGATAAGTTGGCCATAGCCCGTACCGGCGCGATAGGCACGGCGGATGATACGGTGATGATCGCCGGAAGCCGCCATAGGATTGGGGATCGGCCCTTGTTCGACAATGGAAACGCTGTGCCCGAGCTTGGCCAGAGACCACGCTGTCGAAAGTCCAGCTATCCCGGCCCCCACCACGATCACCTGCATGCGCATCCACCTTCGATCTGTCTTTGCTGGCGCTCACCATAAGGGCTGGCGCATGGCAGGCAAGATTTGGCCCAACAGATTGCCTCAGCTGTGGCCCCATTCCTCTTTTTTGCCCACCGTTCTATTGCTTGATCATGTTGGCAAACCCTCCCGCCTATCTCGACTTCGACCCGGCCACGCGGCACGTGCGGCTCGATCCGCACGAACCCGCCTTCGTGCAGAACCCCTACGAAGCCTATCGCTGGCTGCACGCGCTAAGCCCCGCCTTCTTCTGGGAGGAATTCGGCTTCTGGTGCCTCGGCGGCTTCGACAGCGTCAATCGGTTGCTGCGCGACCGGCGCTTCGGCCGCCAGAACCCCGGCGGGGTGCCGGATACGCGCGGAACGGCAGCGGACCGCCGACATCTCGCGGCATTCGACGCCATCGAGGCCAATTCGCTGCTCGAACTGGAGCCGCCGGTGCATACGCGGCTCAGAACATTGGTCAACCGCGCCTTCGTCTCGCGCCAGGTGGAGCGGCTGAGGCCGCGCATCGAAGTGCTTGCCAACGAACTGATCGACCGCTTCGATCCGCACGCGCCTGTCGATCTCCTGACCAGCTACGCCGCGCCGCTGCCAATCACCATCATCGCCGAAATGCTCGGCGTTCCGATCGCAATGGGGCCGCAACTGCTCGACTGGTCGCACCAGATGGTGGCGATGTACATGCATGGCCGCACGCGCGAGGTGGAAGAAACGGCCAACAAGGCTGCCAATGATTTCGCTGATTTCCTGAGGCAATATGTGAAGGAACGACGCCAGAACCCCGGCGACGATCTGTTGTCGCTGCTGATATCAGCGCAGGAGGGTGACCAGAAGCTTTCGGAAGACGAACTCATTTCCTCGACCATTCTCCTGCTCAACGCTGGCCATGAAGCCACGGTACACCAGACCGGCAACGGTGTGCGTACGATCCTTGCCCAGGGCGGCGATCCGCGGCGCTTCTTCACCTCGCCCGAGGCCACGGCAAAGGCGGTCGAGGAATGCGTGCGCATCGATGCGCCGCTGCACATGTTCACGCGCTATGCCTATGAGGAATTGGACATTGCCCCGGGCGTAACGCTGAAGCCGGGCGAACTGGTCGGGCTGTTGCTCGGCATGGCCAATCATGACCCATTGGCATTTGCGGAACCGGAGGTCTTTTCACCGGAGCGGGCGGACCAGAAGAACGTGACCTTCGGGGCCGGCATCCACTTCTGCGTCGGCGCTCCGCTGGCGCGTCTGGAGTTGCAAGTTTCGCTGAAAACCCTGTTCGACCGCCTGCCCCATTTGCAGCTTGCCGACGAGCCGCACTTTCGCGACACCTATCATTTCCACGGGCTGGAAGCGCTCAACATCAAAGCTTAATGACGTACTCCTTGCGAGTCGTTTCAAGCACTTCCCAGCTTCCCTTGAAGCCGGGCCTCAGGATGAAGCTGTCGCCCGTCTTGACGGTGCGGGTCTCGCCGCCGTCCTCGGCAATCAGCGAGACGCCGGACAGGATGTGGCAGAACTCCCACTCGTCATATTCGATACGCCACTTGCCCGGCGTCGCTTCCCAAATGCCGGCGTAAAGGCCGCCATCGCGTTCCTCGACATTCCAGGTGCGGAATTTCGGATCACCCGAAATAAGCCGACCTTCAGCCGGCGCGCCCTGTTCGGGCGCGACGGCTTCCAGATCGACGGAAACGAAGCGGGGCTCGGCCATGTCAGGCCTTGGCCAGGGCCTGCTCGATGTCGGCGATGATGTCCTTGACGTCCTCGATGCCGACCGAGATGCGCACCACTTCATCGCCCGCGCCGGCAGCCTTGCGCTGCTCCTCGCTCAACTGGCGATGCGTGGTCGAAGCCGGGTGGATGACCAGCGACTTGGTGTCGCCAATGTTGGCAAGGTGCGAGAACAACTCCAGCCCCTCGACGAACTTGATGCCGGAATCGTAGCCACCCTTGAGGCCGAAGGTGAACACCGCACCAGCGCCCTTGGGCGAATATTGCTGCTGGAGCGCGTGGTTCTTGTCGCTCTTGAGGCCAGGATAGGACACCCACGAGATTTTCGGATGCTTCGACAGCCATTCGGCAACGGCCTGCGCGTTGTCGCAATGGCGCTGCATACGCAGCGGCAAGGTTTCAAGGCCGGTGAGGATCAGGAAGGCGTTGAAGGGCGAGATCGCCGGGCCAAGGTCGCGCAGGCCAAGCACGCGCGCGGCGATGGCGAAGGCGAAATTGCCGAAGGTCTCATGCAGCACCATGCCGCCATATTCGGGGCGTGGCTGCGAAAGAAGCGGGTATTTGCCCGACTTCGACCAGTCGAAAGTGCCGCCATCGACGATGATGCCGCCGATGGAGTTGCCGTGGCCGCCGATGAACTTGGTCAGCGCATGGACGACGATGTCCGCGCCATGCTCGAACGGACGCACCAGATAGGGCGAGGCCAGCGTGTTGTCGACGATCAGCGGCAGGCCGTGCTTGTGGGCAATGTCGGCAATCGCCTTGATGTCGACGAACTCACCGCCCGGATTGGCAAGGCTTTCGATGTGAAGCGCCTTGGTGCGGTTGTCGATCAGCTTCTCGAAGCTCGACGGGTCATTGACGTCGGCCCAGCGCACATCCCAGCCGAAGCTCTGGAACGAGGTGGCGAACTGGTTGATGGTGCCGCCATAGAGCTTGCGGGCAGCGACGAAATTGTCGCCCGACTGCAAGAGCGTGTGGAAGGTCAGCAAGTGCGCCGACTGGCCGGATGCGGTGGCAAGCGCCGCAGTGCCGCCTTCGAGGGCTGCGACGCGCTCTTCCAGCACCGCCTGCGTCGGGTTCATGATGCGGGTGTAGATGTTGCCGAACGCCTTCAGGCCGAACAGCGAGGCGGCGTGATCGGCGTTTTCGAACACGAACGAGGTGGTCTGGTAGATCGGCACGGCGCGCGCGCCGGTTGCCGGATCTGGCTTTGCTCCCGCATGAACGGCAAGCGTGTTAAAACCGGGAGCCCCCTGCGACATTTCATTCCTCCAAAAGAGCGTGATTGGAAATCAGTTGCTATCATCCGGCAGCATAAACGCAATTGCAAAGGGGAAAATGCTCACCATGCAACCTGTTTAGAACAAAACCGGCGTCAATGTGCCTTGCGGCGAAATTCTATTCTCCATTTTCAACCCGCCGCACGCCGAAGCTCTGGAAACCCGGCCGCATCAACGGCTTTTTCGCCGACAGCACGCCCGAATTCACGCCATTCCAGCCGATCTCACCGGAGAGGCGGCCATATTCGATCTTGGGGCAGCGGTTCATCACCACCTTGACGCCTGCGGCTTCCGCCTTTGCGGCGGCTTCATCGTTGCGCACGGTCAACTGCATCCAGATGACTTTCGGCAGCGGCTTCAACGCCAGCGCCTCATCGACGATCGGCGGTACTGCGTTGGAGGCACGGAAGATGTCCACCATGTCGATCGGCTCGGGGATGTCGGAAAGCTTCGCATAGGTCATGCGGCCGAGGATTTTCTTGCCGGCATGGCCCGGATTGACCGGGAACACCGCAAACCCCTTGGCGAGCAAATACTTTAGCACGAAAAAACTCGGCCGCACATCATTGGCCGAAGCGCCGACCATGGCCACGGTTTTGACCGAATTGAGGATGCCGGAAATATAGGCGTTGTCGTAGGCGTCATGGTTCATGATGATCGGTCTGTGAAGCCGATTTCTCCTGCGGTCAATGAGACAGAAGGCGCAAGCGGATGGTTGCAAGACGGGTGGCGATACGCTGCGGCATGGTCACGGAATGGATCCCGGACAGCGTCGCCCTCACTACGTTCGGCTCGCTTCCGGGATGACGCGTGTTCGGGTTTCGCCTCGAGGGACGCAAGGCCCGCTAGTCGGGCGGGATCCCGAAGCAGGTTGAGGCGTAACCTCTCCGCTTCGTCATCCCGGAATTCACTCTCGAGCGAAGCGAGGAAGGAATGTCCGGGGTCCATTCTGTGAGCAAGCGGCAGTGCGCCAACGCTGCCGATGTGGTCGCCGCGCGACGATCTCTATTGCGGCAGAGAGATATTGCCGTTGGCGTCGATCGGGAAAGCCGGGTTGTGGGCGACTTCCCACAAATTCCCCTCGCTATCGGCAAAGTAGCCGTACCAGCCGCCCCAGAAAGCACGTTGCGCCGGCTTGATGATCGTGCCGCCGGCCTTTTGCGCCGCCGCCAAGACCTCGCCAACCTCGGCGTCGGAGCGGGTGTTGTAGGCAAGCGCCGATGCCGGTTGCCTTTCGCCCGGCTCGAATGCCGGCCGGTTATCGAGGCCGCTGTCGGCGGCAAGATTTCCGCGCGGCCACAGCGCCAGGATCATTCCGCCCATCTGGAAGAAGGCGACACCGTCGTCGATCCTATGCCGCTTCAGGCCCATTGCCTCATAGAAACGCGCAGCCCGATCGAGATCCTCGACGCCAAGGGTGACGATGGAGATGCGCGGTTCCATACTTATCGAAACCCGAAATGGCTCTTAAGAATTGAGAAAAGTTGCGAAGCTGACGCTTCGTCCAACTGGATGGGCTGGCTGGTCTTGTCTGGAAGTTCCCTGGTTTTTCTACCCGACGTATTGATTTGCAATAGCCGGCGACCGTCCAACTCATAAGTGAAATAGGTTGCACCGATTGGATCGTGCAACGTCATCCGTTGCAGATGGCCTTCTGCGAAATGCTCTATTCTGGCCATACTATTCGCCTTTCCATTCCGGGGGACGCTTGCCGATGAAGGCCGAGATGCCCTCTTCCGCATCGCGCGCCATCATGTTCTCGACCATGACGCTGGCGGTGTAGGCGTAGGCGTCTTCCAGCTTCATTTCCACCTGCCGGTAGAACGCTTCCTTGCCGATCTTCAGGGTCAAAGGCGATTTGGAAGCAATGGTTTCGGCGTATTTGGTGACAACCTGATTCAAGTACTCGCGCGGCACCACCCGGTTGACGAGGCCGAAGTCCTTGGCGGTGGCCGCGTCGATGGTTTCGCCGGTGAGCAGCATTTCCATCGCCTGCTTGCGTGAAGCGTTGCGCGAGACGGCAACCATCGGCGTGGAGCAGAACAGGCCGATATGGACGCCCGGCGTGCAAAAGGTCGATTCATGCGTGCACACCGCAAGATCGCAACTGGCGACCAGTTGCAGGCCGGCGGCGGTGGCCACGCCGTCTACCTCGGCGATGACGGGCTTGGGGTGATGCACGACGGTCTGCATCAGTTCGGCGCAGGCGGCGAAGGTCTTTTCGAAAAAGGCGCGGCCGCGATCCGGGTCGCCGCGATGGGCGGACAATTCCTTGAGGTCATGACCGGCGCTGAACACCTTGGCAGCCGAGGCAATGACGATGACGCGCACGGCCTTGTCGTCGCGGGCAGCCTCAAGCTCGGCCTGCAAGGCGGCCATGACGGCCAGCGACAGCGCATTGGCGGGCGGACTGGCAAGGGTGAGCCGCAGGATCGGGCCGCTTCGCTGCGCCCACACTGGCCCCTCGGGCTGCTCGCGTTTCATCGCAACGACTTCGGCCATGTTCTTCTCCCTGCACTTAGCAATCATACCTTTATCCAATAGGAACGGGGCGAAAACCAGTTCGACGTCCGTTGAACAGCATGGGCCGAATATGCTTTTTCGAGGGGGAAGCGAATGGAACCTGCGCGATGCCTGCACATACCACACTGACCCCGATGCTGACCGTTGCCGAAGTCAACGCGCTGATCGCGTCGGTGTTTCCGCAACTGAACGAAGGCAGCCGCAATTACGAGGCGACGGAGATTTTGCCGGGCGGCTGCACGGTGCGCCTCAACGCCGGCGAGCAGCACCTGCGCCCCGGCGGCACGGTTTCCGGCCCTGCCCTGTTCACGCTAGCCGACATCGGCGGCTATGTCTGCGTGCTTTCTCATGCCGGACCGGATGCGCTCTCGGTGACGACCAACCTCAACATCAACTTCGTGCGCAAGGCTGAAGCGGGGCCGATCGACGGCCATTGCCGCATCCTGAAGCTGGGAAAAAGCCTGATGGTGTTCGACATAGATATCGTTGCCGGCCCGGACAAACACACCGTGGCGCACGCGACCGGAACCTATTCGATCCCGCCGAAACGCTGAAATACGATGTGGTAAAATAATACCGTATATACAAGATATTGTTTTTGCTTCAGTATTTGAAGTATAGTCTGTTTTCGTCCGCTTGACGCGGCAATTGCCCTCCCCTATAAGCAGCCACGAAACAGCGGCCCGCAAAGGCCGCCGTTTTGTTATTGGCGACGAAAGCCGCCAATCCAAGCAACAAGAAACGCCTTTCCTGCCCATTATGGGCGGCAAGGTCCGAACCTGAAAGAAGAACCATGGCAACCTTTTCGCAGAAGCCTGCGGACGTGGTGAAGAAGTGGGTGCTGATCGACGCCGAGGGTCTCGTCGTCGGCCGTCTCGCCACCGTCATCGCCAACCACCTGCGCGGCAAGCACAAGCCCACCTTCACCCCACACGTCGATGATGGCGACAACGTCATTGTCATCAACGCAGACAAGGTGGTGTTCACCGGCAAGAAATACACCGACAAGGTCTACTACTGGCACACCGGCCATCCCGGCGGCATCAAGGAGCGCACCGCGCGCCAGCTGCTCGAGGGTCGTTTCCCGGAGCGTGTCGTCGAGAAGGCAGTCGAGCGCATGATCCCGCGCGGCCCGCTTGGCCGTCGCCAGATGAAGAACCTCCGCGTCTATGCAGGCGCCGAGCATCCCCACACCGCCCAGCAGCCCGAGACGCTTGACGTCGGCAAGCTGAACGCCAAGAACAAGAGGGCTTGATAATGGCTGAGCAGCTTTCCTCGCTCGCAGAACTCGGTTCGGTTGCGCAGACGGCACAGCCGGCTGCACCGGTCCATGTCCAGAAGCTCGACAAGTCGGGCCGCGCCTATGCCACCGGCAAGCGCAAGGACGCCATCGCCCGCGTCTGGGTGAAGCCCGGTTCCGGCAAGATCGTCGTCAACGACAAGGAATTCGGCGCTTATTTCGCGCGTCCTGTCCTGCAGATGATCCTCAACCAGCCGATCGTCGCAGCCAACCGCGTCGGCCAGTACGACATCATCGCCACCGTCGTCGGCGGCGGCCTGTCCGGCCAGGCCGGTGCAGTGCGCCACGGCATCTCCAAGGCGCTGACCTACTACGAGCCGGCGCTGCGCGGCGTGCTCAAGAAGGGCGGCTTCCTGACCCGCGACAGCCGTACCGTCGAGCGTAAAAAGTACGGCAAGGCCAAGGCCCGCCGCAGCTTCCAGTTCTCGAAGCGCTAAGCGCTACGCTACTGGCACCAGATCTGAAAGGCCGCCTTCGGGCGGCCTTTTTGTTTCCGGCGTCGGAGATTGGCCCCTCACCCTTACCCTCTCCCCGTGAAGAACGGGGAGAGGGTTCGTCAACGTCGCGATTGACCCATCTCCCCTCGCTCGGAAATGGTAGCAGATGAGCTATGGTCGGCTGGACGTCATTCAGTTGATGCTGGCGGTCTGGCCTGACGAACCGGGCTGCAGGTCGCCATAGGGTACGCGGTAGCCGTTCGCCGCGAGCCATTCGATGGCGGCGGCTGGTTCGTCGGTCTGGAGGATGGTGACGCCACGCTCAGCCCAGAAGCCCCAGCTTTCCGCCGGCAGGCTGGCAGCGGTGGCCAGTTCATCGCCGCGCCCGCCGGCGAGATAGCCGCCCGGCTTGTTGACGATGGCGTAGGTGTTCGCCCAGATGTGCCAGTCGCCGCGCACGGCGGCAGCGCGCATGCGGGTGGAAAACAGCGGCCCGCCGGTTGGCGTAAGGGTCTCGGCGCTTGCGCGCCAGTTGATCATCTCCATTGCATCGGCCGGCAAGGCAGCCCTGACGGTCTCGGCGAAACGCGCATCGCTCACCGCGTCATCGGCGATGATCGGCATGAAATGGAAGCCGCCGCCTGCCGCCCGCAGCATCTCGCGGGCCTCGGCGATGCGGCGCTCGTTCCACAGATTCTCCTTGATGACGATCTGGTCGGCCATGCCTAGGTCGCGCGCAACGGCGACCATTTCCGGCAGGTCGGTCAAGGCGAGCTTGTTGTCGATGTTGACGAGGATGCGGTCCTTCGCCGCCGCGAGGAATTCGGCAAGGGTCGAGACGGGTTCGCTGGTGGCGACGCCGGTTCCTTCGATCACCAACCGGCACTGTTTCAGTTCGGCCAGCGTGCGCCGCACGACCTCGCCCTTGCAAGTGGTGGTGCGGTCGAGCCAACTGTCGTGCATGACGATCAACGCGCCGTCGGCAGAGCGGCGGACATCCACCTCGACCATTTCGGCACCGGCTGCGATGGCGGCTTCCAGCGCGGCCAGCGAATTTTCAGGAAAGCGCATCTTGCCCGCCTGCAGCCCGCCGGCGCGGTGCGCCACCACCATGACATGGTCGCGCCACTGGTTGGCATGTTCGAAGCGTTCGAGGATCAGGCCGGCGCGCGTATCCGTGGCATGGGCCGCGCCGACCGGGATCAGGGAAAGGGCGGCAAGCGCCCAAGCCAGCCATGCCATTCGCATCAGCTTCACTTCTCCGAACGTGTCGGGATCGTGAATTATGCGAAGGCCATGACGGCGCCGTGAACGAAGCCGGCTTCAATGCCGAGGCACCCACGCGGGACGGCAACGAAAAAGGCCCCGGAAAACCGGGGCCTTTTCGAAATCTTATCTGGAAGCTGCGCGCCGGATCAATTGCCGGTCTTGGCCTTGTCCTGCTCTTCCTTGAGCTTCTTGGCGAAGTCCTCGTTGTTCTTGGTGACGAAATCCTGCAGCTTCTTCTGGCGATCCTCGAGATCGGACTGCTGCATCGCAGGACCGTCGAATGCACCGCTGAAGCCCTGGAGCGAAACCTTGATCGGGTTCGGCTGGTTCTGGAAATTCACCGAGGTCAGCGTCAGCTCGGAGCCCTTCTTGAGCGACGCGACGAGCTGGTCGGTCATCGGCACTTCGGCAACGCAGCGATCCGGGAAGCAGATCACGTAGTCGAGCTTCTGGGCCTTGCCGCCGTCAACCTGCAGGCCGATGCCGGGAGGAACGAGGCGACCGGTAGGCACCGTGACCTGGAAAACCTTGCGGTTGACCTTGCCGCGCAGGTCGATGAGGCTGACGCCGGTCACAAGCTGGCCGTTGCCGGCGGTAACGATATTCTGGACGTTGCAGATATCGACGTCTTCCTGCTTGGAGCAGGCCTTGAACCAGCCCTGGGGAACCTGCTGCTGAGCGGACACTTCCATGAGGCCCACGCCCAGGAAACCTGCCACGCCGGCAGCGATGACCGACAGGCGGTAAGCGTTGGAGTTCAAGCTCTTCATATGACGTGCTTCCTCTCGACTCTGCCCGCGGCGCATTCAGGGCACCGGGTGGCCACGCTACCTGTTGCGCAAATGAGGCAACAGAATGGCTTTGGCGCGCGTGTTACACTGACAGCGTTGGCAAATCCAGCCTGTTCAGCGCATTTCTTGAGAGGGCGCACAGCCTTCAGGATGATAGTCTGGCGTTCGAATCATCCCCAGGTCCAAAATCGGAGTCTGCGATGCGCCGAACCACTGCCTGGCTGGCTGCCGCCGCGTTTATCGCCCTTGCGCCGCAAACCGTGCTGGCGGCACCCAAACACGGCATCGCCATGCAGGGTGAGCCGGCGCTGCCGGCGGATTTCGCGCATTTTCCCTATGCCAACCCCGATGCGCCCAAGGGCGGCGAGATCACCTATTGCGTGGTCGGCACGTTCGATAACCTCAATCCGTTCATCATCAAGAGCCTGCGCACCACCGCGCGCGGCGTGATCGATACAATCTACGGCAATTTCGTCTTCGAGCCATTGATGCAGCGCAATGCCGACGAGCCTTTCGGTCTCTACGGACTGCTTGCCGACACCGCCGACATGGACGACGAGCGCAAATCGATCGAATTCCATCTCGACCCCAACGCCAAATGGTCGGACGGCCAGCCGGTGACGCCCGAAGACGTGCTCTTCACCTACGAAGCCTACACGACAAAAGGCCGGCCGCCCTATTCCGACCGGATGAAGAAGGTGGCCAAGCTGGAAAAGACCGGCGAGCGCAGCGTGCGCTTCACCTTCAACGACAGGGCCGACCGCGAGTTTCCGCTGATCATCGCAATGACGCCGATCCTGCCCGCTCACGCCTTCAAGCTGGACACCTTCGACCAGACCACGCTGAAGCCGGTGATCGGCAGCGGCCCCTATGTCATCGACCAGGTGGTGCCGGGGCAGCGCATCGTGTTCAAGCGCAACCCGGCCTATTGGGGCAAGGACGTTCCCGCCAAGCGCGGCTTCGACAATTACGACAAGGTGACCGTCGAGTACTTCATGAACTCCAACGCGCAACTGGAGGCCTTCAAGAAGGGCCTGTGCGCCATCAGCATGGAGGTCGATCCGGTCAAGCGCGACCGCGACATGGATTTCCCGGCCTTCAAGGAAGGGCGAGTGATCGCGGAGAATTTCACCAGCGGCATTCCGCCGGTGGTGACCGGCTTCCTGTTCAACACCCGGCTGGAAAAGTTCGCCGACCCGACCGTGCGGCGGGCGCTGGGCATGCTCTACGACTTCGAATGGGTCAACAAGAACCTGTTCGGCGGCAAGTTCAAGCGCACGATGAGTTTCTGGCAAGGTTCGGAGCTTTCGGCACTCGGCCATCCGGCAAGCGAGAAAGAAAAGGCGCTGCTGGCCCCCTTCCCCGGCAGGGTTCCCGACGATGTGATGGACGGAACATGGCGGCCACCGGTGACGGACGGGTCGGGACAGGACCGCAAGGTGCTGCGCGCGGCGTTCGATATGCTGAAGGGCGCCGGCTACAAGATGAGCGATGGCGCGCTGCATGACCCGAAAGGCCGGCCCTTGGCATTCGAGATTCTGACCTCATCACAGGACGAGCAGCGGCTTGCCGCCGTCTACCAGCGCACTTTGGCGAAGATCGGCATCGACGTGACGATCCGGGCGCTGGATGGCGACCAGATCCAGGCGCGCAAGCAGCGCTTCGACTTCGACATGCTGATCGGCGCAACCGGGTTCAACAACTCGCTTTCGCCCGGCATCGAGCAGATCGGGCGCTGGGGATCGGAAGCGGCGAAAACGGAAGGCTCTTTCAATCTTGCCGGCGTTGCGGACCCTGCCGTGGACGCGGCGATGGACGCGATGGTGAACGCACGCGACAAGGACGATTTCGTCGCAGCAGTGAGGGTGCTCGACCGGTTGCTGATTTCAGGGGCCTATATGGTTCCGATGCAGCACAACAGCGAACAATGGATCGCGTATTGGGCCTACCTTGCGCACCCGGACAAAACCTCGCTTTTCGGGTATCAGTTACCTACATGGTGGCGGAAGACGAACTAGGTTTGGGCCGTTAAGGTCTCTGAACCCGCCATTTCTGCCGGATTTCCCTGAAAGGACGACCATGACCAAGCCGACCGCCATTACCGTGGACGTGGTGTCCGATGTCGTATGTCCGTGGTGCTTCATCGGCCAGAAGCGACTGGACAAGGCAATAGCGACAGCAGGCGATGTCGAGGTCCACGTTCGCTGGCGGCCGTTCCAGCTCGATCCAACCATTCCGCGTGAAGGCAAGGACCGGCGCGACTACATGCTGGGCAAGTTCGGCAGCGAAGAGCGCATTCGCGAAATCCATGCCCGTATCGAGCCGTTGGGAGAAGCAGAGGGCATCAATTTCGCCTTCGACGCCATCAAGGTCGCGCCCAATACGCTTGACGCGCACCGGCTTATCCGCTGGGCAGGCGCCATGAGCGAAGAGGTGCAGAACCGGCTGGTTCGGCGGCTGTTCCAGATCAATTTCGAAGAGGGCGGCAATCTCGGCGATCACGCCGTGCTGATCGAGGCCGCGCGCGAAGCGGGAATGGATGTATCCGTTGCCGAAGCGCTCTTGCCGACGGACGCAGACGCGGAAGCCGTCCAGAACGAAATCACGACGGCCTCCCGCATGGGTATAACCGGCGTGCCGTGTTTCCTGATCGAAGGCAAATATGCGGTGATGGGCGCTCAGGATGCCGCAACGCTGACCGACGCCATACGGCAGGTTGCGGCGGCGAAGGCGAACGGGGAACTGGAGAGGGCAGATTAAGAGCGAGGGACGACTTTACATTGTTGCAGGATTTGGACGATCGCAGCAAAGTCGGTAGCATATTCTCGTTTCAGACGACCACGAGTATTCGTCACAAGATCGTAGTAGTTTATTTCGACGAGCTTTATACCGTACTGGGGTAGCATGGCTCGCCGTCGCTCATCATAAATGCGCCGTTGTTCGCCTCGGGTGACTCCACTTACCGTCAACCGACTAGGTTTGTCGAAGTGCGCAACGGGTTTTGAATGCTGCAACTCGCGATACTCGATAACCAAAGAATGTTTTTCATAGTATGCGTCCAGCGGCAGACGCCGCCCTATGCTATTTTTGCCAGGATCACCCCTTAGGAAATCAAAACGCGCCTGCCTTCGGGCGTTATACCCGAGGATTTGGTCACAAAGATCAATGACGTAGAATTCGTCTCTCATGGTCGCCGTCGAAACATGATCTCTCGGCTGCGGCTTTTTCCAATAGTTCCACAAGTCTGCGTCCAGCAACACCCCTCATCCGAGCGAAGCGAGGTCGGATGAGAGGTGTTTTTCTCTACGCCGCTAGCTTGGCCAGTTGCGTCATGATGACGGCGGAGCCGGCGAGCCGCTTGTCCGAATTCGGCCAGTCGCGGATGAAGACGACCGACTGATCCGGCCTGATCTTGGCCATGGAACCCTGCTCGGCGATGAACTTGACCAGTCCGGCGGGGTTCGAGAATTCGCGCTTGCGGAAGTGGATGACGACGCCTTTCGGACCGGCGTCGAGCTTCTCGACATTGGCCTTGCGGCAGAGCGCCTTGATGAAGACGATCTTCAACAGGTGCTTGACCTCTTCGGGCAGCGGACCGAAGCGGTCGATCAATTCCGCGCCGAAAGCGTCGATCTCTTCCGGCGTTTCGAGATCGCCCAGACGGCGGTAGAGCGCGAGCCTGAGTTGCAGGTCCGGCACGTAGCCTTCCGGGATCATGACGGCGGTGCCGACCGCGATCTGCGGCGACCAGCCGCCATCCTGCACCTCACCGCTGTCCTTTACCTCGGCAACGGCCTCCTCCAGCATCTGCTGGTAAAGCTCGAAACCGACTTCCTTGATGTGGCCGGACTGTTCCTCGCCAAGCAGGTTGCCTGCCCCGCGGATATCGAGGTCGTGGCTGGCAAGCTGGAAGCCTGCGCCAAGCGTGTCCAGTGATTGCAGCACTTTCAGGCGGCGGTCGGCGGTGTCGGTGAGCTTCTTGCGCGCCGGCAGTGTGAACAGCGCATAGGCGCGCACCTTCGAGCGCCCGACGCGGCCGCGCAACTGATAGAGCTGGGCCAGACCGAACATATCTGCACGGTGGATGATCAGCGTGTTGGCGGTCGGAATATCGAGACCGGATTCCACGATGGTGGTCGACAAAAGCACATCGTACTGGCCGTCATAGAAAGCGTTCATGATGTCGTCGAGTTCGCCGGGCGGCATCTGGCCGTGGGCGACGGCAACTTTCAGTTCCGGCACGTTTTCGCGCAGGAAATCCTGGATTTCGGAAAGATCGCTGATGCGCGGCACGACATAGAAGGAATGCCCTCCGCGATAGCGTTCGCGCAGCAGCGTTTCGCGGATGACCAGCGGATCGAAGGGCGAGATGAAGGTGCGCACCGCCATGCGATCCACTGGCGGCGTGGCGATCAGCGACAGTTCGCGCACGCCGGTCAGCGCCAGCTGCAAGGTGCGAGGGATCGGCGTGGCCGAGAGCGTCAGCACATGCACGTCGCTCTTCAGTTCCTTCAGCCGCTCCTTGTGCTTGACGCCGAAGTGCTGCTCCTCGTCGATGATGAGCAGACCGAGCCGCTTGAACGAAATTGACGAACCAAGCAGCGCATGGGTGCCGACGACGATGTCTATCGTGCCTTCGGCGACGGCCTTCTTGGTCTCGGCCAATTCCTTGGCACCGACCAGCCGCGAAGCCTGGGCAACGCGAACCGGCAACCCGGAGAAACGCTGCGAGAAAGTCTTGAAATGCTGGCGCGACAAAAGCGTGGTGGGCACCACGACGGCGACCTGGAAGCCTTCCATGGCGGCGATGAAGGCGGCGCGCAGCGCGACCTCCGTCTTGCCGAAGCCGACGTCGCCGCAGACCAGCCGGTCCATCGGCCTGCCGGCGGAGAGATCTTCCATGACGGAATCGATGGCGGTCTGCTGGTCGTCGGTCTCCTCGTAGGGGAATCTTGCGGCAAACTCGCCATAAAGGCCGTCGGCTGGGATCATCGCAGGGGCGGCGCGCATCTGGCGCTCGGCAGCGATGCGGATCAATTGGCCAGCCATGTCGAGCAGGCGCTTCTTCAGCCGTGCCTTGCGGGCCTGCCATGCGCCGCCGCCCAGCTTGTCCAGCGTTGCTTCGGCTGAATCCGAGCCGTAACGTGACAGAAGCTCGATGTTTTCGACCGGCAGGAACAGGCGGTCGTCGCCCGCATAGTGGATTTCGAGGCAATCGTGCGGCGCACCCACGGCCTGTATGGTCTTCAGGCCGATGAAGCGGCCGATGCCGTGATCGGCGTGGACGACGATGTCGCCGGACGACAGCGACGCCGCCTCGGCAATGAAATCGGACGCCTTCTTCTTGCGCTTGGAGCGGCGGATGAGGCGGTCGCCAAGGATGTCCTGTTCGGCGACGACCACCAGTTCGTCTGTCTCGAAGCCGGTTTCGAGCGGCAGCACGGCAAGACCCGCCTGCCCTGCCTCGAGCTTTTCCACCTCGGCCAGCGTTGCGACGGGCTTCAATCCGCCAAGATGATGTTCGTCGAGGATCTGGGTCAGCCGGTCGAGCGAGCCTTCGGTCCAGCCCGCAACGACGACGCGGCGCTTTTTGGCGCGTTCCTCGGCAATGTGCCTGACCACCACGTCGAAGACATTGGCGTTGGGATCGGCGCGCTCCTCGGCAAAGCTGCGACCGGCGCGCGAACCGCCATGGAACACCTTGCGCCCGCCCGCATCGGGGGCGTCGAAGGGCGTGAACTCGATGGCAAGTCGATCCTGCAGCGCGGCCGAGACATCGTCCGGCGAAAGATACATGCGTGACGGCTCGACCGGCTTATAGGGCACCGCCTCCTTCAGCGCGCCGCCGGCCTGTGCCTTGCGCGCCTCATAGTGGTCGAGGATCAGCTTGTGGCGCTCGGCAAGCGATTCATGCGTCAGGTGATCGAACACCACGGGCACGTCCGGCAGATAGTCGAACACCGTCTCAAGCCGCTCATAAAACAGCGGCAGCCAGTGTTCCATGCCGGCAAAGCGGCGGCCTTCGCTGACGGCTGCGTAGAGCCCGTCATCGCGCGACGGCGCGCCGAAGGCCTCGATATAGGCGCGGCGGAAACGGCTGATGGTTTCAGGCGTCAGCGCCACCTCGCTCATGGCCTGCAGCGACATGGCGTGGCGCTGGCCGGTGGTGCGCTGGCTGGCGACATCGAAGGCGCGGATCGATTCCAGCGTATCGCCGAAGAAGTCGAGGCGCAGCGCTTCGCTCCAACCCGGCGCGAAAAGGTCGAGGATGCCGCCGCGCACGGCGAATTCGCCGATGCCGCGCACTGTCGGCACGCGCTCGAAGCCGGAGGTTTCCAGCCGCGCCACCAGCCTGTTCATGTCGATCTGGTTGCCGGGCTTGGCATGGAAGGTTTGCGCCTCGACCAGATCGGCAGGCGGAATGCGCTGCAAAAGCGCATTGGCGGTGGTGAGAATGACGGCGCGGTGTGGCTTGGCCGCCAGCGCGATCATGGCGGTCAACGCATCGAGACGGCGGGCGGCGACCTCGGAACCCGGCGACGCGCGATCATAGGGCAGGCAATCCCAGGCGGGCAGTTCCAGCACCGGCAGGCCGGGCGCGACGAAGGAAAGCGCCTCGACGATGGCAGGCAGGCGCTGGCCGTCGCGGGCCACGAACAAAAGCGGCCCATCAGGGTTGGCCTCCTTCAGCGCCTGCGCGATGGCAAAGGCCTCATAGCCGTCGGCAACGCCGTCAACGATGAATGCGCCAAGGCCGGTCTTCGGCAGGCCGATTTTTGGAATGAGGCTCATGAAAGTGCTTTTCGAATGCTGGCAGTCAGACGGATACATCCCGCGCGGCGATGACCTTGTTCAGGATCGGCAGGCCGAGATTTTCCGGGATCGGCTGCTGGCCGGTGATCCACGGCAAAAGATCGGTGTCGGAGATGTCGAGGAGCCTTTCATATTGGTCGATCTCGTCGCCGGTCAAGACGCCGATCTCGGCGTCGGCGAAGCGGCCGAGGATGAGGTCCATCTCGCGCATGCCGCGATGCCATGAGCGGAACAGAAGCTTGGCGCGGCGGGGCTCCAGCCCTTCGCTTGTTCTCGTCGTTCCGGTCATATGCGTGTTCCTCGTCGGCTGGTTGCGCATATAGCGTGGATAGAGGCCGGTGTCAGCCTTGCAACGCGGCTGACGAACCCTAATCTGCGGCCATGCGCCCTTCCCTGCTCGATCCGCTGTTTGCGCCTATTACCTCGCTGGCCGGCGTTGGCCCGAAGGTGGCGACGCTGATCGAGCGCGTGCTGCCGGTGGACCTTGGCGAGCGGTCGGCGCGCGCGGGCGACTTGTTGTTCGTGCTGCCCAATTCGGTGATCGACCGCCGCAGCCGACCGGGCATCGCCTTCGCCGCCGAAGGTGCGATCGTGACGCTCGAGGTGCGCATCGACCGGCACCAGCCGCCCCCGCGCGGCAACAAGTCGGTGCCCTACCGGGTCTATGCGCATGACGATACAGGCGAGATCGCGCTGACCTTCTTCCATGCCCACGCCGCCTATCTGGAAAAGGCGATGCCGGAGGGCGAGCAGGTGCTGGTTTCCGGCCGCATGGCGTGGTTCAACGGTCGCCCTTCGATGGTGCATCCGGACCACATTGCGCTGGCCAGCGAAGCGCACAATCTGCCGCTGGTCGAGCCGGTCTATCCGCTGACGGCGGGGCTCTCGGGCAAGGTGCTGCGTCGCGCCGTCAGCCAAGCGCTGGAGCGCGTACCAACGCTGCCGGAATGGCAGGACAGTGCCTTCATGCGCAAGCAGAGCTTTCCCGATTTTCGCTTAGCGCTGGAACGTGTGCACAACCCCGCCGACCCGCTCGATGTGGCCGTGGAAGGCGCTGCGTGGCGCAGGCTCGCCTATGACGAACTGCTTGCCGGTCAAGTGTCGCTGGCGCTGGTGCGGGCAAAGGTGCGTCGGCTTTCCGGACGACCGCTGACCGGCGATGGTCGTATTGTCGAAAAGCTGCGCGCCGCACTGCCCTATTCACTGACTAGATCGCAGGAAGCAGCGCTTGGCGAAATCCTTGCCGACCTTGCCGAGCCGGAGCGTATGCTGCGCCTGCTGCAAGGCGATGTCGGCTCCGGCAAGACGGTGGTAGCGCTGCTTGCCATGGCGCGCGCGGTGGAGGCCGGCGGACAGGCCGCGCTGATGGCGCCGACCGAAATCCTCGCCCGCCAGCATCTTTCGACGATCGCGCCGCTGGCCGCGCAGGCCGGCTTGAGCACCGCGATCCTGACCGGCCGCGAAAAGGGCCGCGAGCGCGCGGACACCTTGGCGGGACTGGCCGACGGCTCGATCGACATTGTCGTCGGCACGCACGCACTGTTCCAGGAAAGCGTGACGTTCAGAAACCTGGTCTTTGCGGTGGTGGACGAGCAGCATCGCTTTGGCGTGCATCAAAGACTGGCGATCACCGCCAAGGGCGATGCGCCCGACATGCTGGTGATGACGGCAACGCCCATTCCACGCACGCTGGTTCTCACCGCATTCGGCGACATGGATGTTTCCAAGCTGACCGGAAAGCCGGCCGGGCGGCGTCCGATCCGCACCGTCACCTTGCCGCTCGAGAGGCTGGATGAACTGGTTGGGCGCATAAGCGATGCCGTGGCGGAGGGCCAGAAAATCTATTGGATATGCCCGCTGGTCGAGGAATCCGAGGAAGTGAAACTGATGTCGGCGGAGGATCGTTTCGCGTCGCTGAAGCCAGTATTCGGAAGCAGGCTCGGGCTCGTCCACGGACGCATGAAAGGCGCAGAAAAAGACGAGGCGATGCGGGCGTTCAAGGAAGGCGAGACGCGCGTATTGATCGCCACAACGGTCATCGAAGTGGGTGTCGATGTGCCGGATGCCACCATCATGGTGATCGAGCACGCCGAGCGCTTCGGGCTGGCGCAACTGCACCAGTTGCGCGGGCGGGTCGGGCGCGGCGACAAGCCCTCCTCCTGCGTGCTGCTGTACAAGGACCCGCTCGGCGAAACCGCAAAGCGCAGGCTGTCCGTCATGCGCGAGACGGAAGACGGCTTCGTCATCGCGGAGGAAGATTTGAAGCTGCGCGGCGAGGGCGAAGTGCTGGGCACGCGGCAGTCGGGAACGCCGGGCTTCCAGATCGCCCGCATCGAAGCGCATGGCGATCTTCTCGAAGCAGCGCGTGACGATGCCCGGCTGATCCTGTCGCAAGACCCGGAACTCCAGAAGGAGCGCGGCGAAGCTTTGCGGCTGCTGCTCTATTTGTTCGGCAGGGATGAAGCGGTGCGCTTGCTGCGCGCCGGCTGAGCTTCTTCCAATGTCGGATTGGAAATCTTGATCGACCCGCCTTTTGGACCGGTCTGCTTGGTCTTGAGGTCCGGGGCCACCAAGCCAGCCGAAACGATCAACCGCGCGCCTTCCTCGATGGTCATGTCCAGCATGACCACCTCGGATTTGCGCACATACATCAAAAAGCCCGTGGTTGGATTGGGCGTACACGGCATGAAGACGGCGAGCAGCGGATCGTCGCCGGCATCCAGCTTCTCGTTGATCTCGGTCTGTTTCTCGCCGGGGACGAAGACCAGCGACCACACGTCCTTGCGCGGATACTCAACCAGCCCGACCGCTTTGAACATGTCGCCCTTGTTGGACAGGATGGTTTCGAAAATCTGTTTGAGCGAGCGGTAGATACCGCGCACCAGCGGCATGCGGCCAAGCAGGCGCTCACCGAAATTGACGATGGCGCGGCCGACAATGTTAGCGGTGAGGAAGCCGATCAACGTGATCAGAACCAGCGCGACGATGAGGCCGAAGCCTGGAACCGCGAATGGCAGGTAGGTGTCCGGGCTATAGCGGGAGGGGATATAGGGCTTGACCCACGAATCGACCCAGCCAACGAACGACCATGTGAGATAGGCGGTGATCGCCAGCGGGGCGCAGACGATGAAGCCGGTCAGGAAATAGTTCCTGAGCCGCGTCATGGCTGAAGTCTTGACTACGTCCGACATCGCTCCCCGCTTCGTTGCGGCGCAACATTAGGCGAGCGGGGCCCTGTTTGGAACAGCGAAGTTGGTCTTGCCCTATTCCACCGTCACGGACTTGGCGAGGTTGCGGGGCTGGTCGACGTCGGTGCCCATGAACACGGCGGTGAAATAAGCCAGCAACTGGATCGGCAGCGCATAAACGATGGGCGAGATGATTTCCGGCACATCCGGCAAGATGATGGTTTCGAGCGTATTCACACTCGCCTGGGCCGCGCCCTTGGCATCGGTGATCAGGATGATCTTGCCGCCGCGCGCAGCCACTTCCTGCATGTTCGAGACAGTCTTTTCAAAGATGCGGTCGTGCGGCGCGATGACGATGACCGGCATCTTCTCGTCGATGAGCGCGATCGGACCGTGCTTCAGCTCACCAGCCGCATAGCCTTCGGCGTGGATGTAGGAAATTTCCTTGAGCTTGAGCGCCCCTTCCATGGCGAGCGGGAAGTTGGTGTCGCGGCCAAGGTAAAGCACATGCTCGTAGCGGGTGAGTTCGCGGGCCAGTCTTTCGATCTGGCCGTCGAGGCTATTCAACACCTGGTTGGTGTAGCGCGGCGCTTCGGAGAGTGCGCGCACCAGCGCCTTTTCCTCGTCCGCGGAAATGGTGCCACGGGTGGCGGCAGCATGCACCGCAAGCGACGCCATGACCGACAGCTGGCAAGTGAACGCCTTGGTGGACGCAACGCCGATTTCCGGACCCGCCAGCGTCGGCAAGGTTACGTCGGCCTCGCGGGCAATGGTCGATTCGCGCACGTTGACGACCGCGCCGATCTTCATGCCCGCCTGGCGGCAGTAGCGCAGCGAGGCCAGCGTATCGGCGGTCTCGCCCGACTGCGAGATGAAGAGCGCGGCGTCCCCGGACGACAGCGGCATTTCGCGATAACGAAACTCCGAGGCGATATCGATATCGACCGGCAGGCGGGCGTAACGCTCAAACCAGTACTTACCGATCAGGCCCGCCAGATAGGCCGTGCCGCAAGCCGAGATGGCGAGGCGATTGATCTTGGCAAAGTCGAACGGCAGGTCCAGCGGCTTTGTCGCGCCGTTGGTGAAGTCGAGATAGTTCGCCAGCGTGTGCGAAATCACCTCCGGCTGTTCATGGATTTCCTTTTCCATGAAATGGCGGTGGTTCCCCTTGTCGACCAGATAGGAGGTGCCAAGCGACTGCTGGCGCTTGCGTTCGACCGCCTTGCCTTCCATGTCGAAGATCGACACGTCGTTGCGACGCACCACCGCCCAGTCGCCATCCTCCAGATAGGTGATGGAATTGGTGAAAGGGGCAAGTGCGATGGCATCGGAGCCCAGGAACATCTCACCCTGGCCGTGGCCAACGGCGAGCGGCGGGCCGTTGCGGGCGCCGACGATCAGGTCTTCATCGCCCTTGAACATGATGGCGAGCGCGAAAGCGCCCTGCAGGCGCTTCAAGGCATTGTGGGCCGCTTCCACCGGCTTGGCGCCGCGCGCCATTTCGCGCGAGACCAGATGGGCGACGACCTCGGTGTCGGTCTGCGAAGAAAACTGGTAGCCGTCTGCAATCAGCTCGGTGCGCAGTTCGGCGAAATTCTCGATGATGCCGTTGTGGACGATGGCCACGCCGTTGGAGAAATGCGGATGCGCATTGGTTTCGTTCGGCACGCCATGAGTAGCCCAACGGGTGTGACCGATGCCGATGGTGCCGGACAGCGGCTCATTCTTCAGCCGGGTTTCCAGGTTGACCAGCTTGCCCTCGGCCCGGCGGCGGGACAACTCGCCGCGCTCGATGGTGGCGACGCCAGCCGAATCGTAGCCGCGATACTCAAGGCGCTTCAGCGCATCGACGATCAGCGGCGCCACCGGCGAATGGCCAACAATCGCTACAATCCCGCACATTTGCCTTGCCCCTGACCCGATATTCGATGTGCGCTGTTTAGGAAGCGCAGTTCATCCGAGAAAATCACATTGCGTTTCGCCACGTAGCAATCACCTGGATTGCCGCAGCACATCATGTTTCCAGATTGGCGTTGCAATCCAGTTAGCAGAATTGCTTACTTTTTCGCAGCTTCGGCGCGGCGGGCGCGCAATTCCTTTGCCTTACCGGGCATCGTCTTCTGGCGGGCGCGGCCAAACGCCAGCGCATCGTCGGGGACGTTTTCGGTGATGACGCTGCCGGAGGCAACATAAGCGCCGTTGCCGATCGAAACCGGGGCAACCAGCGAGGAATTCGAACCGATGAAGGCGTTTTCGCCAATTTCTGTGAGGAATTTCGAATAGCCGTCATAGTTGCAGGTGATGGTGCCGGCACCAATGTTCGCGCCCGCGCCGATCACCGCGTCGCCGATATAGGTGAGGTGGTTGACCTTCGCGCCCTTCTCTACCACGGCCTTCTTGACCTCGCAGAAATTGCCGACCTTGGCCTTGATCTTGAGATCGGCACCGGGCCGCAGACGGGCGAACGGGCCGACTTCACAGCCCGACGCGACCTTAGCGCCTTCCAGATGGCTGAACGCGTGGATGGTCGCGCCGCCCTCGACGGTGACGCCCGGACCGAACCAGACATTGGGCTCGACCACCGTATCCGCGCCGATTTCTGTGTCGTGAGAGAAATACACCGTCTCGGGTGCGATCAACGCGACACCGGAAAGCATGGCCTCATGGCGACGGCGCTTTTGCCAGATGGCTTCTGCCGCAGCCAGTTCGGCGCGGTTGTTGATGCCCAGTGCATTTTCAAAGGTCGCCTCGGTGGCGACGACATCGAGGCCGCGCTGGCTGGCGATTTCAACGATGTCGGTGAGGTAATATTCACCCTTGGCGTTGGCATTGCCGACAGTATCCAGCAACCCCAGTGCGTGCTTGCCGGCAATCGCCATCAAGCCGCCATTGCAGAAGGTAATGGCGCGCTCTTCGGCACTCGCATCCTTTTCCTCGCGAATGGCTATGAGCTTGCCGCCCTTCTCGATCAACCTGCCGTAGCCGGTCGGGTTGTCGGTGCGGAATCCGATGACAACCACCGCGGCACCTTCGGCAAGCTTCAAGCGGGCGACGGTCAGCGCGCCGGGATCAATCAGCGGCGTATCGCCAAACATGACGAGGATATCATCGTGGCCGCGTTCGATTGCCGCGCGGGCAGCCAGCACGGCGTGGGCCGTGCCGAGGCGCTTTTCCTGCACGAAGGTTTCGGCTTTCGGTGCGAACTTTGCCGCCGCATCGCGCATCTGGTCCGCGCCATGGCCGATCACCAGCGCGAGATTGCCTGCACCCGCCGTTTGCGCAGCCCTCACCACATGCGCGACCATCGGCAGGCCGGCAATCTTGTGCAGCACCTTCGGGACAGCGCTTTTCATGCGCGTGCCCTCGCCGGCGGCAAGGATGATCGACAGGCAGGTACGTTGGCTCATGGATGATAACCGGGAAATGAATTGCACGGATCAGCGCTATGTAGCACCGCCGCCTTGCTGCACCAATGCGGTTAAATTCGGGTGAGGATCGCGAAGCGGCTGACTCTTATTCAGCGGGTCCAGGTGCTTTAGCCAAGCCTTCCCAGCACCGGGAAATTCTCGAGCAGCCAGTAGGATACCGCCTGTACGCCGCCAGTGAGGAAGAACACTCCGGCGACAACGAGCAGCGCGCCGATGGCCTTTTCGACGCGGCCGAGATGAACGCGGAATTTGCCGAGGAAACGCATGAATGCGCCCGAAAACAGGGCGGCGATCAGGAACGGAATGCCGAGGCCGAGCGAATAGGCCGCCAACAGCAGCGCGCCCTCGCCGACCGTCTCGCGCCCGCCGGCAAGGGTCAGGATAGGCCCCAGCACCGGGCCGATACAAGGCGTCCAGCCGAAGGCAAACGCAAGGCCCATGACATAGGCCGCGAGGAGGCTTGCGGGCTTGCCTTCGCTCTGGAAGCGGGCTTCGCGGGACAGGAGCGGAATGCGCAGGACGCCGAGGAAGTTCAGGCCCATTATGATGATGAGTACACCGGCCGCCATCGCCAGCGGCTCCTGCCAAACGCGCAACAGGCGACCGATGCTCGATGCGCCGGCGCCGAGCGCCACGAATACGGTCGAGAAGCCGAGGACGAAAGCGACGGATGCCGCAATCAGCGCGCCGCGCGCACCGGCCTTGGCAGCCGCACCGGCATTGCCGCGAAAGTCATCGACCGAGACACCGGCCATATAGCAGAGATAGGGCGGGACAAGTGGCAGCACGCAAGGCGACAGGAACGAAAGCGCCCCTGCCCCGACCGCACTGACGTAACCGATGTCCAAAGCCATGTCGCCGTTCCAGCTTGCAGGCCTTCACATAGCGGCAGGCGGAACGGTCTTCCAGTCACAGTTGCGTGGCAAGTCGCCGCTACCCGGGAAGAAAGTGAGGCTTGGGTGCGTTCCTGTAACGAGGCGCACAACTTCTGGCGTCTCATTGACCCTTTCAAGCGATCCCAGGGAGATGAAACATGAAGGCGATCACAGTCGGACTGGCCGCGCTCTTGCTCAGCACGGCATCAGGTTTTGCGGCACAGGCATGGATGGAAGCCGATGCCGGCGGCAGCAAGATCTTCACCGATGCCAAGGGCATGACGCTCTACACCTATGACAAGGACGAAGCCGGCAAGACCAACTGCTACGACAAATGCGCCACCAACTGGCCGCCCCTGAAGGCAGAGGCCGACGCCAAGGCCGAAGGCGAATGGTCGCTCGTCGACCGCACCGACGGCACCAAGATGTGGGCCTACGAAGGCAAGCCGGTCTACACCTTCATCAAGGACCAGAAGGCGGGTGACGTGACCGGCGACGGCGTCGGCGGCGTCTGGCACATCGCCAAGCCGGATTGATATTCGGTCTCACTATTCGACCTGAGGCTCCGGGCGCAAAGGCGGCCGGAGCCGTTTTCATGCAACGCCCTTGCGACCATCCTGCTGGACCCGCGCGGGGCGCTCGCCGCGAATGATGTCGCTTGCTTCGACATAGGCCATCTCGATCAGGTAGGCGAGCATGTCACAGCGCTCGGCTTCCGCCATCGTGCGCAACTGGCCGAGCATCGACTGCATGTAATCGAGCGTTTCCGTGCGCCGTCTCGTATAAGTGTGCCGCATCAAGAAAACAGTTCCTTTTCCGGCCGCGCGACATCACCGCACGATCGAATTCAGATCAATCTACCCGAGAGTGATTTGCCCCTTTCGAGTGTGGGGTAAGTCTAGATCGCTTATCTTAAATTGCAAATGTTTCTTTTTATACAACTTTTGGTTGTATATAGGTCAAATTAAGGGATGACCCTTGACCGAACCGAAAAGCACGGCCATTTGACGGACGATTTAAAGAAATGTGTCGTGGCGGCATATTCCCTTCCGCCCCACCAAGAAAAATACAGGCAGAAATGGACGTCGTCGTCGTCGAATCGCCGGCCAAAGCGAAAACAATCAACAAATATCTGGGGCGGAACTACAAGGTTCTGGCCTCGTTCGGCCATGTCCGCGACCTGCCGGCCAAGGACGGCTCGGTCCGCCCGGATGAAGACTTCTCCATGTCCTGGTCGGTCGATACCGCGTCAGGCAAGCGGCTTGCCGATATCGCCAAGGCGGTCAAGGACGCAGACGGCCTGATCCTCGCCACCGATCCGGATCGTGAGGGCGAGGCGATTTCGTGGCACGTGCTCGAGGTTTTGAAGCAAAAGCGCGTGTTGAAGGACAAGCCGGTCAGCCGCGTCGTCTTCAACGCCATCACCAAGAATTCCGTGCTCGACGCGATGGCAAATCCGCGCCAGATCGACGCGCCGCTGGTCGATGCCTACCTGGCCCGGCGCGCGCTCGACTATCTCGTCGGCTTCACGCTGTCGCCGGTTCTGTGGCGCAAGCTGCCAGGCGCACGCTCGGCCGGACGCGTGCAGTCTGTTGCACTGCGTCTCGTCTGTGAGCGTGAGTCGGAGATCGAACGCTTTGTGCGCGAGGAATACTGGCAGATCGCCGCAATTCTCGGCACGCCTCGCAAGGAGAGTTTCGAGGCACGGCTGACCGCCTACGAAGGCAAGAAGCTGCAAAAGCTCGACATCAAGAACAAGGAGCAGGCCGACGGCATCAAGGCGATGCTGGACGGCGCGACGTTCCGTGCCCTGTCGGTCGAAGCAAAGCCCACCAAGCGCAACCCTGCCCCGCCCTTCACCACGTCTACCTTGCAGCAGGCCGCCTCTTCGCGCCTTGGCTTTTCGGCCAACCGCACCATGCAGGTGGCGCAGAAGCTTTATGAAGGCATGGACATCGGCGGAGAGACTGCCGGTCTCATCACCTATATGCGAACCGACGGCGTGCAGATGGCACCCGAGGCGATTTCGGCAGCCCGCGCCGCCATCGGCAAGGAGTTCGGCGACAAGTACCTGCCCGAAAAGCCGCGCTACTATTCCGCAAAGGCCAAGAACGCGCAGGAAGCGCACGAAGCGATCCGCCCGACCGACTTCTTCCGCACGCCGGCGTCGGTCAGGCAGTATCTCGATGCCGATCAGTTCCGCCTTTACGATCTCGTCTGGAAGCGCGCCATCGCCAGCCAGATGAACCCGGCCGAAATCGAACGCACGACGGTCGAGATCGAGGCCGTCAACGGCCAGCGCACCGCCGGCCTGCGCGCTGTCGGCTCGGTGATCCGCTTCGACGGCTTCATCGCGGCCTATACCGACCATCGCGACGAAGATTCCGAAGACGAGGAAAACCGTCGCCTGCCCGAAATCCGCTCCGGCGAGCAGATGGCCCGCGAGGCGATCAACGCGACTCAGCACACGACCGAGCCGCCGCCGCGCTACTCGGAAGCGTCGCTCATCAAGAAGCTGGAAGAGCTCGGCATCGGCCGCCCCTCGACCTATGCGGCAACGCTGAAGACACTGGAAGACCGCGAATACGTCGTCATCGACAAGCGCCGGCTGGTACCGGAAGCCAAGGGCCGCCTGGTGACGGCGTTCCTGGAAAGCTTCTTCGAGAGATACGTCGAATACGACTTCACGGCATCGCTCGAGGAAAAACTCGACGAGATTTCCGACGGCAAGCTCGCCTGGAAGGACGTGCTGCGCGACTTCTGGAAAGACTTCTCGACCTCCGTCGACGACATCAAGGAACTGCGCGTTACCGACGTTCTCGATGCGCTGAACGAAGAGCTGGCCCCGCTGGTGTTCCCGGCGCGCGAAGACGGCTCCAACCCACGCATCTGCCCGAAATGCGGCAGCGGCAACCTGTCGCTGAAGCTCGGCAAGTACGGCGCGTTCGTAGGCTGCTCGAACTATCCCGAATGCGGCTATACGCGCCAGCTCGGCGAAAACGGCAACGGCAATGGCGAGAACGGCGCTGCCGATGACGGCACCAAGGTTCTCGGCAAGGACCCGTACACCGCCGAGGAAATTACCCTGCGCTCCGGCCGTTTCGGCCCCTATGTGCAGCGTGGCGACGGCAAGGAAGCCAAGCGTTCAAGCCTGCCGAAAGGCTGGAGCGTGGCGACCATCGACCACGAAAAGGCGCTGGCGCTGCTTGGACTGCCGCGCGATGTCGGCAAGCATCCGGAAACCGGCAAGATGATTTCCGCCGGCCTTGGCCGCTATGGGCCGTTTGTGCTGCATGACGGCACCTATGCCAATCTCGACTCGATCGAGGACGTGTTCTCAATCGGCCTCAACCGCGCCGTTACCGTGATCGCGGAAAAGCAGTCCAAGGGCAAAGGCGGTCGCAATGGCGGCACGCCGGCAGCGCTCAAGGAACTCGGGGACCACCCGGACGGCGGCGGCAAGATCGTCGTGCGCGACGGCAAATACGGGCCTTACGTCAATTTCGGCAAGGTCAATGCGACGCTGCCGAAGGGCAAGGACCCGCAAACCGTCACCATGGACGAGGCGCTGGCGCTGATAGCCGAAAAGGAAGCCAAGGGCGGGGGCGGCAAGAAGCCGTTCCGCAAGGCGGCGGGCAACGGCAAGCCGGCGGCTAAGAAAACGGCTGCAAAGAAAACGGCGGCGAAAAAGAAGGAATAGGCAGCGTGGCGCGCAGGATCTCGGGACGAAGCCATGGCGATCCGCGAACAGCCGACACCCGCCCCAAGACGGGTGACAAGGACGCCTACCGGCCCTCGCGCGACGAAATCCTGCGCTACATCGCGGAGAACCCGGATCGGACCGGCAAGCGCGACATCGCCAAGGCGTTTTCGCTGCGCGGCGACGACCGCATCTGGCTGAAGGATTTGTTGCGCGACCTGGCCGACGAAGGTCTGCTGACCAAGGAACGCAAGCGACTCACCCGCGCCGGGGCGGTGCCGCACGTTGCGGTGCTCGATATTTATGGGCGCGATGGCGACGGGGTTCTGCTGGCGCACCCGACGGAGCTTTCCGTTAACGGCAACCCTTCCGTGGTGGCGATCCGCATCTCGCGCGGCGGTGTGGCGCCCGGCATAGGCGACCGTGTGCTGGCCAAGACCTTTGCGACCGACGATCCTTCCGGCCCGGCCTACACGGCGCGGGTGATGAAGATTTTCGAGAAGCGCAACGACGCCGTGCTCGGTGCCTTTCGCGTGCTCTCGGATGGCAGCTTCCGCATCGAGCCGGTCGAGCGCCGCCAACCGGAACTGATCGTCGACAAGGAATTCCAGAACGGCGCCAAGAACGGCGACCTGGTCGAGGTCGAACCGGCGCGGGCCAACCGCTACGGACTGCCCCGCGCCAAGGTGATTTCCGTGCTGGGTTCGCTGACCAGCGAAAAGGCGGTCTCGATGATCGCCATCCACGCGCACGACATTCCCCACATCTTCCCGCAAGACGTGATTGCCGAAGCCGAGGCATTGAAGCCGGTGACACTCGGCAGCCGTGAAGACTGGCGCAGCCTGCCGCTGATCACCATCGACCCGGCCGATGCCAAGGACCATGACGACGCCGTGTTTGCCGAACCGGACGGCGACGAGAAGAACGTCGGCGGCGTTATCGTCACCGTCGCCATTGCAGATGTGTCGGCCTATGTACGGCCCAATTCCGCACTCGACCGCGAAGCGCTGAAGCGCGGCAACTCGGTCTATTTCCCCGACCGCGTCGTGCCGATGCTGCCGGAGCGCATCTCCAACAATTTGTGCTCGCTGCGCGAAGGCGAGGACAAGCCGGCGATTGCCGTTCGCATGACCTTTTCGGCCGATGGCCGCAAGATCAGGCATTCCTTCCAGCGCATCCTTATGAAATCGGCTGCCAAGCTTGCCTATCCGCAGGCGCAAGCGGCCATCGACGGTGCGCCGGACGACAAGACCGGCCCGATCCTCGAGACGGTGCTGAAGCCGCTTTGGGACGCTTATGCGGTGCTCAAGCGGGGCCGAAATGCGCGTGAACCGCTCGAACTCGACCTGCCCGAACGCAAGATCCTGCTCAAGGAGGACGGCACCGTCGACAAGGTCGTGGTGCCGGAGCGCCTCGACGCGCACAAATTGATCGAAGAATTCATGATCCAGGCCAATGTGGCCGCGGCCGAAACGCTGGAAGGCAAGAAGCAGGCGCTGATCTACCGCGTTCACGACGCGCCATCGCTGGCCAAGCAGGAATCGCTGCGCGAATTCCTGCAAACGCTCAGCCTCTCGCTGGCGCGCGGCGCGCAGATGCGGCCTTCGCAGTTCAACGGCATACTGGAGCGCGTTCGCGGCGCAGATAACGAGGCGCTGGTCAACGAAGTCGTGTTGCGCTCGCAGAGCCAGGCCGAATACTCACCGACCAATATCGGCCATTTTGGCCTGAACCTCAGGCGCTATGCCCATTTCACATCGCCGATCCGCCGCTATGCGGACCTCATCGTCCACCGGGCGCTGATTGCCGCGCTCAGCCTCGGCGAAGGCGGGCTGACGCGTGACGAAGAGGCGCGGCTGGAGGAAATCTCGGTGCTGATCTCGGCCAGCGAGCGCCGCGCCATGGCGGCCGAGCGCGATACGGTTGATCGGTTGATCGCGGCCTACCTTGCCGAACGCGTTGACGACCGCTTCGACGCGCGCATTTCCGGCGTCACCAAATCGGGACTATTTGTCCAATTGCCGCAGTACGGCGCAGATGGCTTTATCCCGGTGTCATCCTTGGGTGGCGACTACTATATATACGACGAAACGGCGCGTTCGCTTTTCGGAGAGCGCAGCGGAAAAGGCTATCAGCTTGCGGACCGGGTCGAGGTCCGTCTCGTGGAAGTGGCTCCCCTGGCGGGGGCGATGCGCTTCGAGATGCTGACCGAACCAAAACCGCTGCCGGGCTCCAGGCGTTCGTTCCACAAGGCGAAGGGCCGCGCCCGCGCCTCGCAGAATCGACCGGGCCCGCGCGGCAGGAGACGATGATGGAACAACAGGTTTTCGGCGGCGAGTACCAGTCCGGCAGGCAGGCACGGCCCTTGTGGGCGGCGATGAGGCGCGGTTTTCTCGGCCGCTGCCCGCATTGCGGGGAAGGCAAGCTGTTCCGCGCCTTCATCAAGCCGGTCGAAAAATGCGACGTGTGCGGCGAGGATCTTCACCATCACCGTTCGGACGATCTTCCTGCCTATCTGGTTATCGTCGTTGTCGGCCACGTCGTGCTGGGTGGCTTCATGGCCATCGAGATGACCTCGACCTGGTCGATGTGGCAGCATCTTGCGGTGTGGGTGCCGCTGACGCTGATCATGGCGCTCGGCCTGCTGCAGCCCATCAAGGGCGCTGTCATCGGCCTGCAATGGGCGAACTATATGCACGGCTTCGGCGGTGAGGACGATCAGCTGGAAACCCATCCGGAGCTTTAGGGCACCGTCGGCCGGCAAAAATTGCCGGCTTGGCGCAATGGTGCACCGGCGATCGCCTCTTTCATGCCGGTCAAGTTTCCGCTAGGTCGAATACATGCATGGATTGACACGGGCGGAAGTCGACAAGGTCGAAAGCGCCGAAATGGAAGTCAAGGCTGCCCCGCTGCGCCCGCGCGACGCAGCGACACTGCTTCTGCTCGACCGCAAGGGAAATGATGTGCTGGTGCTGATGGGCCGCCGTCACGCCAACCACGCCTTCATGCCCGGAAAATTCGTGTTTCCCGGCGGCCGCACCGATCCGGCCGACAGCCGCGTTGATGTCGCTTCGGCCCTCCACCCGGCAGAAGAAGCCAAGCTGACGGCACGGGCCGGCCGCACCAGTACGGTGCGCGCACGGGCCATCGCGCTTTCGGCTATCCGCGAGACTTACGAGGAAGCGGGCCTGCTGATCGGCACCAAGGGTGCTTTCGTCAGCAGCAAGCACGACTGGCAAGGGTTCGTCACGCACGGCGTTCGGCCATCGCTTGCGAGCGTGCGTTTCGTTGCCCGCGCGATAACACCTCCAGGGCGCGTCAGGCGCTTCGATACGCGCTTTCTCGCGGCCTGGCGCAGCGACGTGGCGGTGGAACTGCCTGACGGCGGGCCAACCAACGAGCTTGAAGAACTGGTCTGGCTGCCGCTTGCCGAGGCCAAGGAAACCGACGTCCCGACAATTACCCGCACCATACTGGGCGAGATAGAAAAGCGGCTCGCCGACGACCCCCTGTTGCGACCCGGCGGGCCGGTGCCGTTTTATCGCATGCAGCACAACCGTTTCATCCGCGATTTCCTTTAATCAGTTCCAGTACGGATTTCCTGCCTTGGTGGTTCAAAACACCCCTTGCTGCCCCGAAGGTCGCACCTGCTCCAGCAGGCGGGCGCGGCTGGTTTTCGGACAGGTCAGTGCCGAACGGATGGCCATGCAATGACGGCCGATTCTGAGACCCAGGCCGAGGAGCGCGTTCACTGGCTGCCGATGATCGCGGCCATTTCCTCGATCAGCGTGGTTGGCATCGCCATCGGCCTCGGCATGCCACTGCTCAGCGTCATTCTCGAAACACGCGGCCACTCCGCCACGATGATCGGCCTCAACACGGCAGTCGCGGGTGTCGCCTCCATTGCCGCCGCACCGCTTGCAACGCCGCTGGCGACACGCTTCGGCGTTGCCTGGACGATGCTGGCGATGATCGCGATCGGAGCACTCTCGTTTGTCGGGTTTCATTTCGCGCCGGCATTCTGGATGTGGTTTCCGCTGCGCGCGATGCTGCATCTGGCGCTCACCATCCTGTTCATCCTGTCGGAATTCTGGATCAGCACGTCTGCCCCACCTCATCGGCGCGGCCTCGTGCTCGGCATCTATGCAACCGTCTTGTCGCTGGGTTTTGCCGCGGGTCCGTGGCTTTTCGCACAACTCGGCAGCACCGGCTTCATGCCCTTTGGCGTCACCATCGTGCTGGTCACGCTGGCGGCGATCCCGGTTCTGGCAGCACGCAACGAAAGCCCCGTCATCTCGCCGCACGAGGACCATGCCGGCTTTCTGCGCTACATCTGGCTGGTGCCGACCGCGACGGCGGCCGTGCTGGTGTTCGGCGCGGTCGAAACCGGCGGCTTTGCGCTGTTTCCAGTCTACGGCAACCGTATCGGTTATTCGGAAGCGGACGCAGCGCTGCTTCTAACCATGATCGGTCTTGGCAACGTGCTTTTGCAAATCCCGATCGGCATGATCAGCGACAGGGTCCGGGACCGCCGTTACATCCTGCTCCTGTGCGCGACTGTCGGCTTGCTCGGAACCGTGTTCATGCCGCTGTTTGCGCAAAACTGGCACCTGATGGCGGGCCTGCTGTTCGTCTGGGGTGGGGTCGTGGCAGCGCTCTATACGGTCGGCCTTGCCCATCTCGGCTCGCAATTGTCCGGCCATGAACTTGCCTCAGCCAACGCCGCTTTCGTCCTGTGCTACGGCATCGGCATGGTGCTTGGGCCGCAGGCCATCGGCATCGGCATGGATCTGGCGGGACCATCCGGTTTCGGCTGGTCGCTTGCAGCCTTCTTCGGTGGCTACATGGTGCTGGCCATCGGCCGCATGATCCTGAAGGCTTCCAAAGGCTAGATAATCTGCCCCAGCGCTGCGCGCAGCCTGTCGCCAATAGGGTTCGGCCGCCGCGTCGTGCGATCCACATAAACGTGGACGAAAAAGCCCTCGGCTGCCGCACGTTGATCGTCATTGCGAAACAGGGCGATCTCGTAACGCACCGACGACGAGCCGAGCTTTCCCACCCGCAGACCCGAAATGATCGTGTCCGGATAGCCCATTTCCGCGAAGTAGCGGCAGCCGGTTTCGACCACCAGACCGATGCGATCGCCGCCGTGAATGTCGAGCAGACCGTTTTCGATCAGCCAGCAATTCACCGTCGTGTCGAACAGCGTGTAGTGAACAGAGTTGTTCATGTGGCCGTAGACGTCGTTGTCGAGCCAGCGGGTCGGGATGGTGCGGAACACCTTGTAGGCGTCGCGCGTGGAAGGTGGCGTGCGTTCGCTCATGGCCTCACCACGCCGCCTTGTAGATCGTCAGCGCGTCGGCCTCGGCAAGCGGACGCGGATTGTTGACCAGTAGCCTGGTCTGCTTCATGGCATCCGACGCCATTTTGGCGAGATGTTCTTCGCCGATGCCGACATCGCGCAGGCGCGCCGGCAGGCCAAGCCGCTTCGACAATGCCGCCAGTTCCTCGATGAAGGCGGCGCAGCACCCCTGCGCACCCTCGCCTGCATCCAGTTTCGGGAACGCATCGGCCGCGATCTCGGCATAAAGATGGGCCGCCTGCGGTGCATTGAAGCGCAGCACATGCGGCAGGACGAGCGCGTTCGACAGGCCGTGCGGCACATGAAACGTGCCGCCGATGGGATAGGCCAGCGCATGCACGGCAGCGACCGGCGAGTTGGCGAAGGCCTGCCCGGCCAGCATCGACCCCAGGAGCATGGCGTCGCGGGCGGCGATATCCTTGCCATTGTTGACGGCGGTTTCGATGTTTGCGCCCAGCAATTGCAGCGCCTGCCGGGCCAGCATCTTCGACAGCGGGTTGTTGTTGGCATTGGTCGAAGCGTAGGATTCGATCGCATGCACCATGGCGTCAACGCCCGTTGCAGCAGTGATCGCCGGCGGCAGGCCGAGCGTCAGTTCAGCGTCCAGCACCGCGATATCCGGCAGGATGACCGGTGACGACACACCCCGCTTTTCTTCCTCGCCCACGGTGATGATGGAGACGGGCGTGACTTCGGAGCCAGTGCCGGCGGTGGTGGGGACAAGCGCCAGCGGCAGGCGCGGCCCCTTGGCATTGGCAACGCCCCAGGCTTCATCGAGCGCCTCGCCCGAACCGACGAGCAATGCCGTGAGCTTGGCGACGTCGAGCGATGATCCGCCGCCGAAGCCGACGACGCCCGTGATAGACGCCGCGCGGCCTGCCTCGACCGCCTTGTTGAGCGTCGCCAGCGATGGATCGGCCTCGACCGTGTCGAAAACGGTTACTTTCGCACCCTCCCCTTCCAGCGAACGTATGGCGTTATCGCAAAGGCCCAGCTTGCGCAGGCCAGGATCGGTGACGAGCAGCACGCGCGCGCCAAGCTTCATGCCCGCAAGCTTGCCGAGGCGCTTCGACGCACCAGCCTCGAAAACGACGAAAGGCGTTGTTGCGAAGGTGAAGGGGGTCATTTCAGTCATTCCATCGGTATCGGTGCGTGCCGTTCCAGATCAAATCTGGCCTGCACTGCGGATCGCAAATGCCGCCCTGCGCAACCTCTTGCGGAGAGCCGGACAGCGCCGATACCTTACAGAGCGACGATGCAGGCGGGCAATGTTGGAACAGGCCCGTTTGCTCCTTCGGAACCCCTTCTTTAGACTGACATGCCTGAGAATTCGGACCTGACGGGCCAAGATCGGCGTCCGAGGCTTGTCATCCGGCCAGTTTCCTGTATAGACGCCCGCAATCTGCCGGTCCTGGCTGGGGGCTGAACGGAGGGCCGTAGGTTTATTTGAACCTGCGTCAGGAAGCCAGAAGCGCTTTTGCCTCCCGTGTCTCCGCTCTCGACCGTCTCGAAATGCTCCTTTCTTCCCCGCTTCAACGGGTCAAGAGAAGTTGCAGAGGCTTTAGCCGCCGGGGTCCGGGAGAGAAACGAAGAAAGGCAAGACAAATGGCTCTTTACGAACATGTGTTTCTTGCCCGGCAGGATCTGTCGCAGCAGCAGGTCGATGAGCTCGTTGAACGTTTCAAGGGCGTCATCACCGCAGGCGGCGGCTCGATTGGTCGGGTCGAGAACTGGGGACTGAAGTCCCTCACCTACCGGGTCAAGAAGAACCGGAAGGCATACTACACGCTTATGGACCTCACCTGCCCTCCGGCAGCGCTCAACGAAATGGAGCGTCAGATGGGTCTGTCCGAAGACGTTCTGCGCTTCATGACCGTAAAGGTCGAGAAGCACGAAGAAGGCGTTTCGGCGATGATGCAGAAGCGCGAAGAGCGTTCCGAGCGCGGCAGCTTCGGCGACCGCGGCGACCGTCCGTCGCGCGGCTTCGGCGATCGTGACCGTGGCGACCGCCCGGCCCGTTCGTTCGACCGCGATGGTGGCGGCGAGCGTGCTCCGCGCGCCCCGCGCAGCTTTGAAGGAGGTGCAGAATAATGGTCGACATCAACCAGATCCCGACCCGGCGCCCCTTCCATCGCCGCCGCAAGACCTGCCCGTTCTCCGGCGCCAATGCGCCCAAGATCGACTACAAGGACGTGCGTCTTTTGCAGCGCTACATTTCCGAGCGCGGCAAGATCGTGCCTTCGCGCATCACCGCCGTCAGCCAGAAGAAGCAGCGTGAACTCGCCCAGGCGATCAAGCGCGCCCGCTTCCTCGGCCTGCTGCCCTACGTGGTACGCTAAAACTCTCCGGAGCGGGCGGTCCTCCGCCCGCTTCTTTCCACCGTGACGGGCACGGCTGGAAATTCAAAAAATCCCGAGTTGAGACGGTTTTGCCGCCTCTAACTGCCGCAATCGGGCAGGACAGCGAAAAAGGCGCGACAGCGCGCCAAAGCTTCCTGCCTTTCCTATTCGTTTCCGCCCTTTTTGGGCATGAAAGGACAAGAACATGGAAGTCATCCTTCTCGAACGCGTCTCGCGCCTCGGCCAGATGGGCGACACCGTCAAGGTCAAGGACGGTTTTGCCCGCAATTTCCTTCTGCCCAAGGGCAAGGCCCTGCGCGCCAACGAAGCCAACAAGAAGAAGTTCGAAGGCCAGCGCGCGCAGCTTGAGGCCCGCAACCTTGAGCGCAAGTCGGAAGCCCAGTCGGTTTCCGAAAAGCTCGACGGCAAGAACTTCGTGATCGTGCGCTCGGCTGGCGAAACCGGCCTGCTTTACGGTTCGGTCTCGACCCGCGACATCGCCGACATCCTGACCGCCGAGGGCTTTACCGTTGCCCGCAACCAGGTGGAACTCAACCACCCGATCAAGACCATCGGCCTGACCAACGTCGCGATTTCGCTGCACCCGGAAGTCGAGGTCACCATCACCCTCAACATCGCACGTTCCGCTGACGAAGCCGAACGGCAGGCACAGGGCGAAGAGCTGACCACCGCCGAGGCGATCTACGGCGACGACATCAACGACAACGCCCGTCCGGAGAATTTCTTCGACCCGAACGCCGAGTTCGAGGGCGAGGAAGCCTGATTTAGTTCAGCCCTGAACATCTGGACCAAGAACCCGGGCCCCGTGCCCGGGTTTTTTATGCCAGGAAAGAACTTTTCAAATCGTTCGCTTTTTAGCAAGATCAGAATGAGCGCTGTCTGATCGAGGGCGAGCAATGAATATTTTTTTGCAACGGATTATCGACAAGGCCATCCACACCGGCAATCTGACGGTCACAGGACCGAACGGCGCCACCAGAACCTATGGCGACGGCACCGGCGACAAGGTGCACATGGTCATCCACACCAAGCGAGCCGAGCGTGCGATTGCGCTGCACCCGTCGCTTGCCATCCCCGAAGCCTTCATGGAACAGGAACTCGACTTCGTCGAAGGCGACGTATTGAGCTTCCTTCACCTGATCTACAAGAACCTCGGCATATCGTGGACCGATTCAAGCTGGGGCAAGCTGCTTAATTCGGCGCGGCTGGCGTTTCGGCCGCTGCAACAGCTCAACACGACCCGGCGCTCGAAGAAAAACGTCGAGCACCACTACGACCTTTCGGGCGCGCTCTACAAACTCTTCCTCGACGACGACATGCAGTATTCCTGCGCCTATTTCGAGCGGCCGGACATGACGCTGGAAGAGGCGCAACTGGCCAAGAAGCGCCATATCGCCGCGAAACTGCGCATCAAGCCCGGCCAGAGCGTGCTGGACATCGGCTGCGGCTGGGGCGGGCTGGGGCTCTACATCGCCAAGACCTTCGAAACCGAGGTGCTCGGCGTCACGCTCTCCCACGAGCAGCATCAGGTGGCGACGGAACGGGCACAGGCGGCGGGGCTCGACCGCCATGTGCACTTCGAAATCCGCGACTATCGCGATTTGTCCGAGCGATTCGACCGCATCGTCTCCGTCGGCATGTTCGAGCATGTCGGCATCAACCAGTACCAGACCTTCTTCGACAAATGCGCGACCCTTTTGAAGCCGGACGGGGTGATGCTCCTGCACACCATTGGCCGCACCGCGCCGCCGACAACCACCAACGCCTTCATTCGCAAGCACATTTTCCCGGGCGGCTACATTCCAGCGCTCTCGGAAATGATGCCGGCCATCGAAAAATCGGGGCTTGCTGTAACCGACATCGAAATCCTGCGCCTGCACTACGCCGAGACGCTGAAGCACTGGCGCGAACGGTTCCTGGCCAACCGCGACAAGGTCAAGGAAATCTACGACGAACGGTTCTGCCGCATGTGGGAGTTCTATCTTTGCGGATCGGAAGCCTCGTTCCGGTGGCAGGACCTGGTCAATTTCCAGGTCCAGTTGACGCGCAAGAACGACGTGCTGCCAATGACGCGCGACTACATCTCCAAATGTGAAAAGACGCTGGAGATGCACGAGATGGCGCATGGCAAGCCGGTTGCGCAGGACAAGCCGGCAAACGGGTCCAAGTCGAAACCCGGAGCCAGCCGTAACCGCAGGGTTTCCGACGGAAAATAAGCCGGCGGCAAGGCTCGCCGCTTGTAAACAGTGCGGATTGCGGCGAATAGGGTGAGGTTGCCGCCGGAGCCCGCCATGACCTATGTTCTCTACACTGCCGCCGCACTTGCCGAGATCGCCGGATGCTTCGCGTTCTGGGCATGGTGGCGGCTGGACAAGTCGGCGCTGTGGTTGGTGCCCGGCATCGCCTCGCTCATCCTGTTCGCATGGTTCCTGACGCTTGTGGACAGCGATGCGGCGGGCCGCACCTATGCGGCCTATGGCGGCATCTACATAGCCGCTTCGCTTTGCTGGCTGTGGCTGGCCGAAGGTATTCGGCCGGACCGGTGGGATCTGATCGGCGCAATGGTGTGCCTCGCAGGCGCTTCCGTGATACTTTTCGCACCGCGCGGGGCCTAGCCCTTGGAACTGCCTGCGCAGCTTCGGCAAGCCGTCGATGAGCTGCTTGAAAACACGCCGCTTGCCGACCTGAAGGCGGCGGCCAAGACGCTGTCGGAGCGCTATCGCGCGGAAACCCGCGACGGTCGCCTTCACATGGCCGCGGACCTGTCGGTCAAGGCCTATCTCGCAACCCGCCTGCCCGCGACCTACGCAGCCGTGCGCGCCAGCCTTGACGCCATTGACGAAGCAAGGGCTGACTGGACGCCGGCAAGCCTGCTCGACATCGGCGCCGGCCCCGGAACCGTGCTTTGGGCGGTTGCCGACGCATGGCCGCAGTTGCAGCGCGCGACGCTGCTGGAGGCAAGTGCCGCCGCCCGGCGCATCGGCGAAAGGCTGGCTGGAGAACTCACACTGCCCGTGGACTGGAAAAGCGGCGATGCGACCATCGACCTAGCCGAATTGCAGCCTGCCGAATTGGTCACAGCCGCTTATGTGCTGGACGAGATCGTGCCCTCTTCGCTGCCGAGCCTGATCGAGAAGCTCTGGCAGTTGAGCACCGATACGTTGCTGCTGGTCGAACCCGGCACACCCGCCGGATGGCAACGGATCCTGGCGGCGCGCAGCCAATTGATCGATGTCGGTGCGCATGTGCTCGCCCCTTGCCCGCACCAGCAGCCCTGCCCGCTTGTTGCGCCTGACTGGTGCCATTTCGCACGGCGGGTGGCGCGCTCGCGGCTGCACAGGCTGGCCAAGGATGCCGAGGTGCCGTGGGAGGACGAGAAATTCATCTATCTCGCCGCAACACGCGACAAGCTTGCTCCGATAGGGCCACGCGTGCTTGCGCCGCCCAAGGCAGGTTCCGGCAAGGTGGACCTCAAACTTTGCAAAACGGATGGGCGGGCAAGCCAACGCCTGTTCACCAAGCGCGACGGCGATACCTTCAAGCGGGCACGCCGCGCTGACTGGGGCGATACACTCATCGATTGACGCAGCAATATATTCCTGTTTTGTTCTTGCGAACCCTAGCCTCGATTCGAGTCAATGCGGATTCTTTCCACCGGAGCCATCTGGCTGTGAATCGCGGGCACGAAAGGTCATTCAGCTGGTTGTGATGCAGATATGTCAGCACCCCTTTTCGTCGTTCTGATATCGAGGAGCCTGATTGTAATCAGAGGGAATCATGGCTGAGGCAGCGCGCAAGTTCGGAGTGCCGGAGCAACCGCTCTATCGCGAGGCGCCGAACAACATCGAGGCCGAGCAGGCGCTGCTCGGCGCCATCCTCGTCAACAACGATGCCTTCTACCGCGTTTCGGACTTCCTCAAGGCCTCGCATTTCTACGAACCGCTGCACCGCAAGATCTTCGAGGTTTCGGCCGAATTGATCCGCATGGGCAAGATGGCCAACCCGGTGACGATCAAGACCTTCCTGCCGGCTGACGAGAAAGTCGGCGACATGACGGTGGCGCACTATCTCGCGCGCCTCGCCGCCGAGGCCGTCACCGTCATCAATGCCGCCGATTATGGCCGCGCTATCTATGATCTCGCCACGCGCCGCGCGCTGATCACGGTTGGCGAGGACATGGTCAACATCGCCTATGACGCGCCCGTCGACATGTCGCCGTCGGACCAGATCGAGGACGCCGAGCGGCGGCTGTTCGAGCTGGCCGAAACCGGGCGCTATGACGGCGGCTTCGAAAGCTTCACCGACGCGGTCAAGACTGCCGTCGACATGGCCAACGCCGCTTATATGCGCGACGGCGGCCTGTCAGGCGTCGCCACCGGCCTGCGCGACCTCGACCGCCGCATGGGCGGCCTGCAGTCTTCCGACCTGATCGTGCTGGCCGGCCGCCCAGGCATGGGCAAGACGTCGCTCGCCACCAACATCGCCTTCAACATCGCAGAGGCCTATGTGCCGGCCCAGCAGGCGGACGGCTCGTTCAAGGCTGCCAATGGCGGCGTGGTCGGCTTCTTCTCGCTGGAAATGTCGTCGGAACAGCTCGCAACCCGTATCATTTCCGAGCAGACGGAAATTCCGTCATCGAAAATCCGGCGTGGCGAAATCAGCGAACTGGATTTCGAAAAGCTCGTGGCTTGCTCGCAGACGATGCAGAAACTGCCGCTGTTCATCGACCAGACCGGCGGCATCTCGATCGCACAGCTCGCGGCGCGGGCCCGGCGGTTGAAGCGCCAGCGCGGCCTCGACGTCATCGTCATCGACTATATCCAACTCATGCAGGGCTCGTCCGCCAAGGCGAGCCAGGGCCGCGTGCAGGAGGTGACCGAGATCACTACCGGCCTCAAGGCCTTGGCCAAGGAACTGGGGGTGCCGATCATCGCCCTGTCACAGCTCTCGCGTCAGGTCGAAAGCCGCGACGACAAGCGCCCGCAGCTCTCGGACCTGCGTGAATCCGGTTCGATCGAGCAGGACGCCGACGTGGTGATGTTCGTGTTCCGCGAGGAATACTATCTCAAGAACAAGGAACCCAAGCTCGGCACGCCCGAATATGTGCAATGGGAAAACGAGATGAACGAAGCCCGCGGCAAGGCCGAAGTCATTATCGCCAAGCAGCGACATGGCCCTACGGGCACGATCAGCCTCGGCTTCCAGGGCGAATTTACCCGATTCTTCGACCTTGCCGAGGACAGCCATCTGCCGGAGAGGTTCGAGTGAACAAACCTGAGTTTTTTAACAAATTGGAATCGAAAGACGCAGCGTCTATAGCGACGATCAAAGAGAACGCGCGGCGTTTGCTAAACGATCCTTCCCGTAGCTCCGATGCGAGGGCAATTCTCGATGCAATTGGCCAGATCGAAGCTAACAAGAACCCCACTGAAAGAATTGTGGATGCATTCAAAATTTCTCCTCTGAAAGAAGGAGAGAAGCGAGCAGTCTCAGCTTTGCTCGACAATCCTGGACATTCATCAGAGGAGCTCAGTCGTGACGCAGGCTGGAACGGCAAAAAATGGCATATGACATTCGGGGAGATGTGCAAAGAACGAGAAGTCAACCTGTGGCCGGCCGAGTTTGTACCTAGCCGGGAAGGTTATTTTTACAGTGGGATACTCGCCGATTTTGACGACGTCACGCGTGGTTTTGTGCTGAAAACAGAGGCCGAAAAGGCATTTCGGATTTTAGGTTTGTAGTCCAGCCCTGATGGCCAAGTCCCGCGTTCAATTCATCTGCCAGAACTGCGGTTCGGTGCATCAGCGCTGGGCCGGCAAGTGCGATGGCTGCGGCGAGTGGAACACGCTCGTCGAGGAAGGCACCAGCGGCGGCATCGGCTCCGGGCCGGCATCGGCGAAAAATGCCCGCAAAGGCCGCGCCGTCATGCTCACCACGCTGTCCGGCGAGATTGAGGATGCGCCGCGCATCGTCTCGGGCATAGGTGAATTGGACCGCGCCACCGGCGGCGGCTTCGTGCGCGGCTCCGCACTTCTGGTCGGCGGCGACCCCGGCATCGGCAAATCGACGCTTCTAACGCAGGCGGCAGCGGCTTTGGCCAATCGCGGCCATCGCATCGTCTATGTGTCGGGCGAAGAAGCCGTCGCCCAGATCAGGTTGCGCGCCCAGCGCCTCGGCGTCGCCAATACCTCAGTCGAGCTAGCCGCCGAAACCAATGTCGAGGACATCCTCGCCACCATAGCCGACGGCAAGCGGCCCGACCTCGTCATCCTCGATTCGATCCAGACCTTGTGGACCGACCTTGCCGAATCGGCTCCCGGCACCGTCACGCAGGTCCGCGCAGCGGCGCAGGCGATGATCCGCTATGCCAAATCGACGGGCGCGGCCATCGTTCTGGTCGGCCATGTCACCAAGGAAGGTCAGATCGCCGGTCCGCGCGTGGTCGAGCACATGGTCGACGGTGTGCTCTATTTCGAAGGCGAAGGCGGCCACCACTACCGCATCCTGCGCACGGTAAAGAACCGCTTCGGCCCGACCGACGAGATCGGCGTGTTTGAGATGTCGGACAAGGGCCTGCGCGAAGTGGCCAACCCGTCCGAGCTGTTCCTCGGCGAGCGACATGCCAAATCGCCCGGCGCTGCGGTCTTTGCCGGCATGGAAGGCACTCGTCCGGTGCTTGTCGAAATCCAGGCGCTGGTCGCGCCCTCCTCTCTAGGCACGCCACGACGCGCCGTGGTCGGCTGGGACGGCGCGCGGCTTTCCATGGTCCTGGCCGTACTGGAAGCGCATTGCGGCGTGCGTTTTTCGCAGCACGACGTCTATCTCAACGTCGCCGGCGGCTACCGGATTTCCGAACCTGCCGCCGACCTCGCCGTGGCCGCTGCCCTGGTTTCATCGCTCACCGGCCTTGCCCTTCCCGCGGATTGCGTCTATTTCGGCGAAATCAGCCTTTCGGGTGCAATAAGGCCGGTTGCGCATGCGCAGCAGCGTCTTAAGGAAGCCGAAAAGTTGGGTTTTGGAAGCGCGGTCCTGCCCTTGGCAAGCTCAAAGGGCAGCGAGGAAATCACCGGAGGGATTGGGGCCGGTGCGTTTCGACCAACCGAGCTTGCCGACCTGGTGGCGCGCATCGCCGGCTCCCGCCGCAGCCGCGCCAACGAAGACGAATGATGCGGCTCATGAAGTGGGGCGATGACCATGCCGATTACGCTGCTTGACGGAATTCTCGTCGGCTTCACGCTGGTTTCGGCGATGCTGGCGATGGTTCGCGGTTTTTCGCGCGAGGTTCTGTCTATCGCTTCCTGGGCAGCTTCGGCGGCAGCGGCCTTCTTCTTCTACAAGCCCGTACTGCCCTACGTTCAGCCCTATATCGACAATGACAAGATCGCCATGGCGGCTGCCGCCGGCATCGTTTTCATCATCGCGCTGATCGTTGTCACGGTGATCACGATGAAGATCGCCGATTTCATCATCGATTCGCGCATCGGTGCGCTCGACCGCACGCTTGGTTTTCTTTACGGCGCGGCGCGCGGCATCCTCGTGGTCGCTGTCGGCCTCTTGTTCTTCAACTGGCTGGCCGGCGACAAGGCTCCCGCATGGATCGAAGCTGCAAAGTCGCGGCCGCTTCTGGAATCGGTCGGCGCAAAGCTTGAAAGCCTGCTGCCGGAAGACCCTGAAAACGCCATCTTGAAGCGCCTCAATCAAGGCCAGCAGACGCCCGAAAGCGGAACTGCCGCACCGCCCGCTGCCGAAACACCCGGCACGGAAGCTCCTGCAGTTGACGGTGACGGCGCGGCCGCACCGGAAGACGGCGCCGACGTGCCGCCGGATGAAGAAGCCCCGGCGACCAACAACTAAGGTCGCCGTTAGACGGACTCCCATTGCTCTATCGCCGTCATGAGACTATATGGCGGCTTTAGCGGAGCTTGAGCTTGATGGCAGACGAACAAGGCGTTCTCTCAGCCGAGGCCGATGACCATTTCCACGACGAATGCGGCGTGTTCGGCATTTTCGGTCGGCAGGATGCCGCGGCAATCGTCACGCTTGGCCTTCATGCGCTTCAGCACCGCGGCCAGGAAGCAGCCGGCATCGTTTCCTATGACGGCAGCCAGTTCCACGTCGAGCGCCATGTCGGCCTGATCGGCGACACCTTCACCAAGCAGCGCGTCATCGACAGCCTGCAGGGTAACCGCGCCATCGGCCACACCCGCTATGCCACCACCGGCGGCGCGGGCATGCGCAACATCCAGCCCTTCTTCGCCGAGCTTGCGGATGGCGGTTTTGCCATCGCCCACAACGGCAATCTCACCAACGCCATGACCGTGCAGCGCGTGCTGCAAAAGCAGGGTTCGATCTTCTCGTCCACCTCGGACACCGAGACCATCCTGCATCTGGTGGCGACCAGCAAGGAACGCGATCTCAACGCCCGCTTCATCGATGCCGTGCGCCAGATCGAAGGCGCGTTCTCGCTTGTTGCGCTGTCATCGAAGAAGATGATTGGCTGCCGCGATCCACTGGGTATCCGCCCGCTGGTCCTTGGCGACCTCGACGGCGCGTGGATCCTCGCCTCCGAAACCTGCGCGCTCGACATCATCGGCGCGCGCTTCGTGCGTGACGTGAAGCCCGGCGAAATGGTGGTGGTGACGTCAAAGGGCGTCGAAAGCCTGTTCCCCTTCGAGCCGCAAAAGACGCGTTTCTGCATCTTCGAATATGTCTATTTCGCGCGCCCGGACTCCTCTGTCGAAGGCCGCAACGTCTATGAAGTGCGCAAGCGCATCGGCGCTGAACTTGCCCGTGAAAACCCGGTGGAAGCGGACCTTGTCGTTCCTGTGCCCGATTCCGGCACGCCGGCTGCCATCGGCTTTTCGCAGGAAGCCAACATGCCGTTTGAACTCGGCATCATCCGCAACCACTATGTCGGACGCACCTTCATTTCGCCGGGCGATTCCATTCGCCATATGGGCGTGAAGCTGAAACACAACGCCAATCGCCGGATGATCGAAGGCAAGCGCGTGGTGCTGGTCGACGATTCCATCGTGCGCGGCACCACCAGCCAGAAGATCGTGCAGATGGTGCGCGATGCGGGCGCCAAGGAAGTGCATATGCGCATCGCCTCCCCGCCCACGCGCGCATCCTGCTTCTACGGCGTCGATACGCCGGAAAAATCGAAACTCTTGGCGTCGCGCATGTCGGTCGAGGAAATGGCCGATTTCATTCGCGTCGATTCGCTCGGCTTCCTCACCATCGAAGGGCTTTACCGCGCCGTTGGCGAGGCAAACCGCAACAATGAGCAGCCGCAGTTCTGCGACGCATGCTTTACGGGCGAATACCCGACTCGTCTGGCCGACTTTGAAGGCTCCGACAATGTGCGGACCCTTTCGCTGCTGGCGGCAAGCGGATCGTAGTCGGTTCGACCAGCCGGATTTTTGTCTCTACCTTCGCCAGATCAGGCCGTGCTGCATCGCCAGTTTGTCGCCGGGACCATGCGCGGCTGCATAGAGCAGTCCGGCCAGGAAGGTGAAGTGGTCGACGAAGAAGCCGAATTCGGCCTGGTTGCCTTCCCAGCGCGACGGGCCGTGGAAGGCGAAAGCCAGGAATATCACGTAGGCCCCGGCCAGAAGTGCCGCCTCTGAAAAGAACGCGCCGGTCAGAAAGGCCAACACAAGCGCCACTTCAAAGATCGCCGCCAGCCATGCCAGCAACAGCGGGAATGGAAAGCCGGCGGCAGCAATGTAGGCGGCCGTATCGGCCATGCCGGCGAACTTGAAAGTGGCGGCCATGGCGAAGATGCCGGCGAAAATCAGCCTTGCGATCAGGATTGCGACGGTTCTGCTCATAGATCCATTCTCCAACTTGGTCTGGCCCTAGGACGGACCAGCGCTGCCCGTCCCGACATCCGTGCGTCAGTTTTCGCTGGACTGGGGCAAAATGGATCACCCGCCACAGGGTTCCTTCTTGGGCGGATTCATCTTATCTGATGCGCACGCTTAAAGTGGAAACAACGATGACCTCTGCCCTTGATCTCACCGGCCGCACCGCCGTCGTTACCGGCGCTTCGCGCGGCATCGGCTATTTCATCGCCAAACATCTGGCCGCAGCAGGCGCGCACGTCATTGCAGTCGCACGAACGGTCGGCGGGCTGGAAGAGCTGGACGACGAGATCAAGGTCGAAAACAGAAAGACCGGCAAGGGTGAAGCGACGCTTGTTCCGCTCGACCTTGCCGACATGGATGGCATCGACCGGCTCGGCGGCGCGATCCACGAGCGCTGGGGCAAGCTCGACATTCTGGTCGCCAATGCGGGTGTGCTGGGCACCATCTCACCGCTCGGCCATGTCGAAGCCAAGACCTTCGACAAGGTCATGACCATCAACGTGACCTCGACGTGGCGCTTGATCCGCTCGGTCGATCCGCTGCTGCGCATGTCCGATGCCGGCCGCGCAATTCTCATTTCATCAGGTGCCGCCCATTCGGCGCGCGCCTTCTGGGGGCCTTATGCCGCTTCCAAGGCAGCGGTCGAGGCGCTGGGGCGCTCCTGGGCCGACGAAACCCGCAACATGCCGCTGCGTGTGAACTCGGTCGATCCGGGCGCGACGCGCACCGCCATGCGCGCGCAGGCCGTGCCGGGTGAAAACCCGATGACCCTGCCGCACCCTTCCGAAATCGCGGCCCGCATCGTCAATCTCGCCAGTCCGTCGCTGACCGAAACCGGCATGATCTACCAGGCCAAGCATGACCGGTGGGTCGCCTACCGCATGCCGGAATAGAGTATCTCGATATTCGGGTGATGGCGGCCTGCAAATAGCGGTTTCCTGCGCTTCCGGTGCTCATGTACCCCACGTACATTCCGCTCCGGTGCTCGCAAACCACCATTTTCGGCCCGCCCTGACCCGAATCTCTACAAACCCTCAATGATCGGTCCCGGCAAAAATCTCATCTGCCGTCACACGAAGTCGTGATTGGTGGACGATTTTGCCACCTCCTATCGTTTTCCAGCAGGTAACGACCGTCAACAAGCTGGAGGACAACCATCATGCGAAAACTGCTGCTCGTGACTGCCCTGACCCTTGCTGCCGGTGGCGCGGCATTCGCCCAGGACACCTCGATGAGTTTCTTCGTCACCAGTGTCGGCTCCGGCAAAGGTGCTGATCTTGGCGGCCTTGCCGGCGCTGATGCACATTGCGCCTCGCTCGCCGAAGCCGCCGGCGTAACCGGCAAGACATGGCACGCCTATCTCTCCACGAAAGACGCCGACGCCCGCGACCGCATCGGCAGCGGCCCGTGGTTCAACGCCAAGGGCGAAAAGATCGCCGACGACGTCGCTTCGCTGCATGGCGACGCCAACAACCTGACCAAGCAGACGGCGCTCAACGAAAAGGGCGAAGTCATCAATGGGCGCGGCGACACGCCCAACCGCCACGACATCCTGACCGGCTCCAATCCGGACGGGACAAAGGTAGCCGACAAGACCTGCGGCGACTGGACCTTGAGCGGCGCGGAAGGCGTGGCGCTGATGGGGCACTCCGACCGCACGGGCCTTGATGATTCGGCAGCGGCCAAGTCCTGGAACTCCTCGCACGGCTCGCGCGGTGGCTGCAGCCAGGAAGCCCTCAAAGGCACCGGCGGCGATGGCCTTTTCTACTGCTTCGCAGCCAACTAGTACCTTGTACAAAGCCGCGCCTGCCACGGCGCGGCCATGATTGCATTCCAGACCTTTGAACGGGCGGGCCGATCTCCGGCTTGCCCTTTTCACCAGCGCCGGGCCTGCCGCCTGTGCGTTCGGAAAAACGTCATCCGGACAGCCAAACGACTGCTCCGGCCGGAATGCAAAGCGAGAATTTTGATGTCTGCGACAGTAGCTATGGTCTGGTACATGGTGGTGGCCGGGCCACAAGGCGGCATGGTCGTGTTGCCGACCGCTTTCGACACCCACGACCAGTGCACCGGTGCAATCACCGAATACCAGAAGCAGCCCGCTCCGGCAGGCTGGTCAGTCCAGTGCATTCCGGGCGCTTCGCCCTATACCGACGATCTCGGCGATGACGAGCCGTCAGCGGCGGAGCCTGCCCAGTAGGCCGGACCACAAATTCCGCTCAAGTGACATCAGCGCTCGGCGCTGACTGAGAGTTGCGGCTTGGTGTTCAACGTCTGGAACACCACGCAATAGCGCTCGGTCAGCTTCAGCAACGCGTCGATGCGTTCCTGCGGTTCGTCGGTGTCGAGATGGAACGCCAGCCGAATGGCGCGAAAGCCCACCGGCGCATCCTTGGCGACGCCCAGCGTGCCGCGAAAATCGAGGTCGCCCTCCGCCTCCACGGTTGCTGCGCCGAGACGGAACTCCAAAGCCGTGGCGACCGCTTTCAGCGTTACGCCCGCGCAGGCCACCAGCGCTTCGAGCAGCATGTCGCCCGAACATAGTTCGAGACCCGAGCCACCGGTAGCCGGATGCAATCCCGCAACGGCAAGCGCCCTGCCCGTCTCCACCTTGCAAGCAATGGACTGGTCGTCGAGCGCGCCCTTGGCCCGCAAGGTGATTATCGCCCGCGCAGGGTCTTCGCGATAAGCGTCCTTGAGCGGCGATTGCATGGCTTTCAGTTCGGCGGCGTCCATTGCTCATTCCTATCCTTGGGGCACGATACTACGCATCGCATCTCATCGACACGGCAATGTCGAATCGCGCTGAGCCAAAGCATGTCCGGCGCTGGCACAGCAGTTCGATACATGTGCTTCGTGTAACTTGGGCCACGCCTGTTCGAGCCGGTTTCCCGGCAATGCACATGATGGCCGGGAGATCGCATGACCAACGTCGCCGTTCTGGAGTCGCGTCAAAGCGTGCTGGCCGGCATCTTGCTGACCAGCATGGCCTACCTGCTGTTTTCCAGCCAGGACGCAGCAATCAAGCTTCTCGTCACTGAAATCACTGTCTGGCAGATCCTGTTTTTCCGCAGCGTCACGGTGCTGGTCGGCTGTGGCATCATTGGCGGTGCGAAAATCTATGGCCAATCGGCCCGCTCGCCGATCGTCAAGGCCATGCTGCTGCGTAGTTTCCTGACGCTTGTAGCATGGCTTTGCTACTATACGGCCGCGAAACATCTCCAGCTTGCCGAATTGACGACGATCTATTTCGCCGCTCCGATTATCGTGACCGTGCTGTCAGTCTTCCTGCTTGGCGAAACGGTTCCCCTCATCCGCTGGGGAGCCGTGTTGCTGGGCTTCGCCGGCGTGTTTGTCGCCTGCGACCCCACTCGTCTCGGTTTGTCGGTACCGGTTCTGCTTGTGCTGACCGCGGCCTTCTTTTGGGGCTTGGCCATCGTCCTGTTGCGCAAAATCGCATTGCAGGAGCGCACGCTGATCCAGCTCGTACTCAACAACGCGTTTTTTCTCGTCATTGCCGGGGTGCCGCTGCTGCATCTGTGGCGCACGCCGGACCCGGCAGCCCTGGCGCTGCTGATCGCGGTGGGCGTGCTTGGTGGCAGCGCACAGTTCCTGTTGTTCGAAGGCATGAAACGAGCGGCGGCTTCCATCATCGCCCCGTTCGAGTACACGTCGCTGCTATGGGCCTTCGCACTTGGCTTCATCATCTGGAACGACGTGCCGAGAACCGAAGTGTTCATCGGCGCAGCGCTTATCGTCAGCGCCGGTCTGATCATCATCGCCAACGAGCGGTTCCGCAGGCCCGCAGGCTGATGGTCATGCCGGACCTCACCTGACACAAGGGTGTCAGCACGGGTGCGATAGGTTCCGGCACAATCAAGGAGACGACACGCGATGCATGACGGCAGGGCCTCAGCCGAACACATACTGGGCATATGCCTGGTGGCCGGCTCGGCTGCCGTGTTCGGCCTTGCCGGCGTGCTCACCAAATCCATCCATGCCGATCCATTGACCATCAACTGCTGGCGCGGTTTGGTCGGCGGCCTGCTGGTCACCGCCTATGTGCTTTACCGGCGCGCGCGCTCGGACAATCCCGGATCGTCCTTGCGCCTCGGCTGGCGAGGCTGGCTCATGGCGGCCATCGGGGCCGCCGCCAGCGTTGCCTTCATTGCCGCCTTCAAGAACACCTATGTCGCCAATGTTGCCATCATCTACGCCACGGCACCCTTCGTAGCCGCACTGTTCGGCTGGATGCTCGTTCGCGAGTATCCGCGCCGGTTGACGATGATGGCGGCTGCGCTCTCGTTGACGGGGGTCGCGGTGATGGTCACGTCGGGCATCGGCGCGGGGCGGCCGTTCGGCGACGGGCTGGCGCTGTTGATGACGCTCGGAAGCGCACTCTACATGGTGCTGATCCGCAAGTTCCGAGACACGCCGGTGGTTTGGGCGGGCGCGGTTTCGGCATTCATGCTGTTCGCGCTTGGCTGGGTCGTCACCGATCCGCTGGCGATTTCGACGCGCGATGCCTATCTGCTCGTCGCCTTCGGCGCATCGTTCGCGCTTGCCTCGATCATGTGGACGGAAGGTGCCCGGCTCATTCCGGCAGCCGAGGCCGGATTGCTCGGCTCGGCCGAGGTGCCGTTTGCGATCCTGTTCGCCTGGCTCTTCCTCGCCGAGATACCGCCTGTCGCGAGTTTCATCGGCGGCGCCATCGTGCTTGCCGCCGTGTTTGCCCATGCCGGCTTTGACTGGCGCAGCGCTCGCAGGACACCGATCGCGCTTTCGCCGGAAATCTGATTTTTTCCGGAACCTTTCCCGCGCCGATGCATTGTTGGTGCGACGGGCGTCCCCAAGTCCCCCAAACCCCTGCCCGTCCTCTTTGAAAGCCGGCCTCAAAGCCGGCTTTTTCTTTCGACGCAGCCGGACCGGGCCGATTCTGGAAATATGAGACTTTTCAAACGTCTAATCCTTTTGGTTGACGCCGACCTGACTTTCGTTACGCTTTGCACCGAAACGGCCGGAAAGAGCCGGACACGCACATTTAGGGAGTGATGTCCGCATGGTCCTGACCTTGGCGTTGCTCGCTGGCGTACTGTTCGCCTGGCTGTTGATCGCCATAATCGAGAAAGTGCGGCTTGGCCTCAGCCTCACGCAGGCGCTTCTCTACGTTCCCTTCAAGCTCGCCTACCGGATCGACGACGACCGCATCAAAGTGGCCCGCAAGGCCGATGCGCCGGTGATCTATGTGGTAACGCACCAGTCGCGCATCGACCCGGCCTTGATGCTTTCCCTTTTGCCGGACAACACACTGCATATCCTCGACCCTATATCCGCCAAGTCGCCTTGGCTGGAGCCGTGGCGCGAGCTTGCCCGCACAATTGCCTTCAACGCCGAACATGTGTTTGTCAGCCGCCGGCTGGTGCGCGTGCTGAAAGGCAAGGGTCGGCTTGCCGTTTATCTGCCTGAGGCCGTCGAACCTGACGTCAAGTCGTTCAGGCTCTACCGCGCCATTTCCCGCATCGCCCTGCAATCGGATGCGCGCATCGTACCGATTTTCGTTGGCGGCTCACGCAACCTGCCGTTTTCCATGACCGAGCCCGCCAAGGCACCGCGCCGTTGGTTTCCCGCGCTTTCGATGTCGGTGCTGGAGCCGATGTCGGTTTCGGAGTTGCTCGCGCAGACGACCGACCCTTCAGGCAGTTCGGCCAATGCGCTGTTCGACCGGGTGGCCGAAGCGCGCTTTGCGGCCACCAATCCAGACCGAAGCCTGTTCCAGGCCGTCCGCGACGCCGCGCATCGCGTTGGCGCCAGCTATCCTATTGTCGAGGACGTGGTCAGCGGTGCGTTGACCTACCGCAAGCTTCTGATCGGCGCTCGCGTCCTTGGACGCCGCTTCATGCAGATCAGCGCGCCCGGCGAGCCGGTCGGTGTCATGCTGCCCAATACAAACGGTGTCGTGCTGTCGTTGCTCGGCCTTTCCTCCGCCGGACAGGTCGCGGCGATGATCAACTATACAGCCGGGCCGGCCAGCGTCACCGCCGCAATCCGGACAGCGGTGATCCACACCGTCATTTCCTCGCGCGCCTTCGTGGAAAAGGCCGGGCTCGCCGATATCGTCGCGGCTATCGAGGCCGGCGGCGCGAAACTTCTGTGGCTGGAGGACATAAGGTCGGAAATTTCCGGCTTCGAGAAACTTGCCGCGGCAGTTTTGTGGCAAAGGCCGCTCCATGTTCAGGACGCGAAGAAGCCGGCAGTCATCCTGTTTACCTCCGGCTCCGAGGGAACGCCCAAGGCTGTCGTGCTGTCCAATCGCAATGTCGTCGCCAACGCCATGCAGGCCGAGGCGCGCATCAGCGTTTCGCCGGCGGACACGCTGCTCAACGTCTTGCCGGTGTTCCATTCGTTCGGACTTACCGGCGGCACCATCCTGCCTCTTGTCGCGGGCATCAGGCTGTTCCTCTACCCGTCGCCGCTGCACTACAAGATCATTCCCGAAATCGCCCGCAAGGTGCGGCCAACGGTGATGTTCGGCACCGACACCTTCCTCGCCAACTATGCGCGTAATGCCAAGGACGGTGATTTCTCCAGCCTGCGCTTCGTCGTGGCCGGTGCGGAAGCGGTAAAGCCGGAAACCCGCCGCGTCTGGCGCGAGCGGTTCCAGACCGAAATCGTCGAAGGCTACGGCCTTACCGAAGCCGCGCCGGTGGTTGCGGTCAACTCCGCCATTCATGGCCGAGAAGGCACGGTTGGGCGGCTATTGCCCGCCGCGCGCATGAAACTTGAACCGGTGGAAGGCATCGCCGAAGGCGGGCGCCTCTGGATAACCGGGCCGAACCTGATGATGGGCTACATGACCGCCGACCGGCCGGGCGAACTGCAACCCATTGCCGATAGCTGGCACGACACCGGAGACATCGTTTCAGTTGACCGCGAAGGCTTCATCACGATCAGCGGCCGCGCCAAGCGCTTCGCCAAGGTGGCCGGCGAGATGGTGTCTCTCGGGGCCGTCGAGATGCTGGTTCAGTCGCTGTGGCCGGAACAGCACCACGCGGCGGTTTCGGTGCCCGACAAGCGGCGCGGCGAGCGTATAGTGCTGGTGACGACCGCCAACGACGCCAGTCCGGAAGCTTTGCGGCAATATGGCAAGAAGGCTGGTGCTGCCGAACTCGCCGTGCCCGCCGACATCATCAAGGTCAAGGAAATCCCCGTCCTTGGTTCGGGCAAGACCGACTACATATCGGCGCGCCGGATGGCGCTCGAACATCTCGGACTGAGTGCCGCCGCATAGGCCCGACGATTTTAAGATCTTGAATCGGAAAACCGGGCCAGAAGCCTGTTTTCATTCAGCTAAAATATGGAAGTCCGTGCTTTTGGGTTGGCCGGTTATTCCGACGAGCGTGCGTCCACGTCCGGCGGCAGCTCGGCCTCCCCTTCCTTCTTGGCACGTCGCGAATAAGCGCGAACGCTGAAGGGCAGGAAAAGCAGGTAGACGGCTACCGAAGCGGTCAGCGTGTACCAGGGATAGCTCACGAGAAGCAGGATGTAGAGCACCACCGCGAGGATGACGAGCAGCATGCGGTCGCCGGGGATCTTCAGGCTCTTGCCCGAATAGACCGGCAACCGGCTGACCAGCAGGAAGGCAATGATCACGGTGAAAGCGGTACCGATGAAGGCGGCGTATCTCGTCGGCTCAAGCCCGAGGAAGGCCAGGTAAAGCGGCAGCATCACCACCACCGCACCGGCTGGAGCCGGCACGCCTACGAAATATTCGCTCTGCCACGCAGGCCGGTCGTGGTCTTCTTCCAAAACGTTGAAGCGCGCCAGCCGCATGCCGCAGGCAATCACGAACAGAAGCGCCGCGATCCAACCCGGCGATCCGGCGCGATCGAGCAGGAAGGCATAAAGCACCAGCGCCGGGGCGACGCCGAAATTGATTACGTCGGCCAGCGAATCCATCTGCGCGCCGAACTTGGACGTCGCCTTGAGCAAGCGCGCCAACCGGCCATCGACACCGTCGAGGAACGCTGCGATCAACACCATGACAACTGCGGGTTCAAAGCGGCCTTCGAAGCCGAAGCGGATGCCCGACAGGCCGGCGCAGACGGCCAGAAGCGTGACCAGGTTGGGAAACATCATGCGCAGCGGTATTTCACGAATGCGGGGTCCGCCCGCGCCGTGTGCTTCGAATTTCTTGAAAGGAGGTGCCATCGAACCGACTACGAGACGCGAACAAGGGGCGCGGATGCCGTGCCGCCAAACTCGGCGATCACCGTCTCCCCACCCACCGCCGTCTGACCAATCGCGACGCGCGGCACGGCACCAGCGGGCAAATAGACGTCAACGCGTGAGCCAAAGCGGATCAGGCCGAAGCGCTCGCCAATGGCAATCGCGGTGCCGCTCTCGGCCCAGCAGACGATGCGGCGTGCGACCAGACCTGCGATCTGGACGGCGGCCACGGTGCCGTTGGGGCTGTCGATGACAAGGCCGTTGCGCTCATTTTCGGTACTGGCCTTGTCGAGTTCGGCGTTGAGGAACTGACCCGGACGATGCTCGATGCGGCTGATGCGGCCACGCACGGGGGCGCGGTTCACATGGCAGGAAAACACGTTCATGAACACCGAAATACGCGTCATTTCCTCGCCGCCAAGGCCAAGCTCGCGCGGCGGCACGGCCGGGCCGACGGCCGAGACAACGCCGTCCGCAGGGCTGATCACAAGCCTGTCATCGACAGGCGTAACGCGCTCGGGATCGCGGAAGAAGTAGATGCACCAGGCGGTGAGGATCAGGCCGATCCAGAACAGGAACGACGAGAAATAGCCGACGACAAGCGTTACCGCCGCGAATATGGCAATGAACGGGTAGCCTTCGCGATGGATCGGAACGAACACGTTTCGGATCGTATCGGCAAGTTGCATCGAGTCGGGACCGGCTCTGTTTCAGGTGCGGCCTGTCTAGCGGAAACGACCCCGCGCCGCAACGCGGCAATCGGACCGACAAGACTCATTCGCTTGACAACAACGCTCATCGGCGTGATTGAATCGCCTCATGGGGATTGCGATCTCCCCATGAGGCTACGGCCCAAGAATCGCGTCCAGAAACCCGAGAACCGGAAGGACGCGTCATGTCATCTCCAACCACCATTTCCGTTGAAAAGCTTGCCCGCCTTGTCGGTACGCCGCATTGCCCGGCACTCATCGACGTGCGCAACGATGAGGATTTCGCCCTTGATCCAAAGCTGATCCCTGGATCGCAGCGCCGCAGCCATCTCGAAGTGCTCGACTGGTCCTCGCAGTTCACCGGGGGCTCGGCGATCGTGATTTGCCAAAAAGGATTGAAGCTCAGCCACGGCACCGCGGCCTGGCTGCGCCATCGGGGCATTCCCTCTGATTCCCTTGAGGGCGGATTTGAAGCATGGATCTCGGCCGGGCTACCGACCGTACCCTTCGCCAAACTGCCGAGACGGAACCGCGAAGGCCATACTGTCTGGGTGACGAGGGCCCGGCCCAAGATCGACCGGATCGCCTGCCCCTGGCTCATTCGCCGCTTCGTCGATCCGGAAGCGGTGTTTCTCTATGTCGCACCGTCGGAAGTCGTCGCCGTCGGCGAGCGCTTCGAGGCGGAGCCGTTCGACATGGAGGATGTTTTCTGGAGCCACCGCGGCGAACTGTGCACCTTCGATGTGATGGTCGAGGAATTCGGGCTGGCCACCGAACCCTTGCTCCGGCTGGCCGCCATCGTTCGCGGCGCCGACACGGCCAGGCTCGACCTCGCGCCGGAAGCGCCTGGACTGCTTGCCGCGTCGCTCGGCTTGTCGCGCATGTATGTGGACGACCTCGAACAGCTTGCAGCCGGTCTTACGCTCTATGACGCGTTCTACAGGTGGTGTCGCGATGCCACCGAGGAAACGCACAATTGGCCTACAGCCAAGAAGCCGGGAGCGTGAGATGAACGAGATTTCCGTATCGGCGCTTCCCTCCAATCGGCCCGCCTCGGGCGGGCACGGTATCGCCTTCTCGGAGGCCCTCAAAGTCTGGGTCCGCGTCGCCGCATTGAGCTTCGGCGGACCCGCCGGGCAGATCGCGGTCATGCACCGCATTCTGGTCGACGAAAAGCGCTGGATCGGCGAAAACAGGTTCCTGCATGCGCTGAACTACTGCATGCTTTTGCCCGGCCCCGAGGCGCAGCAGTTGGCGATCTATATCGGCTGGCTGCTGCACAAGACAAAGGGCGGTCTGGTTGCCGGCACACTGTTCGTGCTGCCCGGTTTCCTGTCCATTCTGGCGCTCAGCTATATCTATGCCGCCTTCGGTAATGTCGGCATTGTCGAAGGCCTGTTCTTCGGCCTCAAGGCGGCGGTGCTGGCGATCGTCCTGCAGGCCGTGGTGCGCATCGGCCAGCGCGCGCTCAGGAACCCGATGATGATTGCGATTGCGGTCGCCGCCTTCGTCGCGATCTTCTTCTTCGCAATACCGTTTCCGTTGATCATCCTGGCGGCCGGGCTAATCGGCTTTCTCGGCGGACGCGCGGGTTCGCACCTGTTTCGTATCGGCGGTGGGCATAAGAGCGTTGGCAAGGTGCTGGCCGACGCCGATTCGGCGCTGGGCGAGCACACGCCCGCCCACGCACGCCCCAACTGGGGCTGGTCGCTCAGGATATCCGCCATATTCCTGGCCTTGTGGCTGCTGCCGGTTGCCCTGCTGCTCGTCTTTCTCGGGCCCGACAATGTGTTCAGCCAGATCGCTGTCTTCTTCAGCAAGATGGCGATGGTGACGTTCGGCGGCGCCTATGCGGCGCTGGTCTATGTCGCGCAACAAGCCGTGGAGAATTTTCACTGGCTGCAACCGGGCGAAATGCTGGATGGCCTCGGCATGGCGGAAACGACGCCGGGACCGCTGATCCAGGTCGTGCAGTTTGTCGGCTTCATGGGGGCCTACCGCGATGCTGGTGCGCTTGACCCGATGCTGGCGGCAACACTTGCGGCCATACTGACGACATGGGTGACGTTCGCGCCCTGCTTCTTGTGGATTTTCCTGGGTGCCCCGTTCATCGAGGTGCTGCGCGGCAACAAGGCGCTGACCGGGGCCCTATCGGCCATCACGGCCGCTGTCGTGGGCGTCATCATGAACCTTGCCATATGGTTCGCGCTGCACGTTCTGTTTGGCCAGGTCGATAAATGGCAAGGCTATGGATTTGCGGTGAACGTGCCCGTCTGGCAGTCAGTACAGGTTCCTGCAGTCATCCTGACGCTGGCGGCAATTTTGGCGACGTTCCGCTTCGGCGCTAGAATGATCCCGACGCTCGCCGCCTGCTCGCTTGCCGGCATGCTGTTTTATATCGCCGGCGGAAGAATTTGACCTTCGTCACGACCCGGCATCAAGAGGAGCGCCGGGCAGATAAAGTGCAACCGGCCGGATTTCGTAGACGGCTGTCGGGTTGGCGCGGCGAAGCTCGCGCGCCGCCGCGACCGCTGCATCGCGCGTTTCGCAATCCACGACATAAAAGCCCAGAAGTTGCTCCTTGGTTTCGGCAAACGGTCCGTCGAGCACCATGCCTTCGCCCGGCCCGCGCAGCGTGCAGGCTTCATGCGTGGAATTCAACCTCGCCGCCGGCCCAAGCGTCCGTGCGCGCGTTAGCCGGTCATGGATCTTGTGAAGCTCCGTCATCAGCGCCGCATCTTCTTCCGGCGACCATGATTCGACGATCTCTTCAACGTGGTAGGCAAGGATTGCGTAGTACATCGGGTGTGCCCTCCTCATTCAGCCTGTAGCCGATCCCAAGCAGGAAACTACCGTATTCCGCATGCCATCGTCCAACCCCAGTGGTCAGCCTTGCGACACCTCCGATGTGCGCCGCCTGACGATGACGCCGAGTTCGTCGGTTTCCCGGGCGATGCGCAGCTTCTCCTCGGCCTCGGTCGCCTCGCGCTGGCGATCCCACATCGAGGCGTAAAGGCCATGTTCGCGCATCAGCGCCGCATGGGTGCCGCGCTCCGCGATCTGGCCGTCCTTCAAGACGATGATCTCGTCGGCGGAGATAACCGTCGAAAGCCGGTGTGCGATCACGATGGTGGTGCGCCCCTTGCTGACCAGATCGAGTGCTGCCTGGATTTCCTGTTCGGTATGGCTGTCCAGCGCCGATGTCGCCTCGTCGAGGATAAGGATCGGCGGCGCTTTCAAGATTGTGCGGGCAATCGCGACGCGCTGCTTTTCACCGCCCGACAGTTTCAGGCCGCGCTCGCCGACCATGGTACGGTAGCCGTCCGGCAGGCGCTCGATGAATGGCCCGATCTGCGCCAGTTCGGCAGCCTTGCGGACGTCTTCTTCGTCAGCATCGGTGCGCCCATAGCGGATGTTGTAGGCTATGGTGTCGTTGAACAGCACGGTATCCTGCGGCACCATGCCGATGGCGGCGCGCAGGCTTTCCTGCGTCACGTCGCGAATGTCCTGGCCATCGATCAAAACCGCGCCCGACTGGATGTCGTAGAAGCGAAACAGAAGCCGCGAGATCGTCGATTTGCCGGCACCCGAGGGGCCGACGATGGCTACCGTCTTGCCCGCCGGCACCTCGAAGCTCACGCCCTTCAGGATCTTGCGGTTTTCCTCATAGGCGAAATGGACGTCGCGGAATTGGACCCGCCCCGCCCCGACTTTCAGGTCGGAAGCACCCGGCTTGTCGATCACCTCCCGCTTCACGTCGAGCAGGTCGAACATCTGTTCGATGTCGGTGAGGCCCTGGCGGATTTCGCGGTAGATGAAGCCAATGAAGTTAAGCGGAATGGAAAGCTGCATCAGCATGGCGTTGATGAAGACAAAATCGCCCACGGTCTGCGTTCCGGCCTGCACCTCGAGCGCCGACATCGCCATCACCACGGTCATGCCGATGCCGAAGATGACGCCCTGTCCAAAGTTCAGCCAGCCGAGCGATGTCCAGATGCGGGTTGCGGCAAGTTCGTAGCGGGCCATCGAGCGGTCGAAGCGCTCGGCCTCCATCACCTCATTGCCGAAATATTTCACCGTTTCGAAGTTGAGCAGGGAATCGATCGCCTTGGTGTTGGCGTCGGTGTCGCTGTCGTTCATGTCGCGGCGGATATCGATGCGCCAGTCGCTCGCCCTGACCGTGAACCAGGTGTAGAGCCACACCGTCACCGCGACCACGGCCACGTATTTCCAGCCATAGGCGGTGGCGAAGATGCCAGCCGTGAGGCCGAACTCCAGCACAGTCGGCAAGGTGTTCAGCACGGTGAAGCGCACGATGGTCTCGATGCCCTTGGTCCCGCGCTCGATGATGCGTGACAGCCCGCCGGTGCGCCGTTCGAGATGGAAGCGCAGCGATAACTGATGCATGTGGACGAAGGTGCGATAGGCAAGCTGGCGCACGGCATGCTGGCCGACGCGCGCAAAAAGCGCGTCCCGCAACTGGTTAAAGGCAAGCTGCACCACGCGCACGATGTTGTAAGCTACGACCAGCATGACAGGCGCCAGCAGGAAGGCCGGCAGCGGCGGCGAAGACTTGGCATCGCCGGCCAGCGCATCCGTTGCCCATTTGAAGAAATACGGCCCTGCCACCAGCGTCAGCTTGGCGGCGACCAGAAGTACGCTAGCCCAGATGACGCGCGCCTTGAGATCGGCGCGGTCTGCCGGCCACATGTAGGGCCAGAGGTTCACCAGCGTCTTGAGGGTCGAGCCGGAATCGGCGGAAACAGTCTTGTCAGCCACTATTGTTTGCCTTGCAAAAAGCGTTCGCTTTGCGGGGTATGGATGCTGCGTTCAACAGCAGGACTTGGTGAAGGTCGCGAGCGCGCCAGAAATCGCGGCAAGCTCCTCCCTGTTGACGGCATAGCGCGAGCGCTGGCCGTCCGCCTCGAAGCGGACCAGCCCCGCCGCGACCAGTATCTTCAGGTGCTGCGACACCGTCGATTGCGCGAGGTCGAGCCGCTTGACCACCTGGCCGCAACAGCACGACCGGTGCGCCGCGAGGTGGCTCAGGATTTCGATCCGTGCTGGGTGCGCCAACGCCGCCAGCTTGGCCGCAAGTGCTGCTGCATCCGCCGAGGCGGACCGCACCGTGTCATCTTGGAGGGATATATTCATCGTTTATCGTCGATATACGATGAATATCATTCCGGCAAGTATCGTTTCTGCGAAAATCCAATCCGTCCCGAGAAGGCGGCCGGCCGCCCCGGCAGGCTTACTGCTGCTGGGTTGGGTTCGTGGTGATCTGGTCGCCCATCGCCTTGTAGTCGGCGGCCTCACCTTCCTTCGATGTCTCAGGCACTTTGAACACCTGCCCCGGCCAGATGCGGTCCGGATCGGCGATCTGCTCCTGATTGGCGAGATAGATGGTCGAATAGCGAACGCCGTGGCCGTAAACACGACGCGAGATGCGCCATAGCGTGTCGCCGCGACGGATGATGACGGCGCTGTTCACGTGCTCGAGCTTCGGTGCAACGGTGGTTGCCGGCGCTTCAGTGGTCGCGGCCGCTGCCGTTTCAGCCGGCTTCTGCTCGCCGGTTGCGGCAGGCGCTTGCGCCGCGGTCGTCCCCGTGTCGGCCGGCTTGGTTTCGGTCGTGGCCGGTGCGGTCGGCGCAACGGCTGCGATCGATTCACCCGGCTCCCTCTGGAACGGCACAGTGGCGCGAACGACGACCTTGGTGCCGTCGGCATCGAGCCCATCGACCCGGATCGTGTATTCGCCAACCGGCAGGTCGCGCGCTGCTTCGATCAGGAAGTGGCCATCGGGAGATGTCAGCGCATCGCCCAGCAGGATTTCGTTGGCATAGGCGCGCACCTTGCGGCCGGGATCGGCAAGACCGGCTACGAACACCTTGCTGCCGTCGATCTCAACGGCTTCGACGACAATTTTTGCACCCTGAACAGGCGTCACAGGCGCTGCGGCATTGCCGGCTGCGTCAGGCGTTGCAGGCGCGGTGCTGATCGGCGCTTCGGTGGCGCCCGGCTGCGCCTGCGGCGTCTCGGTCTTTGGGGCCTCGGCCTGCGCTTGATCGGCAGGCTTTGGAACGGTCAGGAGTTCAGCCGGCTTGCCGGGCTCCTCGACCATGGCAAGCACCTGCCCGCCGGCCTGTTCGGGAACTGAAACCACAGCGGTCTGCGTCGACGTGGCAACCACGCTGTCCGGCGCCGTCGAGCGCAGCACGATCTGGTAGTCGCCCGGCTTCAGCGGGTCGTCGAGCACGATGGCGAAAGCGCCATCGGCGCCCGCAGTCGTTTCGCCGAGGACCGTGGAGCCATGAACGATCTCGACCTTGGCATTCGGGGCCGCGTTGCCCGCTATCACGACCGAACCGTTACCCTCGACGCGCACGACGTCGAAGGTCGGGGCCACCACGCCGGCGGGGGCGGGCTGCGTCGTGGTTGCGGCTTCGCCCGCAGGGGCTGCCGGCTTCATCGCATCGGCTGCGGGCGCCATGGCGTTTGAATCGGCCGCCGGAAGCCGCGGCTGCGTCCCGGTCGAAGTAGCCGGCGCTTGCTCTGGAGTTGCAGGTTGGGAGAGCGATGCAACGTCTGCGGGCGGCGGATTGAGGTAGGGGTCAAGGGCACCTGAAACATAGGCCACGCCTGCCGCCGCGACAGAGCCGCCGACTGCAAACAGAAAAGCCTTCAAAGGTGTAATTGCCATATTGTTCTTGCCCCTTAGCCACCTAACGCGGTCTATCCTGTTTTGCGGAAACCGACAAGAAAAGACCGCATTGGACTTGACCGCCGCCCGCGCCCCTAGCACCAATCATTCCATGAACACGATTCGATCCGTCTGTGTCTATTGCGGCTCATCTCCGGGCCGTGATCAGGCCTATCTCGAAGCGGGGCATGTTCTCGGCCGTTCGATCGCGCTTTCGGGGCTGCGCCTCGTCTATGGCGGCGGCACCAAGGGCATCATGGGCGCGGTCGCCGACGGCGCAATCCGGGCGGGCGGCAAGGTCACCGGCATCATCCCGCGCTTCCTGATGAACAAGGAAGCCACGGAAACGGCGCTCGACCGGCTGGACGAGGTCGTCATCACCGACAACATGCACCAGCGCAAGCAGAAGATGTTCGAGGAATCCGACGCCTTTGTGGCGCTGCCCGGCGGCATCGGCACGGTCGAGGAAATCGTCGAGATCATGACCTGGGCCCAGCTCGGCCATCACCGCAAGCCGATGGTGTTCGGCAACATCAAGGGATTCTGGGACCCGATGCTGTCGCTGATCGCGCATATGGCAAGCGAGGGCTTCATCCATACCGCGCATCAGGTTCGACCTGTGGTCGTCAACGAGGCGGGCGCAATCGTTGCCGCGATCCTGGCCGCCGCCTCTGTCGCGGACGGCCCCGCCGAGGGCGTCCCCTCACTTATTGAGAAGATGTAGGCCTTTACTGGGAAGGCACGACCGGGCTTGCTGGTTTGCGGCCCAGCATCGACCATGAATACATCGCAAGCGCCATCCAGATCAGTCCGAACGCGGCTGCGTCGATCATGCCGAACGGCTCGTGGAACACGAACACCGCGATCAGGAACACCATGGTCGGCGCGATGTACTGCATGATGCCAAGCGTCGAGAAGCGTAGCAGCTTTGCACCAAAGGCGAACATCAAAAGCGGCACGGCCGTGATCGGCCCGCAACCGAGCAACAGCGCAATATCCTTCCAATCACCCGAGACCAGATGGTCCTGTCCGTTCGCCATCAGCCACAGCACATAGATGCTGGCCGGAATGGCGAGGATCATAACCTCGAGCAGGAAACCCTGGCTTGGTCCTATCGGCAGCGTCTTGCGGCAAAAGCCGTAGGACGCGAAGGAAAATGCCAGCACCAGCGAAACCCAGGGCAGCTTGCCGCTCTCATAGGTGAGGATCGCAACCGCAACCACAGCAAGCCCAACCGCCACCTTCTGCAACTTGTCGAGCTTCTCGCCAAGCAGCAGCGCGCCGACCATCACGTTCACCAGCGGGTTGATGTAGTAACCCAGCGCCGTCTCAACGGTGCGGTCCACCGCGATCGCCCAGACATAGAGGCTCCAGTTGATGGTGATCAGCGTCGCGGTGAGAGCGCCCATGGCCAGCATGCGCGGCGAACGGAGCGCCAGCTTGAAATCCGCCGTACGGCCAAGCCAGACGAGTGCCACCGCTGCGATGGGAACCGACCAGATGATCCGGTTCGCGATCACTTCGATCAGCGGCAGATAGGCCACCGCCTTCATGTACAAGGGCAGCAGTCCCCACAGGAAATAGGCGAGGAAGGCCAGCACGAAGCCGCGCTGCGCGCCCTTGCTGTCGACCTGCGGTTTAATCACATCAGTTGCCATTGCGCCCATATGGGCCTCGGCGCAGCCAACGACCATCGCAAAGTTCTGATGGGTCAATGGTCTTTCGCTGATGGCTCAACCCGGTCGGCGGCGCTTTACTCGGCGGCCACCAGTCCGGCAAGCTCGCGATTCTTCATCAGCTTGAAGACGATGGAATCCATCAGCGCCTGGAACGAAGCGTCTATGACGTTGTCGGAAACGCCGACAGTCCACCAGCGCCCGCCGCTGCCATCCTGCGATTCTATCAGCACGCGGGTTATCGCCTCGGTGCCGCCGTTCAGGATACGCACCTTGTAGTCGACCAGTTCAAGATCGGCGATCTCGTCCTGATAACGGCCAAGATCCTTGCGCAGCGCGATATCGAGCGCATTGACCGGACCATGGCCCTCGGCCACCGACATACGCGGCTCGCCCTCCACCTCGATCTTCACGATGGCTTCCGACACCGTCTTTATGTTGCCGTTGGCATCGAAGCGACGCTCGACCATGCAGCGAAAGCTTTCCACCTTGAAGAATTCCGGCACCGCGCCAAGCGTGCGGCGGGCCAAAAGCTCGAAGCTCGCGTCGGCCCCTTCATAGGCGTAGCCTTCCGCCTCGCGCTCCTTCACCAGCGCAATCAGCGTATCGAGGCGGTGGTCGTCACGCGCGACCTCGATGCCGCGCCGTTTCAGCTCGGCAAGGAAATTGGCCTTGCCGCCCTGGTCGGAAACCATGACGCGGCGGCGGTTGCCGACGCTTTCCGGCTCGACATGCTCATAAGTCTTCGGCTCCTTGGCAAGCGCCGAGGCGTGGATGCCGGCCTTGGTGGCAAAGGCTGAAGCGCCGACATAAGGCGCCTGCGCTTCCGGCGCGCGGTTCAGCAGTTCGTCGAAGGCGCGCGACAGGCGGGACAAGCCGGTCAGCCGTTCCGCCGTGATCCCGGTTTCGAAGCGCTCGGCGTAGGCGGGCTTCAGCACCAGCGTCGGAATGATGGTGACGAGATTGGCATTGCCGCAGCGCTCGCCGATGCCGTTCAGCGTGCCCTGGATCTGGCGAACGCCAGCCTCCACCGCGGCCAGCGAATTGGCCACTGCCTGGCCCGTATCGTTGTGGGCGTGGATGCCCAGATTGTCCCCCGGAATGCCGGCTGCGATCACCTTGGCGACGATCTCGCGCACTTCCGAAGGCTGGGTGCCGCCATTGGTGTCGCACAGCACGATCCAGCGCGCACCAGCGTCATACGCCGCCTTGGCGCAGGCCAGCGTATAGGCGGCATTGGTCTTGAAGCCGTCGAAGAAATGCTCGCAATCGACCATCGCCTCCTTGCCGGCCGCAACGGCTGCCTCGACCGAAGCGCGGATGGCCTCGAGGTTCTCCTCCTGCGTGCAGCCGAGCGCCACGCGCACATGATACTCGGAGCTTTTCGCGACATAGCAGATGGCGTCCGACTTCGACTGAACCAGCGCCGCAAGGCCGGGATCGTTCGAGGCCGAAACCCCGACGCGCTTGGTCATGCCGAAAGCGACGAAGCGGGAGCGAACGGTGCGCTTCTGCTGGAAGAAGGCCGTATCGGTGGGGTTAGCGCCCGGATAGCCGCCTTCGACGTAGTCCATACCGAACTCGTCCAGCAGCTTGGCGATCGCCGTCTTGTCTTCCACCGAGAAGTCGATGCCCGGTGTTTGCTGGCCGTCGCGCAGCGTCGTGTCGAAAAGATAAAGGCGCTGTTTCATGGCAGACATTTTTCGATCACGCCTTCCCCGCGAACTTGTCGGTCGCGTAGATCAGCCGGTCAAGGATGCCCGGTTCCGAATAGGCGTGGCCCGCGCCTTCGATCAGGAAGAACTCGGCCCTCGGCCACGCCTTGTGCAACTGCCAGGCATAGTGCGCCGGGCAAGGCATGTCGTAGCGGCCATGTATGATGACGCCCGGAATGTCCTTGAGCTTGCCGGCATCGCGCAGAAGCTGCCCCTCTTCCAGCCAGCCGGCATGAACGAAATAGTGGTTCTCGATGCGGGCGAAGGCGACCGCATAATCTGCCTCGCCGAACACGTCGCTGGTTTCGGGCTCCGGCAAAAGCGTGATGGTCTGGCCCTCCCATTCGCTCCACGCGATGGCCGCCTCCACCTGCGCCTTGCGGTCCTGGCCGACGAGCCGCTTGCGGTAAGCCGCCATCATGTCGCCGCGCTCCGCTTCCGGGATCGGAGCGAGGAAGCGCTCCCATTTTTCCGGGAACATCTGCGACACGCCAAACTGGTAGTACCATTCGAGTTCGGCACGCGTCAGCGTGTAGATGCCGCGCACCACGAGTTCGCTGACGCGCTCTGGATGCGTCTCGGCATAGGCGAGCGCCAGCGTCGAGCCCCACGAGCCGCCGAACACCAGCCATTTGTCGAAGCCGGCCATTTCACGCAGCCGCTCGGTGTCGGCTACCAGATGCCACGTCGTGTTGGCGTCAATCGAGGCATTGGGCGTGGATTTCCCGCAACCGCGCTGGTCGAACAGGATCACATCGTAAAGCTTGGGATCGAACAGGCGGCGATGCCTTGGCGAAATGGTGCCGCCCGGCCCGCCATGCAGGAACACCGCTGGCTTGGCGCCCCTGGTTCCCACCCGTTCCCAATAGATCGCGTGGCCGTCGCCGACATCAAGCGTGCCGCTGTCGAACGGCTCGATTTCGGGATAGAGGGTCCGCAATTCGCTGCTCATTCCTTGTCGTCCTCGCGCGGCCATGTTTCGGTATCGTGATCGGGATGCTGGTAGGAAACGAGGCTGGCGAGAAAATCCGCCGCTTCCTGGTCCGCCATCGTGTCCATGCCGGGCAGCGCCGCGATGCCATCGACATAGGAAAGCTTTGCCTCGGTTCCCCATTGGATCTTGGGCACGATGCCATCGGGTTCATCGAATGCGCCGATGGCGAGACCCACGCCGTCAGGTGCCGTATAGGTCAGCGGCGTGCCGCAATTTTCGCAAAAGCCGCGGCTGGCGTGATTGGAAGACTGGAAGTATTTCGGCGCGCCGCGCGTCCAGACGAGCTTTGCCTCACGCACCGAGACCAGCGGTGCGTAGAACGAACCAAAGGCCTTCTGGCACATGCGGCAATGGCAGACCGACGCATCGCCCAATGCACCCTCGACCCGGAAACGCACCGCGCCGCACTGGCAGCCGCCGGAATAGATCGGGCGATTGTCGAGGCTCATCGCAAGACCTCGCAGGCGCTTCGGACAGGCTGATTCAGCAAAAGCCGGCAAGTGCCTGATCGCTGAGTCATTTCCTTCATTGCGGCCCTCATTCTGGAGAGTGACATACGGCCTCGATGTTGTTGCCGTCGGGGTCGAGAACGAACGCGCCATAGTAGTTGGGATGGTAGTGCGCTCGTACGCCCGGCTTGCCGTTGTCGCGCCCGCCCGCATCCATCGCCGCCTCATAGAATTCATCGACTTCAGAGCGCTTGTCGGCGGTGAAGGAATAGTGGCGGCCCGGTCCGCTTTCCTTGCTCTCATGCAGCCAGAATTGCGGCCTGTCGTAGCCGTATCCGCCAACCTTGGCACCGCCGGTGTACTCTTCCGGCACCATCATCACCAGCGATGCGCCAAGCGGCGCTAGCGCCGCATCATAGAATGTCTTCGAAGCCTCGAAATCGGTAACGGGAATTCCGGTATGATCGATCATCGCTTCACCTCCCATGTCGTGATGCGTTCGCCGGTGGCGGGGTCCTTGCCGTCCTTCAACTGCACGCCCTGGGCCAGAAGTTCATCGCGGATGCGATCGGCCTCGGCCCAGTTCTTTTCGGCGATAACTGTCAGGCGGCGGGCGATGGCGGAATCCACCACAGCATGATCGACTTCCGCACTCACATCAAAGCCGAAAAACTCCAGCGCAGTCTTGAGCGCAGATGCAGCCGCCGCGTCGCCGTCGCCAGCCTCGCTCGCCAACTGCGTCAAATGCTGGAATGCGCCATATGTCGCCAGATCATCCGACAGGACCTCGATCACGCTCTGCGGCAAGCTTGCATCACCCTCGGCAAGATCAGCAGCCCGTTTCCACTTGCGCAGCGTGTTTTCCGCTTCCTCCAGCTTGCGCACGGAAAAGTCGATCGGTTCGCGATAGTGCGTCATGAGCATGGCGAGCCGCAGCACCTCGCCCGGCCACCTGCGGCCGCCAAAGGTTTCGGTCTCCAGCAACTCGTTGATCGAATAGAAATTGCCGAGGCTCTTCGACATCTTCTGGCCTTCGACCTGCAGGAAGCCGTTGTGCATCCACACATTGGCCATCGTATGCGTGCCGTGGGCGCAGCGCGACTGGGCAATCTCGTTTTCATGGTGCGGGAAGATCAGGTCGAGCCCGCCACCATGGATATCGAACACTTCGCCGAGATAGGCCGACGACATTGCCGAGCACTCGATGTGCCAGCCCGGACGGCCCCTGCCCCAAGGCGAATCCCAGCCCGGTTCTTCCGGTGACGACAGCTTCCACAACACGAAATCGCCGGGGCTTTTCTTGTGCGCGTCCACCGCGATGCGCGCGCCGGCCTGCTGTTCGTCGAGCGGGCGCTTCGACAATTGGCCGTAGTCTGGCATCGATGCGGTATCGAACAGAACTTCGCCTGCCGCTTCATAGGCATGGCCGCGTTCGATCAGAGATTGAATCAGGCCGATCATGTCGGTCTTGCCGTCCGACCTGGGCTGCACGAACTCGGTTGCGCGCGGCTCGAAATTCGGCGGCAGGCAGCCGAGGGTCGCGACATCCTTGTGGAACTGGTCGGCGGTCTTTTCGGTCACGCGGCGGATCGCTTCGTTGAGCGAAAGCTTGCCGGACGCGATGTCGTCGCCGTAATCGCGCAGCGCGCGTGCGTTGATCTTGTCATCGACGTCGGTGATGTTGCGCACATAGGTGACATGCGCCTCGCCATAGAGATGGCGCAGCAGGCGGTACAGCACGTCGAAAACGATGACCGGGCGCGCATTGCCGATATGGGCGAAGTCGTAGACCGTCGGGCCGCAGACATACATGCGCACATTGTCCGGATCGATCGGAGCGAAATCCTCCTTCGACCGGGTCAGGGTGTTGTAGAGACGCAAGCCCTTGAAACCGGGCGTTCCTGCAACTGCCTTGGACATTCATCCCCTTCCCGGCTTTAGCCGGTTCAACAAAGCGCACAAAGATCAGCCTGGCTGGCCGGTTCGTTTGTCCACTCTGGAAGAAAGATGAGGCGAAAACGTCCGGGCCAGCGCGAAGCTAGCCGATAATCGAAATGCCACAAATGGCAAAAGACGTTTCCATGGCGCGCTTTATCGCTTTCGCCTCTGTTGCAGTCAAGCCGCAAAATTGGCTGAAAATGCCGGTTTGCCGCAAGACCGGCGCAAGCGAAAGATTTTATTAAACATGTAAGTACAGCCTCGACCTCAGAAGCGCGGCTATTGCGTCAAGCGTCACGATTTGGTCCGATTTGGTCGTCATGACCCCCGGCTCCAAGTGAAACCAACCCGAAGGAAAGAACAATGTCTCGAAAACCGGAAGCAAAGCGACCTAAGCAACCAGTACTGGCCAACCAATACCGCGCCATCGGTCCGGCAGCGATCGTCGCTGCGCTCCTCCACAGCACCAAGAAGAAGAAGCCCGTTCAGAAGTTCCTCTCGCCGCGCGTTGCGTGACGATCCGGGCGGCGGCATGATTTGCCGCTGAAGAACCACAAACAGACGTATTGCCAGTCCTGCAAGTCCAGCGCCCAATCGGGTGGCTTGATCGCGTGTCCTGGCAACCCTGTTTAAAACAGCGTCATCTGATCGTCATCGGCGCCGGGCTTCCGGCGCTTCGGTTTCTCGGGCTGGGCCAATGTCTCGCCCGTATCCCGCTCCTGTATTTCCGGGCCGGTGTTGGCCACCTTGTTGACGAGGCTGGACACCGGGATCGCCTCGAAGAAGTCCGGCTGGGCCGGCTTCATAAGATCAGCGACATCGCGCGGTTCCTGGCTGCGGCAATCCAGCCAGCGAGAAAAATCCTGCTCCTCGATCACCACCGGCATGCGCTGATGGATATGGGCGATGTCGGCATTAGCGCTCGTCGTCAGTATCGCGCCGGTGTCCATCTCGGACCCGCCCGGCTCTGCATAAGGCTCCATCAGCCCGGCAAAGGCGATCAGCCCGCCGCGCTTCGGGCGCACCCAATAGGCCTGCCCTTTCTTGCCGCCCGTCTGCTGCCATTCATAGAAGCCTGACGCCGGCACCAGCGCACGGCGGTGGCGCATGGCCGTACGGAACGAGGCCTTGGTCGCGGCCTCTTCCGAGCGCGCGTTGAACAACAGTGGAAAGGCGCGCGTGTCCTTGACCCAAGACGGGATCAACCCCCAGCGCACCAGCATTGCCTGCCGGTCGGGCAGGTTCGAACCGGCGGGCTGCGGCGGACCGGCCAAAACCATCATGATCGGCTGCGTCGGCGCAATGTTGTAGCGTGGCGGAAATGCCTCCACGTTGGCCACCGCCATCATGGCCATGAACTCTTCCACGGTCGCCGTCAGGGCAAAGCGCCCGCACATGGCTCAATCCTTCGATTTGCGTGTTCACCACTAAAGGTGGCGATGGAACTATCGCGGCGCAACCGCTAAAGCTGCCTGGGACGAACCGTCCACAGCAGGCTCCGGTCTCGATCAGTGAAAAGGACAGCTCTTGCCTGAAATCCCAGCCGTTTCAGTTGCGCTCGTGCGTGGCGACCGCGTTCTCCTGGTGAAGCGCGCCCTGCCGCCTTCGCAAGGGCTCTATGCGTTTCCCGGCGGCAAGGTCGAAGCGGGCGAAACGCTGGAACAAGCAGCACGGCGCGAACTGATGGAGGAAACCACGCTCGACGGCACTTCCTTCCGGCCGCTGGAAACGATCTTCATCGAAGGCGCGCGCGACAACCACCCGGTCGACTACCGGCTGACCGTGTTCGGCGCTGATTACATCGGCGGCGAAGCTGTCGCCAGCGATGACGCCGCGACCGCTGCATTCTATACGCTGGCCGAGATGTCCGCCCTGCCGCTGGCGGATTCGGTGTTCACCATTGCCGAAAGCTTGCTGCTCCCGGATGCCGCTCAAGCCCCCGATCCTGAGATTGGTCTTGCAGCCGACAAATTGCTTGGCCACAAAGGCGCATGAACCGCGCTTCGCTTTTCCTCGCTGTTGCCCTAGCCGTTTCCGCCGCCCTGCCAGTGCGGCCGGCTGTTGCCGTCGAAGCGCCGTTCGAGGCCGGCCTGATGCGCCTTGCCGAAGTGCTGGGCTCGCTGCACTTCCTGCGCAACTTGTGCGGCGAAGCCGGCAATGACTGGCGCGGGCAAATGGAAAAGCTGCTCGAATCGGAAAATCCCAATGCCGAGCGCCGCGCCCGCTTCATCGCCTCCTTCAACCGCGGCTATCGCTCCTTCAGCGAGTCCTACAAGGCCTGCACACCGTCGGCCACGGAAGCGATCAACCGCTACATGAAGGAAGGCGAGGCTTTGACCCGCGACATCGCCTCGCGTTACGGAAACTAGATCGGCAGACGCACTCCAACTGGGCGGAGTTTTGGCGAGGGCAATGGAAGAGTTGTTCGTCACATATCTGCCGGCTGCCGCCGTCGTGTGGCTGGTTCTCCAGGTTGCTGCCCTGCGCATGCTGGACGGGCTATGGCGAAAGGCCGCGTGGTTGCCGATTTACGCCATGGGTGCCGCAATCGCAGTCGCCGTCCTTGGCGTTATGGGCGGCTCGAACCTAGCCCCGATCTGGGTGGTCTTCGCCTTGCCGCTCTGTTTCCTGTGGATCACCGCTCTTTGGGTCATCCGTGGTCTGGCGTGGCTGGTGTCACGCTCGAGATGAAGCAACCAGTGCACAGGGCCGCTGGCACATCACGCGGACCTTGCCTGCGGCTGCCGGATGGGATTTCAATAGCCGCGCAATAAGGGAGGCGTACTGCCAAATGTTCAGTCACATTGTCGTCGGCACGAACGACATCGAAAAATCACGCAAGTTCTATGATGCAATCTTCGCGGCCGCGGGTTCCCAACCCGGAACGATCGACGCAAAAGGCCGGCTTGTCTACTCCAAGGACGGTTGCCGCTTCCTCATCACCAAGCCGATCGACGGCAAGGGCGCTACCCACGCCAATGGCGGCACCATCGGCCTGAAAATGGACAATGCCGACGTCGTGAACGCCTGGCACGATGCGGGCGTGAAAAATGGCGGAACCTCGATCGAAAACCCTCCGGGCATTCGCGAATCCGCCGCCGGCAAGCTTTACCTCGCCTATCTGCGCGACCCCGACGGCAACAAGCTCTGCGCGCGTGCCGCGATAGCGTAGCCCGCAGCCGCTTTCAGCCCGGGAATACGCCGAATCAGGCCCATTGCCTGCTGGCGCCGACATGACTGAAGTGCTAGTCACCAGCCAGCATGCCTGCTCGCCCGGCCCGCTACAGTCGTAGAATCGGGCCAGGGTATTTCGCCATTGCGGCGCCTCACCCAATATATGTATGAAGACGCGGTTAATTGCCCTTCGGCAAATTAACTTAAACCTTAGAGATCGATATCGTGCCGCATTCTGTTGCTGTATGGTGTTGGAATACGGACCGAGTCAGCGGGACCATCCGGGAATTGTAAAATTCGATCGAAATTTCGTTTTGATTACAAGACCCTACAAAGATCGCGGATTTTCGGCCAACAAGGGAACGCCTCAAGTTTGATCCTCCTATGAAGGGTCGGCGCTTGAAAAGGGTGGTAGTTGCGTATGGAACACAGCGTAAACGATATCGACGCAATGGTCAGGGAAGAAAAGCGCCTGACAGCCGTCGAAAGCCACAATGAGGCGTGGGCCGAAGGTCTTTCGGCCGGAATCGAGCCCGAAATTATCGCCGAAGCCGCCCTTGAGACCGCTTTTGGCGAAATGCTGCGCACCAACGGCGAAACCGCGGCACTGGCTCTTCTCGACCGCATGCGCGAAAAGGTGATCGCCGGCGCGTTCGAGCCGGAACGCCTGCGTCACTAACGCCTGCCATCAAACAGCTTTTGACGCATCTTTGGCCTTGGGGCATCATGCCGGCGTGAAGGAGATGCGGGCATTGAATTTTCCACATTCAGGCAGGCTGGGCATTGTGCGGCTCAGCCTCATCATGCTGGCGGTTTGCGCCACGACGACGCCTGCCTTGCTGGCGGCGGTTCTCCCTGCGTCGGCACTCAGCGAAATCAAGCGCGAGGAACTGCCCTCTACCGTTTCGCCGCCCGCCGACGATGACGGATCGCCCAATGCCGTGCCTATGCCGGACCCGATCGAGACGCCGAAGCCTTCCACCGAACAGCCTGCTTCACCGGAAGACAATGAGTCACCGGCGCAGGTCGATCCCGAATCGCCGGCGGAAGACGGCAGCATCGCCCGGCCGCATATCAACCCGGACGAGCCGCTGCCGGAAGTGGTCTACGACCTTACCCGGCTGCCGGAACCGGTGCGCCGCATGCGCGACCTGATCGTCGAGGCCTGCAAGAGCGGCGACATCCAGAAGCTGAAGCCGCTGATCGGCATGGGCGACGATGCCACGCAACTGTCGCTCACCGATGTCGAAGGCGAGCCGATCGAGTTCCTGAAAAGTCTCTCGGGCGACACCGAGGGCCAGGAAATCCTCGCCATCATGGAAGAAGTGCTCAATGCCGGCTATGTCCATCTCGACGCCGGCACGCCGCAGGAACTTTATGTCTGGCCTTACTTCTTCGCCCTGCCGCTGGACAAGCTGGACGCGCGCCAGCGGGTCGAGCTTTTCAAGATCGTCACGGCAGGCGACTACGAGGACATGAAGCAGTTCGGCACCTACATATTCTACCGCGTCGGCATAACGCCGGAAGGCAAGTGGGCGTTCTTCGTCGCCGGCGACTGACACGCTTTGCCATCGCTGTCAGGAGGCTTGTGCAGGAGCGTTGCTCCTGTTGCATGGATGCTTGCGGGGGCACCCTCGGCGGACTACGTAAGGCTGGTAGTTTGCAATATCAGGCCCCTTTTCATCCATGCCCTTCGCCCTGCTTGAAGATCGCGCGCTCATCCTTGTGTCCGGCCCCGAGGCCGAGCACTTCCTGCAAAACATCCTGACCGTCGATCTCGAAACGCTCAAACCGGGCGAGGCAAAGCCGGGCGCGCTTTTGACGCCGCAGGGCAAGATCCTGTTCGATTTTCTCATCTCTCGCGCCGGCGCCGATATCTTCCGTATCGAGTGCCGCGCCGACATCGCCAGCGACTTCCAGCGTCGGCTGATGCTCTACAAGCTGCGGGCCAAGGCAGAAATCATCAAGCAGGATCAATCCGTTGTCACGGTCAGGTGGCAAGATGATTCAACCCCTTCAGGAACTGATTCAACAAGCGTCATCGACACGCGCTTTCCGTCCGGCTCCGTCAGGCGCGATTACGAACCGGCTTCCGCGCAAGGCGACCCTGCGGCGTGGCACGCCTTCCGCGTCGCCAGCGGTATTGCCGAAAGTGGCCTTGATTACCAACTTGGCGAGGCCTTTCCGCATGATGTCCTGCTCGACCAGACCGGCGGCGTCGGCTTCAGGAAGGGATGCTATGTCGGCCAGGAAGTGGTTTCGCGTATGCAGCATCGCGGTACCGCGCGGCGGCGTGTGCTGATCGCCTCAGCAGACCAGCCGCTGCCCGCCGCAGGCACAGATCTAACCGTCAACGGGCGTTCCGTCGGAACGCTCGGTTCCACCTTCGGCAAGTCCGGACTGGCCATTGCCCGCATAGACCGGGTCAAGACGGCCCTCGACCAAGGAGCGGCAATTCTAGCCGGCGACGTGCCTGTCCAACTCGCAATCCCCGAGTGGGCCGGCTTCACCTTCCCGCAGGATGCCACCGGCACGGAGGACGCCTGATGGCCGACCGCGTCGGCGCACCGCCGCGCGCCTGGCAGCGCATGTTGTCGGGGCGGCGGCTCGACCTGCTCGATCCCTCACCGCTCGATGTCGAGATTTCCGACATCGCGCACGGGCTCGCCCGCGTCGCCCGCTGGAACGGCCAGACCAGCGGCGAGCACGCCTTCTCGGTCGCGCAGCACTCGCTTCTTGTCGAGGCAATATTTTCGAAGCTGGTACCGTCTGCTTCGCCGGAAGCGCAGCTCGCCGCCTTGCTCCATGACGCACCCGAATATGTCATCGGCGACATGATCTCGCCGTTCAAGTCGGTGGTCGGGGGCGGATACAAAGATTGCGAGCATCGCCTGCAGCGCGCCATCCATCTGCGCTTCTCGCTTCCGGCGGAACTCGGTGCCGGCCTGCGCAAGGACATCAAGCGCGCCGATCAGGTCGCCGCTTATTTCGAGGCAACGCTTCTCGCCGGGTTTTCGACCGCCGAGGCAACGGAGTTCTTCGGCCGGCCGCGCGGCATCAGCGCCGACAGTTTCGACCTGTCGCAGCGCTCGGTGACATGGGCGCAGAATGCCTTCGTCAAGCGATTTGCCGCGCTGGAAAAAGCGCGCGCTAAAACCGCGTGACACTCAATCGCGATCTGGCGCACCGAGCGGGAAATACGGGCGGTACGGACGCGCCTCATCGACGGCGCGTGCAAAGGACGGGCGCTGGTTGAGCCGCGTGCGATAGGCGAGAACATTCTCGAACCGCTCGGCGATCTCATGCGTCCAGTCGGCGTAGAACAGGAAGGGCGCAGCCGCGCAGTCCGCCATGCTGAAGCTCTCGCCTGCCGCCCATTCGCGGCCCGCCATATGCTTGTCCAGCCAGCCATAGGCCTTTTCCAGCATGTCGCGTGCGTCGCTCACGCCCTTGGGATCGCGCTCTTCCGGCTTGCGCAAAGCGTCGAACACCACCTTTTGCTGCGGCGTCGAGATGTAGTTGTCGAAAAAGCGATCCATGAAGCGCACCTCGACGGCTCGCTTTGTGTCGTCTGGAATAAGGCGCACCGGCCCCGGATGAAACGCATGCAGGTATTCGATGATGATCGTCGCTTCATGGATCGAGCGGCCACTGTCGATCAACATGGGAAAGCGCTTCATCGGCCAGCGCGTTTCGAGTTCCTCAAGTGCGTCCGGATTCTCCGGCGAGAGCATGACGTAGGTGAAAGGAACCTCATTCTCGTAGAGCGCGGTCAGCGCCTTCTGGCAGTAAGACGAGAACGGATGCGCATAAAGTTCAAGAGCCACGCTTCAAGTCTCCCGGCTGCGTCGGTAGCGCAAAAGTACCGCACCGGTGTCGATTGGGCGTGACTCCACAAACGCCAGATCGATGGGCCTGGTGCCCGTTCCGAACAGCCGCTCGCCCGATCCCTGTATCGTTGGCGTGACCAGCAGGCGGTATTCATCGACCAGGTCGAGATCGATGAAACTGCGGGCAAGCCTGGCGCCGCCGAACAGGAAAAGGTCCTTTTCGTTCGTCGCCTTGAGTTCAGCGATCCTGGCCGGAATATCGTCGCTCACCAGCGTCGCATTCCAGCCCGGATCGCCCTTCAGCGTGCGCGAAAACACCGTCTTCGGCTTGGCGTTCATCTCGCCCGCATAGGCAATGCCTGCGGCCGGGCTGTCCGGGTCGGTCTTGGCCGCTTCCCAGAAGCCCTTGTTGAACTGGAAATTGACGCGGCCATAAAGGAAATGGCCAGACTGCCGCATCGCTTCCAGCGCCCAGGCCTCCATCCCGTCGGACCAAGGAGGCGGCATGAACTCACCGCCCAGCCCGGCAAAATAGCCGTCAAGCGTCATGAACATGGAAAGCACGACCTTCGCCACTGTGTCCTCCCTTGCAGCCATAAGGCCGGTTGCCAGCCTAGCGCCGCTGCTTCTCCAGCCGGTCGAGGAACCACTGGGTCAGCCGCACCCATACCTCGTCCTTTTCGCCTGTATCCTCGCAATTGTGGTCGAGGTTCGGATTGTCGTTTACCTCGATGACAAAGATGCCGTCATTCGTCTCCTTGAGGTCGACGCCATAAAGGCCGTCGCCGATACAGCTTGCCGCCTTCACCGCCGTCTCGACGACTTGCGCCGGCGCATTCTGCAAGGTGAAGGTCTTGATGCCGCCTTGATCCGGCTTGCCGTTCGCCTTGTGGTTGACGATCTGCCAGTGCTTCCTCGCCATCAGGTAGTGCACGGCAAACAGCGGCTGTCCGCCAAGCACGCCGACGCGCCAGTCGAACTTGGTCGGAATGAATTTCTGGGCGATCAAAAGATCGGAATCTTCCAGCCATTCGGTGGCCAGCGCCTTCAATTCCTCCACGTCCGAACACTTCTTGACGCCGCGCGAAAACGAAGAATCCGGGATCTTCAGCACCAGCGGAAAGCCCAGCGTATCTGCCGCAAGCTGCAGGTCGGAGATGCCGGCGATCATCACCGTCGGCGGCACCGGCACCTTGTTGGCCGTCATCAGTTCGTTGAGATAGACCTTGTTGGTGCAGCGGATCATCGACAGTGGATCATCGATCACCGGCATGCCTTCCTGCTGCGCCCTGCGGGCAAAGCGGTAGGTGTGGTTGGAAATCGACGTGGTTTCGCGGATGAACAGCGCGTCGTAGTTGGCGAGCTTGGCAAGGTCCTTGCGGGTGATCGGCTCGACTTCGACGCCCATCTTCTCCGCGATCCTCGCCCAGTGGCGCAGCGAGGAGATCTCCGAGGGCGGCAGTTCCTCGTTCGGATCGACCAGCGTCGCGAAAGTGTAGCGCGCCGGCGTGCGCGTCTTGGTCTCGCGCCACTCGCGCCCGGTATAGACGTCGAGGCACTCGGTGAACCGCTTCAGCTCCTCAGGCGTCATGCGGCCAAGCGGATGGAAGCCGATCTTGCGGATCGACGCCCACCCGGAAGCATCCTTGATCGAAACCTCCAGCGCGGGCGCCCTGAACCAGTCGAACAAGAGCCTTGCAAAGCGGTCCCACGCTTTCGACGGACCGATGCCGAAAAAGATGCAAATCTTGGCCGGATAAGTGCCGAGATCCTTGCGAGACTTGTTCAGCGCCAGCTCCAGCTCCGGCAGCGCGTGCTCGTAGAGCTTGTGCTCGGACAGGTCGATCATCGTCTCTACGGTCGGGATGACCCGGTGGCCACGCGAACTCGCCAGCAGCGAGGCATAGTAGCCCCTGCTCTGGTAGCCGTAATTGTTGGAAAGGTTGATGACCTTGGGCCGCTGGCCGCGAAACAGCGACGGATGCGCCAGGTATTCGCGGTTGGTGATGATCTTGTGCGGGGTCGCCGCCTGGGTCAGATCGGATTGTCGTCCAGTCAGGATGACCCAGCTCATCGTCAGCCGCGCTTTCCAAGCATGATCGCCGCGCGCAGACCGTCGCGGCCGAATTGGGCCATGGTCATGAAGATCGCATAGGGCACTGGAATGTTGGCCGCGTCCGACTGCGTCTCTTCCTTCTCGTCCTCGACCCACGGGTCATGAATCAGGATGTGGTCACCGTCGTCGCCGATGGCCAGCACCCAATGCGGCACCTTCTTGCCGAACATCAGGAAGCCGCTCACCAGAACCAGCACCAGCTTGCCGTCGGCGATCGCCGCGCGGATATCGTCGATGGTGAAGGCGCGGTAGCTGGCCGGAATGCCGTAGCCGTCGGCGCGGCGTCGAAAATCGACCTGCGCCAATTCCATCACGCGGCGCTTTTCCTCGCTGCGCACCGATTGCAAGAACAGCGCGCCGTGGAACGAGACCAGGATTTCGGTCGCCAGCCCGCCTTCATGCGCGGCGACCGCCAGACCGAACGGCTCGCAACCGCCCGGCCCGGACATCATGAATACGGTCGTCGCCTCGCGCCACAGCCGGATTTCCATGACCGGATCGGGCACGAAGCCTTTGTCGAAATGCGCCATCGCCATCATCAGGCAGCACGGCCCGCAGGTGAAATCACAGGTCTGTTCGTAGAACGGCACGGCTGTTGCCAGCGGCGTGTCGCCGCGCAAGGTCTTTTCAAAACGCAGCGCCGGGCCGCCGTCCTCGTAATAGTTCGTCTCGCGGCCGATGCGGCGAAAACCGGCCTTGTCGTAGATGCCGATGGCGCGCTGATTGTCCTCGCGCACTTCCAGCCGCAACAGCATGCGGCCATGCTCGAAAGCCGTCTTTTCCGCCGCCTCCAACAGCGCGCGGCCAATGCCCATGCCTGAAAAATCAGGACCTGCCGCCAGCGAATAGAGCCGAGCCACGCCGCTGCCCTTGCGAAACAGCACCACCGCATAGCCTGCCACGCGGCCATCGCGTTCGGCAATCAGGGTTTCCGCTGTCTCGCGCTCGATCAGCTTGCGGAACGAGCGGCGCGAGATGCGGTCGCCTTCGAAGACGGCGTTCTCGATAGCGGCGAGAGCATCGACGTCAGGCGCGCGGGCCGTGCGGATTTCGGCAGGCATGCGAGTTGGGAAACCTCGATCGGCGGTGGGAACATCCTTGTCGAAACGGACTCGTTTTCCGGCCCGCAACGGAGCATTTAAGCGCTCCTCGAATTGGGCCGAATTGTGACTCGGGAAACACCGTCAGGTCACGACCAGATGGAGGAAACCAACTGCTTGTAGGCGCGCTTGGCAACCTCGTTCAACCGGTCGTTGGGCAGCGTGCCGACAACGGCGCAGCCATAGCCCCTGTCCAGCCAGTAGACTGCGGTCGGGCCATCCTTTTCCTCGTTGTAGACGCCCGCCGTCTTGGCGGCGGATTCCGACGTCACGAACAGCGAAATGCGGTTGCCGCTGGCGTCTTCATAGAGCAGCATCGCCGCCTTGCTGGAACCCGACGCGGGCAGCAGCCTGCCGCCGACCAGCTCGAAACCATCCTCGGTCAGGTCCGGCGCGACCAACTTCAGCCCGACCCGGTTGGACAGCCAGCTCTGCATATGGTCCTTGTCGCTCGCCGGAACTTCGACGGCATGGCGCTTCTCGGCGGCATAGATCACATGCGCGGCGATTGCTTCCTCCGCCAATCTGTCAGCCGGGCCGGTCTCTGCATCAAGCCCGATCGCGCCGGCGAAATAGCCGCCTGCCCCGCCAAGGCTGAGCAACAGCACCGCAGCAGCGGCAAACCACCATTTCGAGCGGGAAGCCGGCGAATTGGCCGCCGCTTCGCCTATGACGATGTTTTGCAGGCGCGCCGGAACCGGCTCGTCGAGAACATCCGCAAATGCCGCGCGCAAGGCTTCGTTGTCGCTGGCGTAGCGGGCGCTTCTCGCCTTCATTTCTGGATTGGCCTCGAGCCAAGCCTCGTAGCCCGCGCGTTCGTCGCCCGGCAGCTCGTTGTCGAGCGCCAAGTGGATGTCACGTTCGGAAAAGTCGCGCCGGGTCATTTCTCGACAACCCTCAGTGTGCGGCGGCGCGCGCTGTCTTCCAGCAGGCCCCTCAGTTCCTCGCGGCCTCGTGAAATGCGCGACATCAGCGTGCCGGCCGGAACGCCCAGCATGTTGGCGGCCTCGGCATAGGAAAAGCCCTCGATTGCCACCATCACCAGCGCCGCGCGCCGCTCCGGGCTGATGGCATGGAGCGCGTTGACGATCTCGCGCGAGGCAACCGTCTCCAGTTGCTCGGCGGGCGCTGCCAGCGCCTCGTCGGTGTCGAGCGACAGCATCGCCGCCTCGCCGCGCCTATCAACCTTGCGCATCTGGTCGATGAAGAGATGATGCATGATCGTAAACAGCCACCTCCGGGGGCTTTCTCCGGTCTGCCAGTTGTCGAGACGGGTCAGCGCGCGTTCCAGGCAGTCCTGCACCAGATCTTCGGCGGCATCGCGATCACGCAGCAAGGCACGCGCGTAGCGGCGCAAACGCGGGATTTCGCCAAGAATCGCTGCCTTCTTGCCATCCATAGCCGCTTGCCGAAACGTGCTCCTCTCCGCCAGCCGCCCAATTGCGGCACCGCTTCCAATGCAAGCGGTCTGCAGCGCGTGCCAGCGCCTCGATCACCCAAGCACTACGGAAACGTGCAAGGGGCCTGATTTATTCCAACTACCCCGAAATGCAAGGTTTTGCACTACCGGAGTGCCTCAACCGACCTTCGCGGCACGCGTCAAAAGCCGCTGGTAGAACAGGCCGATGCCGATCAGCACCGCACCCAGGCCGATGAACGACAGCGCGCGCAGCACGCCTTCCAGTTCCGACATGTCGAACAGGAATACTTTCAGCACCGCTATGGCGATCAGGGCAGCGGAAGCAATGCGCAACACCTGCGAGCGCAACCGCACCCCGGCCGCCAGCAAGGCCACGCCCATGACCAGCCACAATGCGGAGTAGCTGTAGGTTTCGATCTGCTCCATGCCGCTCCACAGCGCGATGAACTCGCCCTTGAACAGCCGCCGAACCGAAAGCGTCGCATAGGCGAACAGAAGCAAGGCAGCCACCGCCGCCAGCATGGCCGAATACCAGTAGGGCCGCTTGTCGCGCGCATAGAGCGCCAGCGCGCCAGCCGCTATCGCGGGCAGCAGGTATGCGAGGAACAACAGGTTGAACACCGGAATGCGCCCGGTCGATTCATCGGTGAACAGTGGGTTCAGCACGGCGAAGTGCTGGCCAAGAATGAACAGCACGGACACCACGCCTGCGGCAAGCGAGCCATAACGCAGCACCGAGCTTGGCGAACGCATGTCGAGCGCCACCAATATCGCGCCGGCACCGAGAGCAATCAGCGTGTAGATCGCCTGCTCGGCCAGCGTCGGCACGCCAGCGTCGATAACGCCGCCATGCATGGCGTGGCGCACCAGCATTGCCAGCGTCAACAGCCCAAACAGCGCCGCCATCGCCTCCATGATGAGCCTTGGCCGCCCGTTCGTCGTGCGCACCAATTGCCAGGCAGCAAAGCCGAAAGCCAGTGCCGGCACGCCGTAACCGGGCAGCAGCCAGTTGAACACCGGCGTGCGTGACAGGAACTCGGCACCGACAATCGTCGGATCGAAGGCGACGCGGGCGAGTACGGCAACCGCTGCGCCAGCCGACAACCAGCCCAGCACCGGATAGCTTCGCCAACGGGTGGCGAGCGCAGGAACGATTGCGGCAGCGCCCAGCAGCACCGTGGTCATGCCTGAACCAAAAGCCATATGGATCATCAACAGCGCGGCAACGCCTGCGCCAATCAGCGCGAAAGACGCCGCAAGGCCTCCCGTCAGAGGCGGTTGTTCGTTGCGCGCAATCCACTCCGCACCGGCAGTGAAGCCGATCAGCAAGGCCAACGCCATGAGCGCACGGAGCAAATCGCGGTCGATGTCGCCGAAGGCGATCCATAGCGAAAGCAGGATCACGAGCGGAGCGGTGACGCCCCAGAACGCCCAAGACGCGGCTCGGTTCGGGTTCGTCGCGGCCAGCCGGTGCGCCGACCAGAAGCCAGTGCCGACGAAGATCAGGCCAAGAGGAATGCCAAGGCGCGGCATGAGCCCGCTGGCGGCCACGGCCGTCATACCATCGACCGAGAGGTAGCCGTTCGACAGCTCGAGCCAGAGCGACTGGAGCGGCATCAGGAAAACGTAGGCCAAGGCCGTAACGACGCCCGCGCCATGCAGCAGCGCGACAGCGCGCGACCTATAGAGCGCCGCCGCAACCATGGCTATGACGATGACAGCCGCCCAGGCGGGCCCGCCTTGCGCAACCAAATCAGCGGCGCTGAAGATGATGAGCGCGGAAAGGCCGACAAAGAATGCCGCTGCCCCTGCCGGCCAGCTGATCCGGCCCTCATCGTCATCGCCAGTCAGCCACAGGAACGCAAGCACGGTCAGCGTCACCACGCTGATGAACATCAGCACGGCAAAGTCGATCTGCGGCGTCTCGGCCATATAGAGCAAGGTCCACAGGCCAGTGCCGACGAAGGCCGCCGTCATCAGGAAGGCCCAGCGCCGGATGCGCGCAATGGCCCCTGTCGCCGCCAGCACGATCGCCAGATAGCCGAACAACGCCCAGGCGTTGGGCGATTGCGAGGATACCAAAATCGGTGTCGCCAGTGCGCCAAGCAGGCCGATGCCGGCCAGCGCTTGTCCATGGACAAGTGCAGCCGCAATCGTCGCGATGCCGATGATGCCCAGCAAGGTGAAGGCAAGGCCGGGGCCGATGAAACCATAGACGCCGTGCGCGGCATAGATCGCACCGAACAGGGTGAAGGCGCCGGCTGCGGTCAGGATCGCCGGGATATATGCCCCCGCAACGCCCTGCACCGGCACCTTGAAACCGGTTCGGCGGATGAATTCGCCGCCTGCAGCCATGACAATGCCGAGGATCGAAGCCATGGTCAGCCGCACGCCGGGGCCGAATACACCCGCTTCGATCGTGTACTTCACAAGAAACAGACCGCCGAGCGCCAGCGCAATGCCGCCGACCCAGACCGCCCAGCGCGTGCCGAGCGCGGTCTCGATATCCCGGCGGCCTTCCGGCACCGATGCGGCCGCGACAGGTTCGTTTTCAGTTTCGCCTTCGCTCGTTCGCGCGGCATTGCTCCACGGCCCAACGGCCGGCTCCGCCTTGTCCTCGTCAAGGGGTGGCGGTCCGGAAGCCTTGCCCCTCGTGGGTTCAACGTCGGTTGCCGCAGCCTGCGCAACCGCGCCTTCAGGCAGGTCGGCATCCTTCGGAAGTTCTTTCGCCACGGCCACCGGTTCCGCCGCAGCGGCCACAGGCGCGTGGCCGGCCAGAGCTTCCCTCACCGCAGCTAGATCGCTTTCGATGCGCTTGATGCGCTTCTGCTGCCGCGTCGTCATGACGAACAGCACGATGATCGCGATGATGCCGATCTCGAACATGTAGCCTCACACCGTCACATTGCCAGGCACACGGCCAGATTGGCATCGAACACTTTTGGCAACCGAATACCACCCATCGCTGGCGCTATGCTTAAGGTCCGCTTTCGGCAATCCGGCGCTCAAGCTGCCGTCTCTCCGGCAATCGCCGTGCGCGCAGTGAAATGCTTGCGCAGCGCCATCAGGAAGCCGGCGCGCGCGTCCGGCTGCTCGATCCCGCGCGGCTCATAGACGTGGCGGGTGAGGAAAAAGCCGGTCAGCCTGAACGCATCTTCCAAAGATGCCGGATCGGCACGGCGTCCCGCCCCGCGCTCAAGGAAGGAGGGCAGCGCCAGCATCTTGTCGCGCCACGGTTCACCTGCAGCGCGCGATACCGCCCTGCCCGATTTCGGCGAGACATAGGCCAGATCGTCGCGCGTGCCGGTCGCCGCGCACTCGCTGAGGTCGAGGCCAAAACCCAGGCTGTCCAGCACCAGAAGCTCGAAGCGCGCAACCAGTTCTCCGGCTGCATCGGCGTCGTCGAGATGCTCGATCATCACCATCAGCGTTTCATAGAGGCCCGGATGCGCGTCACGCTCGGGCAGAAGGCGCAGATGCGCAGCCAGCACCTGCAGGCCGTAAACTGCAACGGCGCTGTCCATCAGCCTTGCCGCATTCATGTCCAGCGCCTCGGCCTGATAGATGCCCAGATGCTCGTCCAGCCGCGCGCGCCAGATCAGGTCGATGCGGTTGCCGGCCTGAAGCACCGGCTGCTGCTTGCGCGAACGACCGCCGCGCACGAGGCCGAGATGGCGGCCATGGGCGCGCGTCATCACTTCGAGGATGACGCTCGATTCGCCATGCCTGCGCTGACCAAGTATGATTCCCTCGTCACGCCATTCCATTGTGCGAGCTTTGACGGCTTCGGTGGCGAAATCAAGCGCAGCGGCCAGGCCGTCTGGCACCTCCTGCCACTCGACCTCTCGAATTCAGGTCGGGGCGACCTCAATTCCTATGCTGAGCGCGAGAGGTCGCAGCCGGCGTCTATATCGCGGCCAACCACCAGCGCCCGTTTCAGATGCGGTTCGATCTCGTGATAGACACCGTCGGGCTGCGCGCCCAATGCGTCCAGCGTCTTGCTGAAGAAGCAGCGCACCGCAGCGGCTGCAACGATGTCGAAAATCTCGCCGTCGCTCATGCCGCGCCGCCGCAATCCATCGACATCTTCCGCGCTCACCGAAGTCGCGTCACGCACCACCTTGGCGGCAAAGCGCATGATGGCGCGCTCGGTATCGTTGAGCGGCGAGGTTTCGACATCCTCGACGACTGCCTGAAGTTCCGGCGCGGTGAAATGACCATTGAGCAGGATGCTGCCGTGGGCGAGCATGCAGTAGGAACTGCGCAGTTCCTTCGCCGCGGCCATGGTCACGAGTTCATAGCGGCGCAAATCCATGCCCGATTTTATGCTGGCAAGAAGACCGTTCCAGGCTTCCATGACTTCCGGACGGTGGCTGAACGCCTTCACCATGTTGGGCAGATAGCCATAGCCGGCCTGCGCTCTGGCATACATCTGGGCTGTCTTGGAACCAGGGTCGCTTTCGGTCACGGTATTGATGTACGTCATCACGCACCTCCCGATCTGAGCAAGCTTGCCGAGCATAGCGCAAAACGGGTTCGGGCGGAACGAGCTTGGAGGCTAAGAAAGACTGCCGGCCTTTTCGCAGGCCGGCCTCATCTGAACGTCTAGTGCGGGAAATCCAGCCCCATCTCGCGATACCGCTCAGGGTCGTTGCCCCAGTTCTCGCGCACCTTCACGAACAGGAACAGATGCACCTTCTGTTCGAGGATTTCGCCGATCTCCTTGCGCGAGGCTTCGCCAATGGCGCGGATCGTCTCGCCCTTGTGGCCGAGCACGATCTTCTTCTGGCTGTCGCGCTCGACATAGATCACCTGCTCGATGCGCACCGAGCCGTCCTTCTTTTCCTCCCACTTTTCCGTCTCGACATGGGAAGAGTAAGGCAGTTCCTGGTGCAGCCTGAGATAAAGCTTCTCGCGGGTGATTTCCGCCGCAAGCTGGCGCATCGGCAAGTCGGAAATCTGGTCCTCGGGGTAGTACCACGGGCCAGCCGGCAGCTTCTCCGCCAGATAGTCGAGCAGGTCGTTGCAGCCGGAACCGGTCAGCGCCGACACCATGAAGGTGCCCTGGAAGGGAACGCGCTCGTTCGCCACCTTGGCAAGCGCCAACAGCGCCTCGGGCTTCACGCGGTCGACCTTGTTGAGGATCAGCACCATCGGCTGGCGCACATCCTTCAGCCGCTCGAGAATGGCGTCGGCATCGCCCTTGATGCCGCGCTCGGCATCGATCAGCACCAGCACGACGTCGGCATCCTTGGCCCCGCCCCAGGCGGTGGTGACCATCGCCGTATCCAGCCTGCGGCGCGGCTTGAAGATGCCCGGCGTATCGACGAACACGATCTGCGTCGCGCCGTGGGTGGCGATGCCGCGCACCAGCGCCCGCGTCGTCTGCACCTTGTGCGTGACGATGGAAACCTTGGTGCCGACAAGCTGGTTCACCAGCGTCGACTTGCCGGCGTTCGGCGCGCCGATCAGCGCCACGAAACCGGACCGGGTCGCGGGCGCTTCGCCTGCTGCCGGAATGTCTTCATCGGCGCTCATGCGGCACTCCCTTCAATCGACCATACACCCTCGCGCACCAGAAGTGCCGTCGCGGCGGCCTGCTCGGCCTCGCGCTTGGAACGGCCCTTGCCTTGCGCCGGATCGAACTTGCCCACCTTCACCGAAACCGTGAAGACCGGATCGTGGTCCGGCCCCTCGCGGCTGTCGATCTGGTAGGCCGGCGTGTCGGCAGCGGCCTGGTGCGCCCATTCCTGCAATTCCGTCTTGGGGTCGCGCCGGGCGGTTGCCATGGCACTGGAACGCGGCATCCAGTAGCGGTGGATGAAGCTTCTCGCCACCTCCAGCCCACCATCCAGGTAGAGCGCGGCGATGAGCGATTCCAGCGCATCGGCGCGCAGGTTGACGCGCTTGCGCTCGGCTAGGTTGCGCACGTCGGAACCCGCCCTGATCAGTTCTGGCAGGCCGATCTCCTCGGCAATCTCCGACAACGCCTCGGCATTTACCAACGCATTGAGGCGCAAAGATAATTCGCCTTCAACCGCGTTCGGATAGGCCGCCAAAAGCATGTCCGCCACGATCAGCCCAAGCACGCGATCGCCAAGGAACTCGAAGCGCTCGTAGTCGATGCCGGCATGGGCGCTGCGGGCGCTGGCATGGGTCAATGCGCGTTGCAGGCGCTGAGTGTCGCGGAAGGCATGGCCGGTCCGCTCGTACAGCGCTTCGGCCAGCGCGTCAGCGGTCAGCCGTTTTGCCGTCGCCATCTCAGTGGATGAAGTTGAACAGGCGCCCGATACGCATATCGGTCGGCCACTTCCAGATTTCGAGCGGGCTCGACCCGTCGGCAATCGAGAAGAAGATGATGTTGGCGCGGCCAACCAGGTTCTCGTTCGGCACAAAGCCCACGGTGAAGCGGCTGTCGCTGGAATTGTCGCGGTTGTCGCCCATCATGAAATAGTGGTCGGCCGGCACCTCGAACACCTGCGTATCGTCGCCGATGCCGTTCTGGGTCAAGTCCAGCGTGTCGTAGCTCACCCCATTGGGCAGCGTCTCGCGGTAGACGTCGACCGGGCGGGCGACTTCCGTGATGTCGGCATTGTCGATCTGGCCAACCTTCTCGCGCGCCACCGCCACGTCATTGATGAAAAGCTGCCCGCCCTTCATCTGGATCTTGTCGCCCGGCAGGCCGATCACCCGCTTGATGTAGTCGATGGACGGGTTCGGCGGGAACTTGAACACCACGACATCGCCACGCTCAGGCTCGCCGCCCCAGATGCGGCCGGAAAACAGGTTGGGCGAAAAAGGCAGCGAATAGCGCGAATAGCCGTAGGCCCACTTGGTCACGAACAGGTAGTCGCCTTCCAGAAGCGTCGGGCGCATCGATCCCGAGGGAATCGAAAAGGGCTGGAAAAGAAGCGTGCGGATAACCAGCGCCAGAAGCAGCGCCTGGACGATGACGCTGACGGTCTCGCCAAGCCCGCCGGATTTCTTCTCGGATTTGTCAGCCACGCTCATGTCGTCCTCGTTCATGCGTTGGTTCTATAAGGGCTGAACGTGCTGGGGGCAACGTCGCGGTGGTCGCACAGGATCACTATGCCTTTACGGGCCACTATGGCGTTTGCGTGACCGGCAGCGCCTCGATGATGACGAAAGCCTGGGCCAGCGGGAAATCGTCGGTGATCGTCAGGTGGATCGCGGCCTCGTGGCCCGCCGGCAGGATTTTCGCCAGCCGTTTCGCCGCACCGCCGGTCAGGGCCATGGTCGGCTTGCCGCTCGGCAGGTTGACGACGCCCATGTCGCGCCAGAACACACCTTGCGAGATGCCGGTCCCCAGCGCCTTGGCGCAGGCTTCCTTGGCGGCGAATCGCTTGGCATAGGAAGCGGCGCGCTGCCGCCTGCCCTCCGAACGCGCCTGCTCGACGTCGGTGTAGATGCGCTGCACGAAGCGCTCGCCATAGCGCTCCAGCGATTTTTCAACCCGTCGAATGTCGATGAGATCGCTGCCGATGCCGATGATCATCGCGAGGCGGAACCGATCTTGCCGCCCGTTCCGAGAGCCGGATGCCCGCCTGCCCTCTCGGCCAGCCGCTTGCGCCGCTGCTCGCGAAACACCGTCATGCCCCAGCGCGTAATGCCATAGGCCACGAGACCGGCCGCAAGGCCGAGCGGAACCGCGCCTATCGCCATCGGCTTCAGGATCGGGTCCCACAGTTCGGCAAAACTCAGGTCGTGCAGCATGGCGCCGAGATGCGCCGGCGGACCGCCTGCGTTCTCGTGCAGGATCAGCTTGCCCGTTTCGTAGGACGCACCCCACAGCACCGGCACGGTCAGCGGATTGCCAAGCGTCGTGCCAAGCGCTGCCGCCACCATGTTTCCGGCAATCAGCCAGGACACGATTGCGGCGATGACGAAGTGGATGCCGATGGGAAAGAACGAAGCAAACACGCCCGCCGCGACGCCGGCGGCAACGGCATGCGGGGTCGCCTTCAGCCGCAATATCCGCTTGGCGAAATAGCGCAGCGATCGCGAGATCGAGCGGCGCGGCCACAGCCAGATACGCACCTTCTGGCCAAAACTCTCAGTTTCCCTGCGCTTGAAAAGCATTCGACAGGCACTCAGCGTCAGATATTGCGGCTGCCGGGTTTAACGGCCGGGATTGCGGCAAGTTCCGGCGGCAGATTGTCCGCAGGATACGCCGGAACTTCATATTCCGCGAGGGCAATCAAGGGCACGCCAACGTCGGTTTTGCCGGCGGAGCGGTCGATGATGCACGCCGCAGCCGCAACCTCGGCGCCAAGGTCGCGCAGGCACTCGATTGTCTCGCGGATCGACAGGCCGGTGGTTACGATATCCTCGACGATAACGACGCGCGCGCCCTTCTCCATCTCGAAGCGCCGCAGCCTGAAAACGCCCTGTTCGCGCTCGACCCAGATCGCAGGAACACCGAGGTGGCGCGAGGTCTCATAGGCCGGGATCAATCCGCCAACCGCCGGACCGACAACGTAGTCGATACGGCCCGGAACCGCCGCGCGGATCTTCGCGGCCAGCGCCTTGCATAGCTTCTCGGTCTTGTCGGCATGCATGAACACACGGGCTTTCTGGAGGAAAACCGGGCTCCTCAAGCCTGAAGTCAGGATGAAGTGCCCTTCCAGCACGGCCCCTGCGGAGCGAAAAACGTCAAGCACTTCATTGGTATTCATGCCTTGCCTATCCAGTTCCAGTCGCCTTGCGGACGTTTGCTTCAGCGGTCAGCCATTGACGCGCCGCGCATCGCTCACGCTCGAGTTTTCCTTGAGCTGCGACAGCAGCCTGTTCAGGTGCTTCACGTCCCACACTTCAAGGTCGATCAGCATTTCGGTGAAGTCGGGAGCCGTGCGCACCATCGACAGCGTATGGATGTTGGCGTCGTTGGATGCAATCACCTGCGCGATATCTGCAAGCGATCCCGGCGCATTGATGGCGGTAACGGAGACACGCGCCGGAAAGCGCTCCTTGTTGTTTTCGTCGATGTCCCAGCGCACATCGATCCAGCGTTCGGGCTGGTCGTCGAAGGCGGTCAGCGACGGCGACTGGATCGGATAGATGGTAATTCCCGATCCGGGCTGCACGATGCCGACGATGCGGTCGCCGGGGACGGCGCCTTCGGGCGCAAAATGAACCGGCAGGTCGCCCCTCACCCCGCGGATGGGCACCGCGCCGTCCTTCGGCTGGTCCTTGCCACGGCGCGAACTGCGGCCCGGGATCTGGAACAGCATGCCGGCGGCGTTGCGGATACGCGACCAGCCTTCCTCCTTCTGCTTCGGCACGGGCGCGGTCACGCGCTCGTCCTTGTAGTCGGGGAACACCGCCTTGATCACGTCGGCGGAGGCAAGCTCGCCGCGGCCAACGGCGGAAAGCACGTCCTCTATGTCCTTGCGCGCCAGCCGGTGCAGCACCGGCTTCAGGCTTTCCTTGGTGAAATTCTTGCCGGTGCGTTCGAAGGCGCGTTCCAGAATGCGCATGCCCAACCCGGAATACTGCTTGCGGATGGCGTTCTTCGTCGCACGGCGGATTGCCGAGCGGGCTTTGCCGGTCACCACGATCGATTCCCACGCAGCCGGTGGCACCTGCGCCTTGGAGCGGATGATCTCGACCTCGTCGCCATTCTTCAGTTCGGTCATCAGCGGCATGATGCGGCCGTTGACCTTGGCGCCGACGCAACTGTCGCCGACATCGGTATGCACGGCATAGGCAAAGTCGATCGGCGTCGCGCCGCGCGGCAGCGCAATCAGCATGCCCTTCGGCGTGAAACAGAACACCTGGTCCTGGAACAACTCCAACTTGGTATTTTCGAGGAAGTCCTCAGGATTGTCGCCTTCCGCCAGTTGCTCGATGGTCCGCCGCAGCCATGCGTAGGCATTGGTTTCCTTCGAAATCTGGTGGGTCGCGCCGTTTGGCTTGGCGCCCGCCTCTTTCGAACCGAAATCCTTGTAGATCGAGTGCGCGGCAACGCCGTACTCGGCCACCTTGTTCATTTCCTGCGTGCGGATCTGCAATTCGACGCGCTGGCGCGACGGTCCGACGATGGTGGTGTGGATCGAGCGGTAGTCGTTCTGCTTGGGCGTTGAGATGTAGTCCTTGAAGCGCCCCGGCACCATCGACCATGTCGTGTGGATCGCACCCAGCGCCCGGTAGCAATCGGGCACGGTATCGACCACGACGCGGAAGCCGAAAATGTCGGAAAGCTGCTCGAACGACAGCGCCTTGGCTTCCATCTTGCGGAACACCGACCACGGCTTCTTCTGGCGGCTGGTGACATCGGCCTTGATCGCGTATTTCTCGAACAGGGTCGAAAGCGACTTCTCGATTTCGGTGAGCACGCCCTTGCTGCGCTCGAACATCTCCGCCAGCCGCTCCGTCACCATGCGGTGCGCCTCGGGGTTGATGTAGCGGAATGCGATCTCCTCCAGTTCCTCGCGCATGCCCTGCATGCCCATGCGCCCGGCCAGCGGCGCATAGATTTCCATCGTCTCCTCGGCGATGCGCAGGCGCTTGTCCTCGCGCATATGGTGAAGCGTGCGCATGTTGTGCAGGCGGTCGGCAAGCTTCACCAACAACACCCGCACGTCTTCGGAAATCGCCAGCAGAAGCTTGCGCAGATTTTCCGCCTGCTCGGCCTTCTTCGACACGAGGTCGAGCTTTTTCAGCTTGGTCAGCCCCTCGACCAGCTTGCCCATCTCGGGACCGAACAACTCGTCGATCTCGGCGCGCGTAGCCGTGGTGTCCTCGATGGTGTCATGGAGAAGCGCGACGGCAATCGTCGCCTCGTCCATGTGCATCTCGGTGAGGATCGCCGCCACTTCGAGCGGATGCGAGAAATAGGGGTCGCCGGAAGCCCGCTTCTGGTGGCCGTGCTTCTGCATGGCATAGACGTAGGCCTTGTTGAGCAGCGCCTCGTTGACGTCAGGCTTGTAGCGCTGGACGCGCTCGACAAGCTCATACTGACGCATCATGGGCAGGCTCTCACACGGCTAAAATGAAACATGCGCCGCAACGTGTACGGCGCATGTCATAAATAGCTATGAAAATCGCGGACCGGAAGTGCCCGCACCCTTGCAAACGATCAGTAATCGTCGCTTTTTTCCGGCGGAACCAGGCCTTCGATGCCGGCCAGCAGATCTTCTTCCGTCATGCGGTCGAAAGTGATGTTTTCTTCCGGCTCGTCGGCATCGGCGGAAATGGCTGCGCCGGTCTGATCGGCGATAGCGTCGCTCTCGGGAGCCTCCGGCTCGTCGACCTCGACATGCTTCTGCAGCGAGTGGATCAGGTCTTCCTTGAGATCGCCCGGCGAAAGCGTCTCGTCGGCGATTTCGCGCAGCGCGACGACCGGGTTCTTGTCGTTGTCGCGCGCAACGGTGATCTGTGCGCCCTGGCTGATCTGACGGGCGCGGTGGCCGGCCAGAAGGACCAGCTCAAAGCGGTTGTCGACCTTGTCAATGCAATCTTCAACGGTCACGCGGGCCATTGGATGCCCCTTTCATGCGAAGGATTTGATGGAAAACAGGCGCGGTCCATAACCCGGCTACCCGAAAAAAACAAGCATTTTGGCTACCCCGCCCAATTGCGGGCTGAAAGGCAAGCACCCGGCCTCATCAAATTCGCTTGTACGCCGATTGCGGCGGATAAAATGCCACGAAGCTGACGTTATTTCGGAAGATGAGTTGATCTGCATGGGCAAGGATTTGTCGCATCCTTGTTAGGATCGACGCCCACGCCGGATTATTTGACCACCGCCTATATTCGCCAAAGGATATTTCAATGTTCGACCCCCGGGAGAAGATTGCTCTCTTCATCGACGGCGCCAACCTTTACGCAACTTCCCGCTCGCTCGGTTTCGACATCGACTACCGCAAGCTGTTGTCCAGCTTCCAGAAGCGCGGCTACCTGCTTCGCGCCTACTACTACACCGCCCTTGTCGAAGATCAGGAATATTCCTCGATCCGCCCGCTGATCGACTGGCTCGACTACAACGGCTTCAAGGTCGTGACCAAGCCGGCCAAGGAATTCACCGACGCCGCCGGGCGCCGCAAGATCAAGGGCAACATGGACATCGAACTGACCGTCGATGCGCTCGAACTCGCCGATGTCGTCGATCACTACGTCATCTTCTCCGGCGACGGCGACTTCCGCACGCTGGTCGAGGCGCTGCAGCGGCGCGGACGCAAGGTTTCCATCGTCTCCACCATGGCCTCGCAGCCGCCGATGATCTCCGACGACCTGCGCCGCCAGGCCGACCACTTCATCGATCTCATGACGCTAAAGACCGAAGTCGGGCGCGATCCCAACGAACGGCCGATGCGCAGGCCCGAACCCACGTCACAGGACGAGGACGACGATTACTGAGGCGGCGTTCATGGCCGCCTTGTCCGAACCGGACCGCGACTGCGCGCTCTGCCCTCGCCTGCACGACTTCATCGCCGAATGGCGGGCGCGCGAACCGGCGTGGTTCAACGCGCCTGTGCCTGCCTTCCTGCCGCCTGAAGGTGAAGGCTCCGTGCGCCTGCTTATCGTCGGACTGGCGCCCGGCCTGCGCGGCGCAAACCGCACCGGCCGCCCCTTCACCGGGGACTACGCCGGCGACCTGCTCTATTCGACGCTGCTGCGATTCGGCCTTGCCAGCGGACGCTTCGAGGCGCGGCCCGACGACAGCCTGCGGCTTTCCCGAACGGCCATCGTCAACGCAGTGCGCTGCGTGCCGCCGCAAAACAAGCCGACGGGGCCTGAAATTTCCACCTGCCGCACGTTTCTCACCCCGACCATCGATCGGTTCCCCAATCTCAGCGCCGTTCTGGCGCTCGGCTCCATCGCGCATCAATCGGTCGTGCGGGCGCTTGGCGGGCGCGTCGCGGCACATCCGTTCAAGCATCGCGGCCGCCATCAACTCGGCCACGTCACACTGTTTTCCAGCTATCATTGCTCGCGCTACAACACCAATACCGGCGTTCTGACAGAAGAAATGTTCGTCAATGTCTTCAATGATATAGCGGAATTTCTTGGGGAATAGATTCCGGCAGGGCAGTAGGGCAGTAGGGCAGTAGGGCAGTAGGGCAGTAGGGCAGTAGGGCAGTAGGAGAAATTGGTCCGCAGCCCTTATGTCAATGACGATCCGGTTTGCCAGAACAAAACATACTGCCTTATTGCCTTACTGCCCTATTCCCCTACGCCCCTATCCTATCCCCGCTCTTTCAGCAGGCGACCCTTCTCGCGGTTCCAGTCGCGCTGCTTTTCGGTCTCGCGCTTGTCGTGCAGTTTCTTGCCGCGCGCGATCGCCAGCAGAAGCTTCGCCCTGCCCCGGTCGTTGAAGTAAATCTTCAGCGGCACCAGCGTCATGCCTTCGCGCTCGATGCTTTGCGACAGGCGCGCCATTTCGCGCTTCGACACCAGGAGTTTCCTGCGCCGGCGCGGTTCATGGTTGAAGCGGTTGGCCTGCAGATATTCCGGCAGGTACGAATTGATCAGCCAGATCTCGCCGCCCTCGAAAGAAGCGTAGGATTCCTGGATGTTGGCATGGCCGCCGCGCAAAGCCTTGACCTCGGTGCCGCTCAGCACCAAGCCCGTCTCGAGCGTATCGAGAACTTCATAGTTGAAGCGCGCCTTGCGGTTTTCCGCGGCGACCTTGCTGTTGGGATCGGCTTTTCTGACCTGGTTCATAATGCGCACAGATGGCGCATCAACCTCAGTTTATCAAGCCGGCATGCTTCATGGCCGCTTCGATCTTCTGCTCCGTCGAGTTCTCGGCGGTGACCAGCGGCAAGCGCACGACATTTTCGATCTTGCCAAGCCGCGAAAGCCCGTATTTCGCGCCGGCCACGCCCGGATCGAGGAAGATCGCCTTGTGCAGCGGCAACAACCTGTCCTGCAATTCCAGCGCCTTGGCCGAATTGCCGGAGAGCGAGGCCTCCTGGAACTCCGCGCACAGGCGCGGCGCGACATTGGACGTCACCGAAATGCAACCGATGCCGCCATGCGCGTTGAAGCCGAGCGCCGAAGCATCCTCGCCCGAAAGCTGGACGAAGTCCTTGCCACAGGTCGCGCGCTGTTCGGAAACGCGCTCGATCTTGCCGGTCGCGTCCTTCACGCCAACGATGTTCTTGAAGTCGTTGGCGAGGCGGCCCATCGTCTCCGGGCTCATGTCGATCACCGAGCGCGGCGGGATATTGTAGATCACGATCGGCAGCGAGGTCGCCCGCGCCACGGCGGCGAAGTGCTCGTAGAGACCGCGTTGCGTCGGCTTGTTGTAATAGGGCGTCACCACAAGTGCGGCCGCCGCGCCGACGCTTTCGGCATACTTCGCCAGCCCGATCGCTTCCTGCGTGTTGTTGGAGCCGGCGCCGGCAACCACGGGCACCCTTCCCTTGGCCACTTCCACGCACACCTTCACCACGTGGCGATGTTCGTCATGCGACAGCGTCGGTGATTCACCGGTCGTGCCCACCGGAACGAGCCCGGTCGTGCCTTCTGCGATCTGCCATTCGACCAATGCCCGAAAGGCTTTCTCGTCGAAACGTCCGTCCTTGTCGAACGGTGTCACGAGCGCGGTAAGCGAGCCTCTCAGCATTCTGTCCTACTCCACGGAACCCGTTGGTTCCCATCTGTTTCCTTCGCGCCGCCTTTAGCTCAAAGCGCGGCGGCGCACCATAGTCTCGACACCGTTCTGCGGCAAGAAAAGCTGATAAGGCCAGTTGACCGGAAAGACCACTGTAACTGAGCACCGCCGAAGCCCATCGTTTACAGCCCCTTCACATGCCGGCGGTAGGCTTTCGCCACGCCCGCAAAGCTGCGCAAGCCAAACCAAGCAGATGACCGCAAGATCGACAAAATACATGATCGGTGCGCGCCCGTTGCGACTGGCATTGCTTGGCGCGGCCGTCGTCATGCTGTCCTCGCTGTCGACCGGCACCACAGTCGACAAGGCATCGACCGCGGGCATTTCCGTTCCCGACCTTGAAGATCACGGCACACCACCAGCCGAAACCACCCCGCTCAAGAGCGGCCTCGACGCCCTTGCGGCCCGCGATATCGACGGTGCACGGACACTACGCGACCAGCTTCCAGCCAACTCGATCGATCGCCATGTGCTTGCCTGGGCCATCGCCATCTATGGCGGCAGCGGCGTGCCGAGTGGCGACATCGCGGCCACCGCACGCATGCTGCCGGATTGGCCCGGTGCCGAGGTGCTGCGCCGAAACAGCGAGCGTGCGCTTTATCGCGAGAACCCGGATGCCGCCACCGTCGTCGCGGCGTTCAACGGCAGCCAGCCGCAAACGCGTGAAGGCGTCGTCCTGCTCACGCGCGCCTATCTTGCGCTCGGCAACGCCAAGGCCGCAGCAAGCGTGCTTTCCCCCTTCTGGCGTAGCGAGAAGCTGGAAGCTGCGGAAGAAACGGCCATCCTTGCCGAGTTCGGTGCGATTATCCCGCAAGCCGACCAGCGCTACCGCATGGAGCGCATGTTCTACGCCGAGCGGGTAAATTCGGCGCAACGCGTGGCGGCTCTCGCCGGCGCGCAACAATTGGCCGATGCGTGGGCCGCCGCCTTGCGCGGCGACAAGAAGACGCCTGCCCTGCTCAAGGCGGTGCCTCAAGAGCAGCGTTCGGCAGGCTATTACTTTGCCGAAGCCAGGTATCTGAGGCGGCAGGATAAATTCAAGGCTGCGGCAGCGGCCATGATGAAGGCACCGACGGATCGCGCCGCCCTTGCCGACCCCGACCAGTGGTGGCTGGAACGGCGCGTTTTGTCGCGCGAGCTGGTCGATCAGGGCGACATGAAAACCGCCTACCGTCTGGTCGAGGTTCATGCCGCCGAAAGCGCCGCCAATGCCGCCGATGCCGAGTTCCACGCCGGTTGGTACGCGCTGCGCGGCCTCAATGATCCGGTCCTTGCGGCCAAGCATTTCCGCCGCATAGCCGATCTCGCCGAAGGCGCGATCACGCGCTCGCGCGCCTACTATTGGCTTGGCCGCGCCGCCGAAGTTGGCGGGCCGGGAGACGCAAGGCAAGAATTCGCCAAGGCGGCCAGCTATGGCACCACCTTCTACGGCCAGTTGGCCGGAGAGCGCATCGGCCGGCAGACGCTCAACATCGCCTACCCTGCCCCCAGCGACGCCGACCGCCGGAACTTTGCCGCGCGCGAGGCCGTCAGCGCCATCCGGCGGCTCGAAGAGGCAGGCTACCCACGCTATGCCGACAGGCTCTATCTCGATCTGGCCGGCCAATTGTCCAGTCCGGGCGAACTGGCGCTTCTGGCCGGCATGGCGGAAAGCCAAGGCAACCATTTCCTTGCGCTCAGGGTCGGCAAAGCAGCGGCTGCACGTGGCATCGATGTCGGGGCCTTGTCGCACCCCGTCGGCGTTATTCCGACCACGGCGGATATTTCCGGCTCCGGCACGGCTCTTGCCTATGCCATCGCGCGTCAGGAAAGCGAATTCAATGTAGGTGCCGTATCCGGGGCCGGCGCGCGCGGCCTGCTCCAGCTTATGCCCTCGACGGCCGAACAGTTGGCGAAGAAGGCGGGCGTTCCGTTCTCGTCGATGCGGCTGACCACCGATGCCGGTTACAACGCCACGCTTGGCGCAGCTTTTCTCGGCGAACAGCTTGGCCGTTTCGACGGCTCCTACGTGCTCACCTTCGCCGGCTACAATGCCGGTCCCAGCCGGGCCACGCAGTGGATCGCGCGCTATGGCGACCCTCGCGGCAAGAAACTGGACGAAGTTGTCGATTGGATCGAGCGGATTCCGTTCGCCGAAACGCGCAGCTACGTCCAGCGCGTCATGGAGAACTACGAGGTCTACAAGATGCAGCTTTCGGGCTCATTCGACATCGCCGGCGACCTCGTCCACGGCCGCAGGTAGCACCCCCCTCTGGCCTGCCGACCATCTCCCCCTCAGGTGGGGAGATCGGCAGCTTCAAGGTCACAGCCACCTCTGCGTCCTCAATACCGGATGAAAGCATGGTAACCAGGTGATCTCCCCACCTGAAGGGGAGATGGCCGGCAGGCCAGAGGGGGTGTGGTTCTTGTGAAGATTCTGATCGAGTGGACAAGTCACGCCTCCCAGCGGAAACCTTCGCCCCACTTATCCACGTCTTCTCCGTCTCCCTCATACTCTGTCCCATCGCTCTTGCGGGAACCGGCTGCGCACCGGGCAACGGTTAGGGTGGCGGTGACCTCCCCCCATTGGTTCGGCGCCAATGGACCCGAGGGCATCCGACAG
>NZ_JBMDKS010000130.1:0-774 GCF_057809835.1 Mesorhizobium sp. FG116
CAATGCCCTTGTCGTTCTCCTGAAACCAAAGCTGGACGGTGCGCAGGTCGACGCCAATTCGGTTGGAATCGATGTGTGTAATCGCCTCTGCGAGAAGCTCGGGTGTCCAAGGACCTAGAGGAAACCCGTCCTCGCCCAGTGGCCTTCCCGCACCCGCCGCCGCCAATCGCTTGAACAATTCCTTGAAATCGCTTCCATCTCGTGGTGGTGGGAGAAACAATTTTCCGTTCTTTACCAACTTCTTACAGTCGATGGCTTCGTTTCGTTTCGTTACTCTTCGTATCCTATCGTGCCCGTTGCTGTAATCAACGTCTTTATTATCGGGTTTCGAACGGCACGGGAGAGGGATCGAATTACCGGCGACCGGTGCAGAAGTTGAACACGGCGTTGCACGGAAGAGGTTTCACAAACTGTTGGCCATTGGAGATCGGTCGGATGGCGTCCGGAAGGGCGAAAATTTGTATCGGGAGTCTTGAGTAGGAGGTTGAACTTTTGCCGGGTGGTTAGGGCGGATGTTCCACGCGGGCTGAAAGCTGGAGAGACAGGGCTTCGGGGGCGTCAGAAGCAGTGACCGAAAGGCGCTAGTCATGCGGCTCGAACCTATTTGCATAAATTCGACTGATGATGTGCACGGGGACGTTCGTGCAGCGATATCCATACATCGTCGTAAAATGCGCGATCTCGTTAACTTCACTCGTGATTGCGAAGAAAATCGGAGAGCCGACAGAGTCTCGTCCGCGCGTCTGGACCGATTGTCGAAGGACGAGGAACTCG
>NZ_JBMDKS010000131.1:0-772 GCF_057809835.1 Mesorhizobium sp. FG116
GATAGGCCAGTCCTGTGAACACGAGCTCCACCGGCACCGATATGACTTCAGGCCGGACGATCGCGAGCCTGCCCCAATCCACCGCATAGTCGCCGCCGCCTTTGACTAGCGGGATCAGGCACACACCAATCCACTGGACAAGCCCGGCGAATACCAAGCAAATCACGAAGACTGCCCAAAATGAATAGGACGTGGCGTCTAAGATTTGCACCCAGGCGTGGCAACTTTCATCAAGCGCGCCATTTCTTACAAGCTTCGACCGTTCCTCGTGTTTCCAGTAGGTTACAAGTTCGGACACAAATGCCAGAAATAGTGGCAGAAACAGCATGAACACGAATATCCAGTTCGCAGCCCAAAGAAAACCAACTTGCTTAACAACGCCATCCGCACGGCCATATTTGACGTTATGAATGCCGAGAATAAACGACAGGAAGCCAAGCGCGGAAATGCCGGCGAAGACCGAAGCCGGAAGGTTCAATGGAGAGCCGTCGCAAAAAAGTGCTTCCGATCTTCTCGCCAGGCTAAAGCGCCGCGTCGGTCCTTTAACGTCCCTGTACAGGGCCAGCTCTGGTTGCGAGGCGGTTGCGCTGGCCAAAGTCCCGGAGCCTTCCAGATCTTGAACCGCGAGCGTATTGACGCTTTCTGCTCTCTTCCATTCTCGTCTCTTGGTCGTTAGCCGCGATTGTGCCGCAATAAGCTCCACCTGCCATTCGCGGGTCGCCAACGGATCATCGCATCCAAAGATCCTCGCCAGCCAGCGAATGTTGGCTGT
>NZ_JBMDKS010000132.1:0-762 GCF_057809835.1 Mesorhizobium sp. FG116
GACTGGATCGATTGGCGAGCCTGGTTCGAGGCCCTGGCGCTGCAAGGAATGTCAGCCTGGCGAATAGAGCCGCTCGTCACCTATTCCCAGACCATCGGCGAGGCGATCCAAGGCAAGGGAATAGCGCTTGGAAGCCTGTCGCTCCTGGGAGCGGAGCTGGAGGCCGGCAGCCTTGTGCGCCTCACCGGCGACCGGCTGAAGACCGGCAGGGGATATTATCTGTGCCACACGGCGAAATCCGGCCTCTCGAAGGACGCGAAGGCACTTTCCGATTTCCTGGTGGCGGCGGCAAGCCGTTCCGCTTCGACATCCTGAGCCCTCTCCAGCCATGAAATAACCTCCGGTAATCGAACAGCCGGAGGTTTTGTAGCGTTTGGGCGGCCGGTTCCCGGTGGTAGTCTTGCCGTTGAAGCACTTGAATGTGTGCTTTTTCGCCAAAACGGACCTCGAATGCCGATCCTCATGAACCGCAACGGCGGCTGAGGGAGCGCGGGTCTGTTCTTCGAAGCCAACAATGGGAGTTATGGATGAAAGTCTATAGCAGCAACGGGGATAGGGTTCCGGATCATATTCTCGCCTCCGCGGCGGATACCAGAGCGGGCAGGCTGGATCGACGTGAATTCCTGGCCTTGGCCTGCGTGTTCGGCGCGTCGACGGCCATGGCCTATGGCCTGCTCGGGCTGGCGGCCCCGACGGCTGCTCGGGCCGAAGAGGTTCAGGGCAGGAAAGGCGGCACCTTGAAAGTCGCCATGTTCATCAAGG
>NZ_JBMDKS010000133.1:0-754 GCF_057809835.1 Mesorhizobium sp. FG116
CGTCAAATGCTGCTGATAGATCTCCTCGGCACCTGGTACTTTCTCGTCAGGCTCGCCTATTGCCTTGTTTCTGAACAATGCCACCCGAACTCATCTCCGCATGGGCCTCGGGAATCGCCGCAAACGGCGTTCCATGATTACACGATAGGATAATCGTAAATTACACGATAGTAGAAGAAAAGGGGAAAGTGGGGCCCCCGCGCAACTCTTGGATTCCTATCCGGGACGGCCCCGCATCCGGCTGGCAAGCATGCGACCCATGGCGCGGGTCCCTCGTCCTACATCTCCCCCCATGGCCATCGTGCCTCGTATGGCGCCGCCTGTAAGGCCTGCGGGTACCACGCTTGTTGCAAGGTTGGCGGCTCTCGAGCCTCGGTTCCTTGCTGTCTGCAGCGTTTCGCCTATACCACCCGCAGTAGATATACCGTGGAACAGGGTCCCATAGGCGAATGATTGAGCCAGTGAGGGAACCCGGACGACAAACGCTGCCACCACGAGCATGTAGAGCACCAGGCCGGCCGCCACGCCGAAGGACTCCTCCTGTGTCGCCGTCGCAATCTGGATTGAGTCCAGATAGGAACGGACAAAGCCGAAGCAGAAGCCTGCTATGATGTAGGAAAAAAGCAGCGTGAATATTCCGAACGCTATTCCCTTGACCCAGCCTTCAAACACGAATTTCGTCATGCCGAAGAAATTGCACAGAATGGCAATCGGCCCCACCGCCAGCATCACGGCGACCGTCATTTTCGCAAAC
>NZ_JBMDKS010000134.1:0-721 GCF_057809835.1 Mesorhizobium sp. FG116
TGATGACGGTGGCGACGGGGCCGAAGATCTCTTCCTGCGACACCCGCATCTCGTGCTCGACGCCGGCAAACACCGTCGGCTGCACATAGTAGCCCTTGTCGGTGGCGCGGGCGCCGCCGGTGACCACCCTGGCGCCTTCGCCACGGCCGATGTCGATATAGCTCAGCACGCGGTTCATCTGCACTTCCGACACCAGCGGCCCCATCGAGGTCGAGGTTTCGAGCGGATCGCCGATGCGCATCGACTTGGCGCGCGCCGCCAGCCGCTCGACGACCTCGTCATAGATGTCGGCATGGGCGAGGATGCGCGAGCCTGCCGAGCAGACCTGGCCGGTGTTGAAGAAGATGCCCGAACCCGCGGCCTTCACCGCGGTGTCGATGTCGGCGTCGGGGAAGATGATGTTGGCCGACTTGCCGCCCAGCTCAAGCGTCACCCGCTTCAGATTGCCGGCAGCACCCTGCAGGATCTGGCGGCCAACCGTCGGCGATCCCGTGAACGTCACCTTGTCAACATCGGGATGATCAACCAACGCCTGGCCGGCCACCTTGCCGAAGCCCGGAACGACGTTCAGCACGCCTGCCGGGAAGCCCGCTTCAAGGGCAAGCTCACCGATCTTGAGCGCGGTGAGCGGCGTGATCTCAGCCGGCTTGACGACGAGCGTGCAGCCGCAGGCAAGTGCCGGGGCCATCTTCCACATGCCGATCATCAGCGGGAAGTTCCA
>NZ_JBMDKS010000135.1:0-636 GCF_057809835.1 Mesorhizobium sp. FG116
GATCGAGCGGGCAACGATCAACCGTCAGAAGCTTCAGGTCGTCAACCCGACCTACAGCGCCGACGTCTTCACCGACCGCTGGCCGGAAAACCTGGATCAGCAGAACCAGTTCGCCCGCTGTCTCCACGATTTCGTGGCCGGAATCGAGCGCGCCAAGCGCGGCGAACTTGACCCTGTCAGTCTGCGCAACTGGCTGCGCGAGATGTTTGGCGACCGCGTCGTGACGCGCGCGGCCGATAGGATGGCGGACACCACCGGTGCGGCGATCGTCGCTGGATCGCAGGTCTACAGCAAGAAGGGCAGCATCCTGCTGCCGGCTGCGGCCACGGTTATTACGTCGGCGGCTCCGGTCGCCGCCAAATCGCACACCTTTTTTGGAGATCCGATCGATGAATAGTAGGCCACTCTCGATCGAGGAGCAGGTCGCTTCGATGAGGCGTGACTGGCCCGGCTTTCGGGTCAGTCACCTATCCCGTCGCGAAAACGCTGCTCGCTGGACCGGCGATATCAAGCAGTTGCAAATCCATCGGATCGAGGTCCGTTACCAGCTAGGCTACTCACCCGAGATACGGGTTCTTTCTCCGGCCCTTATTCGGCTGCCGGAAAATCCGGAGGGTTCGCTTCCCCACGTCTACG
>NZ_JBMDKS010000136.1:0-624 GCF_057809835.1 Mesorhizobium sp. FG116
ATTGTAGGCCGTGATCGTCAGCGTGCCGTGCGCACCATTGATGCTCGACCCGACAAGGTCGCCGATCAGGATCGCCGCGCCGCCATTGATCGACACGCTCTTCACATCGCCAAGACCATCAGGGTCCGACAGCTTGAACGTACCCGTCGCAAACTCCGTGGTCGCAGACCCGTTCGAGCCGATCCCGTCAAGGCCGCTCTCATAGACCAGGTCGTTGGCGTTGCCCGGATTGCCGGTGTCGACCGTTACCGTCGGACCGTCATTGGCCCCCTTGACGTTGATCGTCAGCGTCGACGACGACGTGTCCCCGTCCGCATCCTTCATCGTGTAGTGAAGCACGAAGTCCTTGTTGAACGTGCCAGACAGCGCCTGCGTCGCCGCAAGGCTGTTGTCCAGGACGTAGCTCCAGCTGCCGTCGCCGTTCTGCGTCAGAACGCCGTACTGGTTCAACTCGTTGACCGCAGCCGTGTCCGACGACGACCAGCCCTCAAACGCCTTCGGCGCATCCGCGCCGGACACGTCGTTCGCCAGCACATTGCCAGACACGTTCGACAAGCCGTCCTCGACAACCCCGTAGCCCGTGTCCGCCACCGCCGTCGGCACATCGTCCACAATCTCGATGGT
>NZ_JBMDKS010000137.1:0-586 GCF_057809835.1 Mesorhizobium sp. FG116
ACAGCCGCACCAAGGACCTGCCGGGCCTGTGCCGCAGCGCCGATATCCTGGTTGCTGCCGTTGGCCGTCCGGAGATGATCAAGGGCGACTGGGTCAAGCCAGGTGCTACCGTCATCGACGTCGGCATCAACCGCCTGCCGCCGGACGCCAACGGCAAGGCGCGCCTTGTCGGCGACGTTGCCTATGACGAGGCGGCGGCCAAGGCCGGTTCGATCACACCGGTGCCGGGCGGTGTCGGTCCGATGACCATCGCGCTTTTGATGGCAAACACCGTCATCTCCGCTTCCCGCGCCGCGGGACGGAAGGCACCTCGCTTCTAGTAAGACCATAGCCCTTCAAATCCACAATCAGCCGAGGAAGAATCCCATGGCGGAAGTAAAGAGCGACATCTCGATAGCGCGCGCAGCGAAGAAGAAGCCGATCCAGGAGGTTGGCGCGAAGATCGGCATTCCGAGCGAGCATTTGCTGCCTTACGGGCACGACAAGGCCAAGGTCTCGGCCGACTTCATCAAGTCGGTGCAGAAGAACAAGGACGGCAAGCTGATCCTTGTGACGGCGATCAACCCGACGCCGGCTGGCGAAGGCA
>NZ_JBMDKS010000138.1:0-560 GCF_057809835.1 Mesorhizobium sp. FG116
AAGAAAGAAGCGGAAATCTTATACCGCTCCACACCCGTCTGATAGGCGGCTTATCTACGATCTCCGCCCGCGATTGGCCCAAACCAGGGCGGTGGCTGTAGCACTGTTCTCAGGGGTGTCTGCACGAACGCCGGCGCGCGCCACACATACTCTGCCGCTTGTGCTTTCACTGCCGGGGCAGACCCTGGTCATGACGGATCGTGGCCTCCACCGAAAACGGCTCGCCCACTTTCTCTCGAAAGTTGCCCTGCAGGCCGGTCCAAACCACGACATCGAGATCATGTTCTGCCGCCCATCCCGCGATGGTTTCAGGCAACGGCGGGACGCATCGCCTTGATCCGTCGTGGAAGTAGAAACCCATATGCCGCATGATCGTGCTCTCGCGGCGCTGCAGGTCGGCGATAGCATCGCCCGGGTTCCGGCGCTTGCGGATCGCGTATGCGGCAGGGCAGGACGTGCCGGGGACCGTGCCGATAACCAGTGTTAGCACGCCGATGCGGGATGGTGAGACGCGGCTGAACTCCGGCGGTAAGGCAGGTCCGTCAAATTGCCAGTCGTCG
>NZ_JBMDKS010000139.1:0-548 GCF_057809835.1 Mesorhizobium sp. FG116
GGATGCCCTCGGGTCCATTGGCGCCGAACCAATGGGGGGAGGTCACCGCCGCCCTGACCGTTGCCCGGTGCGCAGCCGGTTCCCGCAAGAGCGATGGGACGGATTATGGGGGAGGCGAGATGGGGGTGGACAAGGGAGGTGAAAAATTTTTGTGAAAGCGAAAGGGTTCAAGGAGTTGGGCGGAGAGTGGTCCACGTTTCGTCCACATCTGGCCGGCTTGGCGCTGCCCCTCACCCGCCTGCGGGCACGCTATCCCCGTTAGAACGAGGGCGAGGCGAGCAAGTTCATCGAGCCGGCAAGGAGGTCGGGAAGTGTGGTGGAGTGAGGGGCGCGGAGGGTCGTCAGGCCCTCACAGATCCGGCTTAGCCGTCCTGGTGAAACTGGCTCGCGCCTGTCGCCAATATGGTGCATGGGGGTCCCGAAAGCAACCGGAGCCTAGCATGCGCATCGCCATCGCCCTTACTGCCGCCCTTGCCAGCACCTTTGCCTGGGCAAGCCCGCCGCAGGACGCCGGCCTGTCGGATGCCCTCGGGTCCATTGGCGCCGAA
>NZ_JBMDKS010000014.1:0-118555 GCF_057809835.1 Mesorhizobium sp. FG116
GCGACATGGTCGAGCAAGCCATCTCGCGCCACCTTCCGCCTGAACAATTCCAGATACTGAAGACAGCGGAGAACAGCGAACGCGAACTGATCGCAAGACTTGTTCGCAGGATTGGAGGATCAGCATGATAGAACATGTCCTCCTTGCCGCGCGCTGCGAGCTGCATGAACTCGCCGATGCACACCTGGTCGAGACGTTGGCGGTTGTAAGGACGCTGGGCATCGACCTCAGGGTAGTCGGCTGCCATATTGGTGGGATCGTCGTGACATCGATCTCGCTCTATCCTGGCGCCCGCTTCGACTTTTCGGTCGTGGACGACAACGAGGCCCTGGTGTTCGAGGCATTCGGCGTCGACGACGAGACGGTCGTCGACCTCGTCGCCATCCCGCTCGCCAACAAGGCTGCGGTCACGACGATGTTCGGCAGATGCGCACTTTTGGGGCTCTGCGCAGCGCTCAATCCGGCTACCTATTTCATGGGCGGCAGCCTCGCCGTCCACGAAACCGCGCTTGAGTGGATGAGGTCGGCCTGCCGCGGTGCCGCCATCGTCGAAGCCGGTCAGGCGGCACGTATCCTGCGTGACCTGCAGGGTCCGATCGCTGCCGCCAACATTTTGCATGGCCGCAGGCTGAAGTCGCTCATCGACACCGTTCCGACGCCTTCAATTCTGGTTCCGGAGAGGCGCGTTGCATGACCGGCGACCTGATACCCCTCACCGGACCCATTGCCGAGGAGAACTGCCCGCCGGCCTTCTCTGACGAGGCACTTGCCCTGCAATTTGCGGAGCAGCATCGAGATGACCTGCGCTACGTCGCGGCCTGGACTAAATGGCTGCGCTGGACTGGAAAGTGGTGGCAGATTGACGAAACGCTGTTCGCCTATGACCAGGTACGAGCCATTTGCAGGCAGGCTGCTTCCGAGTGCAATGATGGCAAGATTGCCTCATCCATTGCCAGTGCCAGGACCGTGGCCGCCGTTGAGCGATTGGCAAAGTCCGACCGCAGACTGGCTGCGGACGCCGATCAATGGGACGCAGACCCCTGGCTTCTCAACACGCCGGACGGCATTGTCGAGCTACGGACCGGCGGGACGCGCCCGCATAGCCCCTTAGACTACTGTACAAAAATTGCCGCAGCCTCGCCTGGAGGAAGTTGTCCCAACTGGCTGTCGTTCCTCGATTGTATTACCGCTGGCGACAGGGATCTCCAGCACTTCATACAACGCATGCTCGGCTACACGCTGACAGGAGATACATCGGCACATGCGCTGTTTTTCCTCTTCGGCAGTGGTGCCAACGGCAAGTCGGTGATGATCGATACGGTCGCGGGTATCTTCAACGATTACCATAGGACCGCGGCGATGGAGACGTTTACGGCCTCATCTCCAGAGCGGCACCCGACCGATCTGGCGGGCCTTCGCGGCGCGCGGCTGGTGACGGCAATCGAAACGGAGGAAGGACGCCGCTGGGCGGAGAGCCGCATCAAGACATTGACGGGCGGCGACCGGATCGCAGCGCGTTTCATGCGCCAGGATTATTTTGAATTCTCCCCGCAGTTCAAACTGGTCATCGCCGGCAACCACAAGCCGGGGCTTCGCTCTGTCGACGAAGCCATCCGGCGCAGGCTCCATCTGCTGCCCTTTACGGTGACTATTCCTCCAGAGGAACGCGATCCTCACCTGCCAGACAGGCTGAAGGGCGAATGGCCGGGCATTCTTTCCTGGATGATTCACGGCTGCCTTGACTGGCAACGGGCGGGGCTGATCCCACCAAAGGCGGTGCAGGACGCGACCGCTGCCTATCTCGACGCTGAGGACGCCGTCGCGGCCTGGATTGATGACTGCTGCGTGCGTGACCCAAGCCGGTGGACCTCCAGCACCGTTTTGTTTGAATCGTGGAAGACCTGGGCCGACGAGGCCGGCGAGTTCATAGGCTCCGCAAAGCACCTTAGCCAGACCCTCGAGACGAAAGGTTTCCAGCCCAATCGAAAAATGACTGGTCGCGGGTTTCAGGGTATCGCCGTCGAACGACCTGTCTGAGACGTATCCCGCTCCATGACGGATATGACGCCTGCTATGCTATCCACCGTTCACGCGCGCGTGTAACGGCGATAATCAGACAAAACGTCATATCCGTCATGGCCTGATTTTATGGGCGCGAATTGACGGCCTTTGCGCAATCGAGCGAAATGAAGAGAAAAACAGCAGGGATAGCAACAGCTTGGCCCTGATCTATACTTCCCGCATGCAATGAGGCTAGCGGGAAAATGGACAAGGGCAGCACCATCACTGACGAAACCTCGCACCGGGCGCCCGGTGATCAAGCACCTCCAAAAGTGCATGACGGGGCAGATCCCTGCCCTCTTGCGGTCGAGTACCGCCCTGCCTCTGACCTGATCCCTTATGCGCGTAATGCTCGCACGCATTCGGATGCGCAGGTGGCGGAGATTGCGGCGTCGATGCGGGAGTTCGGCTGGACCAACCCCATCCTGGTCGACGGCGAAAATGGTGTCATCGCCGGCCACGGCCGGCTGCTGGCGGCGAGAAAACTTGGAATGGCAGATGTTCCGGTGATCGAGCTTGCCGGTCTGAGCGAGGCGCAAAAGCGGGCCTATGTCATTGCTGACAACAAGCTTGCGATGAATGCCGGCTGGGATGCGGACCTGTTGGCGCTGGAGTTCGGCGACCTGCAGGACCTCGGCTTCGACCTATCCCTCACCGGCTTCGGCGAAACCGAGATCGGCAGCTTGATGAGCCGGGCAACACTCGGGCTCACCGATCCCGATGACGTGCCGGACGTGCCCGATGTCGCCACCAGCCGTCAGGGTGATCTGTGGCTTGTGGGCCGACACAGGCTGCTCTGCGGTGACAGCACCGATCGCGACGCCGCGGCGCGTGTGCTGGGTGGCGTGCGGCCTATTCTGATGGTGACCGATCCTCCCTATGGCGTCGACTATGATCCCGAGTGGCGCCTGAGGGCTGGTGTGGCCACCAAGGGCGAGCTTGCCACCGGCAAGGTGCTCAACGATGACCGGGCCGACTGGCGCGAGGCATGGGCGCTTTTTCCGGGCGATGTCGCCTATGTCTGGCATGCTGGCCTGCATGCGGGGACAGTCGCCGACAGTCTCGCCGCCACCGGCTTCCGGCTGCGCTCGCAGATCATCTGGGACAAGGGCCAGCTGGTGCTGTCGCGCGGCGATTATCACTGGCAGCACGAGCCCTGCTGGTATGCGGTGCGCGAGAGCGGCACCGGTCACTGGGCGGGTGACCGCCGGCAGACCACCGTCTGGCAGATTCCGAAGCCTGCCCGCAACGAAACCGGCCATTCGACGCAGAAGCCGGTCGCGTGCATGCGCCGCCCGATCGAGAACAACTCCTCACCCGGACAGGCCATCTATGAGCCATTCTGCGGCTCCGGTACCACCATCGTCGCGGCCGAGATGGCTGGTCGATGCTGTCATGCCATCGAGCTCAATCCCGCCTATGTCGACATGGCCATCCTGCGCTGGCAGGCATTTACCGGCGAGGCCGCGATCCTGGATGGCGATGGCCGCGCCTTTGCACAGGTCAAGGCAGATCGTTTTGAAGGGAAAGACTGATGGGGCGCCCGAGACATGAGCCGGATGCTTACCATCGGCGCCAGGTCGAGACGCTTGCCGGTTATGGCATTCCGGAGACGGAAATTGCCGGCCTGATCGGCATCGATCCAAAGACCTTGCGGCGCTACTATCGCCAGGAGCTCGACCATGGCCACACCAAGGCCAATGCCAAGGTTGCCGAGAACCTGTTCCGCAAGGCGACCGGCGAAGGTCGTGAGTCGGTGACAGCGGCAATCTTCTGGCTGAAGGCCCGTGCCCGCTGGAAAGAGACCAATGTCACCGAGATTGCGGGTGTTCCCGGCCAGCCTTTGAAACAGGTGCATGAGATCAGGCGCATCATCGTGTCTCCGGTCGAGCGCGAGGAATGGAAGCGTGAACGCGACGAACGCGTCAAGCGTCACATCGAGGCCGCACGCGATCAGGACCTGAGCATATGGAAGCCTGTCCAGTCATGAGTATCCATGAGAGCCACTTCACACCTATTCCCGGTCCTGCACAGGTAGAGGCTTTGGCGGGTTATGGGCTTTCGTCGGCCGACATTGCGAAGGTGCTGGATATCGATGAGGCGCTGTTGCGCTCGGCCTTCGAACACGAGCTCGACTGCGGCGGCATGAAGGCCAATGCCAAGGTTGCCGAGAACCTTTACCGCAAGGCAACGGGCGAAGGGCGCGAATCCGTCACCGCTGCCATCTTCTGGCTGAAGGCGCGTGCGCGCTGGAAGGAGACGAGTATCCACGAGGTGGAGGGCAAACTTGATACGAACGTCACATTCGTTACCACCTACGAAGAGCGTCCCTGCGACCGCTTGGAAACGAAAGTCCACGACGCCCGCCCGACGGGGCAACAGCCAGGAGAGACCTAGCAATGGAACAGGAACCTGAAGATCTCGGTCACGGCTTGCCGCTTGCCAAAGTGGAAGCTTTGGCCGGCTTCGGGCTATCGCCAGAGGAAATCGCCCATGTCCTGGAGGCAGATCTCGATGTCCTGAAATCGAGTTATGCCCGAGAACTCGAGAACGGCCGCATCAAGGCCAATCTGCGCGTCGCGGAAAGCCTGTACAGGAAGGCGACCGGCGAAGGTCGTGAGTCTGTCACCGCAGCCATCTTCTGGTTGAAAACTCGTGCCCGCTGGAAGGAAACCACCTCCACCGATGTTCAGGTCAGCTTCGCTACCCACGAGGAGATACTGGAGCAACTGCGCTGAGCGGGCCACGAACCAACCAGCGCCAATTAAGCGCTGCCTGTCGATCCAAATATTTCCGGCACGACCTGGGACCAGTTCAGACTTTCCCACGCTGAAAGAGGGCACTCTCTGATTGCCGACGCTCAGCGATCGGATCGTCCCAGGTAAGCTGCTCAATCTTGGAAATGACCAAATCGAACGTCTTTGACTCTTCCAACAGGGCCATATCGATGTCGCCGTTTTTCAGCGCGTTCAGCATGTTGACCTTGAGATCCGCGGCGGCCTCTTCACCCTCATTCTTGGCGACATGCCTCATCGCGTATTCGATGCACAGATAGAGCGTATTGAGGATAATCTTGACCTGTTCAATTTCGGGGCCTGCCATTTCCTCCATATTGTCAGCCATTTACGTTCTCCACATAGTCGTAGGGGAGCAACGCGAGCGCTCGTGAAGGGTTCCCCCGTTCATGTGGTCGCCGAACCCAAGATTTCGGTCTGCCTGTTACGCGCTGCCGACAGTCACCCGATCTGGAACCTATGCTGCGACCACGGGGCTCCCGTCGCCCATCGGCGTTCCTTCCGTCCACAGCGGCAGACTTCCCCCGAAAACTCCACAAGATCAGCAGCTTGACTTGCACATCGTCACGTATCGAGCACACTGCAAACGGTGGTTTGCAGTTTGAACACCCAAGGAGTTTTGCAACATGTCGAGCGCGGTGGCCTACTACAGGGTCTCGACACAACGACAAGGCCGTTCGGGTCTTGGCCTGGAGGCGCAGCGAGATGCAGTCGCCCGTTTTGCCGAAGCCGAGGGCATCTCGATCCTGGACGAGTTCAAGGAAGTGGAAACCGGTAAGGGAACTGATGCGCTCGATCGCCGCCCGCAATTGGCCGCCGCCCTCGCCTCAGCCCGGCTGGCAAAGTGTCCGGTCGTTGTCGCCAAGCTCGACCGCCTGTCGCGGGATGTCGCCTTCATTGCCGGCCTGATGGTCCAGCGCGTTCCATTCATCGTCGCCGAATTGGGCGCCGATGCCGATCCCTTCATGCTGCACCTTTATGCGGCACTCGCCGAAAAGGAACGTCGGATGATCTCGGAGCGAACGCGGGCCGCACTCGCCCTGCGAAAGGCAAGCGGTGCGGCTCTCGGCAACCCGACAAACTCCGCCGCAGCGGCAGCCAAGGGCCGAACCATCTCGATCGCCCAGGCTGACAGGTTTGCCACCGCCGTGCTTCCTATCGTCGAAACCATCCGCAGCTCCGGCATCACCAGCCTGCGCGGGATAGCGCGGGCCCTCAACAACCGCGGCGTCCGCACTGCCCGCAATGGCCGATGGCAGGTCTCCAACGTGCGCAATCTCTTGGCTCGATCACCAATGGCGAGATGAAGTCTCGAAATTCCTTTTATAGTCGGGAATAATACTACAGCGCTCAGGCGACCACTCGCAGTATATAAAATTGCACCCGCTGGGGCGCACCCCACATCATTCAAGACGTCATCGTGTTTGCACACCGGCAGATACCGGCGGCGACGTCCACCTCGTCGGCATGACGCTTCAGGAGATCGACGCCCTGCAGACGAAGATGCTGAAGCATCCGGCAAACTGCTTCAATTCTTCGGCGCTCGGTCGCTACCAGATCGTACGCACCACGCTGCGAACCGTCCGCAAATCGCTCAGCCTACCCGCCAATGCCCTGTTCGACTCCGAGATGCAGGATCGCTGTGCCTGCTATCTGCTCGGTCTGCGTGGCATCGACAAGTATCTTGCAGGCCGGCTTTCCGAAGACACCCTCATCGACAATCTTGCCCGTGAATGGGCCTCGCTTCCGACCGTCTCCGGCAATGGTGCCTATGCCGGTCAGAAGGCCGCTGTGAAGCCAGACCGAGTGCGGCAGTTCTTGTCGGAAGTCCGAGAACGCCATGCTGCAGGTCAGCCGGCCCGCGAAATCGTGGTCGAAAAGGAGATCGACAAGCCGGTCGTCCGCATCAGCGTCGAAGCAGAAATTTGCAGGCGTACTGATCGATGGAGCTGGATCACCACCATCTTCGGCTCTGGCGGCGCAGGCCTCGCCGCGTTCGCTGGCATGGACTGGCAGACCGTCACCGCCATCGGCGCACTCGCGCTGGGCTGCTTACTCATTACGCTTCTGCTGCGACGGCAAATCGTTTGTGCAGTGCAGGAGGTTCGCAGGATTATTGAAACCGGATGAATGGCAGTCATGGAAGGTCTATCGAGCACGGCGATGGGCACAACTGTGCTCCCCTTATCAGGACCGGCCTTGGCGCCTCGACCTCGCTGTTGCTGTGGTCTGCTGGGTTGCCGGAATCTTCGCTTTCCCGACACAGGTTGGATAGCGGACACAGCCGAGGAAGCGCCCGTATGCGCCGCTGCGCTCGACTAGCCAGCCATCTTCGCATTCCGGACAAGTCTGATAGCTGGCACCGCAGCCGCATCGGTCCTCGGTCGTCCCATCCGCTCGGCGGGGCAGAGCCGTTCCGCAGGATTGGCATGCAGGCATAAGATTTCCACAATGCTGGACATGCTCGCAGCGAAACCAGATGGGACCGTCCTGTCCCATGACGCCCAGCAACCGCCCGCCACATTCCCCGCAGATATGAGTTGCGGGTTCCGTGCCCGGCGCCGCAGTTGACTGTGTATCTCAACCGCAACATAACAGACTCGAAACTGCATAGCGTCTATCGTCGCTGGTATCGAGGCTGACGTTTATGCGTCGCTTGGCAGCACTGCTCACGCACCCTTACTTGTCGTAAACGCCTCCCGGATGGACGTAAATTGGGGCGGGTCGGTGCGTGGTCAGTTGGGCTACGCTATCGATCGCTTCTTACCCTACGTGACAGGCGGCCTGGCGTTCATTGACTATGAAGGCGGCACAACCGCAGCGCTGGGTCAGCCAGTGTTCCCTGGCACCGGCTACAGCAAGACGACGTTAGGCTGGACGGTTGGTGTTGGTGCTGCCTATGCTGTCACAGACAATGTAGTCTTGAACCTCGAATATCGCTATTCAGATTACGGCAAAGAAACGTTCTCGACGCCCGCCGCTAGCGGGGGACTAACGTCAGTTGATCTCAAAGACCACGCGATCAAAATGGGCATTTCTTTCAAATTCTGATCGCGCAGATCAAACACACTGCCTAGCCCGGCCATCGCGCCAGGCTTTTCCCTTGGTCCTAGGTGACCTGCCACTGAACTGTCACCCAGCGGCGATTAGAACCTCGGCCGTTTCTGATCCGATACCATTCTTTGAACCGCCGGAAGGTGGAGTTTTCCGGCTGCTTCACGATGGCGGGCTGGTGGCACCCTCGGGATTGATCAACGAGATCGGCACCTTAGGTTGCTCACGATGCCGTTTCGAGCATTCCAACCAATGTTTTACCTGCAACTCCGGCCGTCCCTGTAAGACGGACAGCCGCACGCGCTAGGGCCAGGTCTGCTGCCGGTCCCGTCGGCTGCGGCGCTACTGTTTCAGAACTCCTTCCCCATCCGCCGGTCGATTGATAACCTGCCCCCGCCAAAGGCCCTATGATCGCTCCGCCTGCGGCCCAGAAGGTCGAATTGAATTCTGCCCTGCTCTGGACCTGGTGCAAGAAGGCGGCTCCGCCATCTACAAGCAGGTTTCGCTGACCCTCGACCGTAAGATATTGCAGATTCTCCTTGAGGAAGGCCATGCCCTCCGATGTCAGGAAAGCGTCCGAGCTTTTCGAGCAGATGCTTTTACAGGCTTCTTAAGGCATGTGACCACCGGCTAGTGCAACACGATTTCGTTCCGGATCGACCCGTAGGCTGAGTGGCCCACCCGTCCGCAAAAACTGGGGCGGAGGAAGATGGGCGTCTAGCTCCAATCAGCCTTCGCCCATGCCCTCAACAGGTTCGGCAGCGCTTCCTTGACGCACCTTTTGCTCAATAAGGCTTCCGACTTCTGCGTCGATTTGGTTCCAATATGCGAACGCTCGGCTCAAAACCGGCTCACGCACGCCACCCAGAAGGCTGCCCGCAACCTGTTCAACAAGCCCGTCGCGTTGCGCATCGCTGAAGACCTTGCGCACCAAGGTGCCAGGCTGACCAAAATCGTCGTCATGCGAATGCAGATTGTAGGCGCTGCGGACCATGTCGCCATCGGCCTCCCAGCCATCGGCGACTGGGCCAACATTGTCTGCCCAGCTTCGCCCGCCGCTGTTAGGCGCATGGACAGGTGCATTTCCACTATGGTGATATGCCATCTGGCCATCGAACATGTATGTGTCGACCGGAACCCTCGGCTGGTTCACCGGCAACTGGTGAAAGTTCGTGCCGATGCGGTTGCGCTGCGCATCGTTATAGGCAAAGGCGCGGCCAAGCAGCATCTTGTCTGGCGACAAGCCAATGCCCGGCACTGTGTTACCCGGCGAGAAAGCCGCTTGTTCGATCTGGGCGAAGAAATTTTCCGGGTTGCGCTGGAGCGTCATGGTGCCGACCTTGATAAGCGGGTAGTCAACGTGCGGCCACACCTTAGTCAAGTCGAATGGGTTAAACCGGTAAGCCTTGGCTTCGACATAGGGCATGATCTGAACAGACAGCGTCCAGCTCGGATGCTCGCCACGTGCAATTGCTTCGAAGAGGTCGCGGCGATGGAAGTCGGCATCGCTGCCGGCGACTCTGGCAGCCTCGGCGTTATTGAAGAAAGCCATTCCCTGCGCGGTGTGGAAATGATATTTCACCCAGAATTTCTCACCCTTAGCATTGATCCACATATAGGTGTGAGAGCCATAGCCGTTCATGTGGCGCCAGGTACGGGGCAGACCGCGTTCTCCCATCAGGTAAGTGACCTGATGAGCTGTCTCAGGGTTGCTGGTCCAGAAATCCCACTGCATGTGATTATCGCGCAGGCCGGAATCGGGAAGCCGTTTTTGACTTCGGATGAAATGAGGAAACTTCATCGGATCTCGCACAAAAAAGATCGGCGTGTTGTTGCCGACAAGATCATAGTTGCCTTCATCCGTGTAAAACTTGAGGGAGAAACCGCGCACGTCGCGCCAAGTGTCTGGACTGCCCATTTCACCTGCCACCGTAGAGAAGCGCGCGAGCATCTCAGTTGACGCTCCCTTCTGAAACAACGCGGCCTTTGTGTAGGCCGATACGTCTTCGGTGGTATGGAACACCCCGAACGCCCCGGCACCTTTTGCATGCGGCTGCCGCTCGGGCACCTTCTCGCGATTGAAATGGGCCATCTGCTCCAGGAAATGCACGTCGTGAAGCAGAATCGGACCGTCCGCGCCGATAGTGAGCGAGTTTCTGTCGCTTGGTGACGGTGCGCCATTGCCCATGGTGGAGCCAGTGTATTTCTGCTCGTTTGAGTTGGTCATAGGATTATTCCTTTCTGAGACCATTTTGTCTTATCTCCACAAAATTTCTATATATGTGGTGCAACTCACACGTGTTTCAGCGTGAATTGGACCGATAAAGAACACGGAACCTCGGCGGCATGGGCTGAACCATTCCTTGACCCGGGACAGTCTGGACAGAGATGATCTGCCCGGCATCTATGCCATGCTTTGCCAGCGCAGCATTGAGGGCCGTAACCGTGTCCTCGGTATAAAGTTCATCGATTCTCTCCGTCTTACCAAAGTTATAGCTTTTATTTTCGACTACCATGGCAATACTCCTTAGCTCTTCGGTGAATACGGAAATACTGTGGGGAGGCTATCGCGGTTAGTGCCTTGCAGAAGCGTAGGGAGCAACCCGGCAAGGGAAATTTTATGTTAGGCATTGTTTATAACAAGGTATAACTGGATTTTAGTTTGCCACAATAAGAACCACGACGCCATCCCCCGCTGCGGCTATTTTGACAAAGTCGCTGAACTGCGCGCAGTGACCCAACAGCCAAATCCTTCTTTCGCTTTAGGTCAATTGACATATGACGGCAGGAACAGCCGAACCTCGTGCCTAAGTGCCACAAGGACCCGAGCCAAGCGGTCCAATCGCGTAAGGCGAGGCCGGAGCGGACTCATCTAATACTAATTACACACTCCATCACACTACGTCGGGCGAGCTACCCGTGGATTGTGAGAGTGGTGAGGCCCGGTGGTTGGGACCCAAGCCCGAGGAGGGGCTACCGGGCCTCGTACTGCGATTTATGCAGCATCTATACTAAATATAAGCGCAGGGATAGTTGAGCAAGAGGTGTTTTCCGATATGTCGTGGATAGACAAAGCTTGGTCTCAAAATTATTTGGCGGAGCCTTCTCTGCAACCAGTTCCTTAGCTAATTGTGCACGGCCTCCGACGCCGATGACTGAGGTGGTGCCGGTTTCTGAGGCAGGGGCATAAGGTGGATTTTCCGACGAAAAGGACGATCCAGCATGAAGACACGCAGACGGTTTACGGCCGAGTTCAAGGCCAAGGTCGCGCTTGAAGATATCCGCGGCGAGCGGACGATTTCAGAATTGGCGACGAAGCACCGGCTTCACCCCAACTAGATCACGCAATGGAAGCGACAGGCCATCGAGAATCTGGCCAAGGCGTTCGACGACAAGGCAACGGATGCACAGGTCGGCCGGGAGGCCGAGGTGACGAAGCTGCACGCCAAGATCGGCCAGCTTGTCGTCGAGCGGGATTTTTTGGCCAAGGCCTTCGATCGCTGAGCCTGGATCGGAGGAGAATGATGATTGACTCCGATCACAACCGGCTCTCGATCCGCCGCCAGTGCGAACTGGTCTCGATCTCGCGGGCCTCGTTCTACCGCCAGCCGGCTGGAGAGACTCCCGAGAACCTCGAACTGATGCGCGTCATCGACGAGGCGTTCATGGAGATGCCCTGGTATGGCTCGCGCCAGATGGCGCGGCACCTACGGCGTCAGGGCTGGTGCGTCGGCCGCAAACGTGTGCGTCGGCTGATGCGCAAAATTGGTCTGTCGCCGATCTACCAGGCCCCAAAGACCAGCGCGCCGCATCCGCAGCACCGCATCTATCCTTACTTGCTGCGAAGATGGAGGACCTTTTCCTCAATCTCGACCGGCGTCCGTTTGGCATGCCACTTCGGAATCGGCGGCCGATTAACCAGACCGGCGTCCCCATGTTTCCGGTAAGCTTCACGCCACCGGTAGAAACTGCCGCGGCCGACGCCAAAATACCGACATGTCTTCGCGACGTGACCAGTCACTGCAGCGTGCTGAAGAATTCGAAGCTTGCGCGCGATCTCGCGTTGAGCCTTGCTCATGAACACCTCCTTCGTCCCAGAATTGGGAGCTTATTCGAGATGTCCCGCGAGTACCGACATATCTACAGTCGAGAATATCCTTCATTCACAATCCCTCTCTGAAATCCGATTATGGCAAGGCGTCAAAATCCGGCCGTCGATGGCCTTCGATCAAGGCCCGTAGCCCGTCAGGCGCGACCACTTCGACCTTGTCGCCCCACTGATCGAGATGCCAGGCCATCTCGAGCCAGCCCCCAGCCGTGAATCGAACGATAAGGCTGCCGTCATCCTGTGGCTCAAGGATCTGCGTGGGGTGAAAGCGGAATTTGGCGGCGCGGGCAGCGGCCTCGGGCGCGAAACGCCAGATCACCTCGCCGTACTGCGCGGGATCCTGATAAACGCCGAACGCCGTGGCGGCATAGTCCTCCAGGATGAACTCCGGCGCGAAGGCAAAGCTTTCGTCCAGCACCTCGGCAGCATGGATCCGGTCCATGCGGAAGTTCAGGATCGTCTCGCTGCGCGCCGGTTGCCGGGCCACGAGGTAGCTGCGGTGACCCAGCAGCAGGCCGTGCGGTTCGATCACCCGTGGCGCGGCGTCCACCGATCCATAGGTGACGCGCCTCCGAGGCGACGGCGCTCTGGCTGCAGACCATGGCACCGCTCGCCCAAGGCGACACCGTCGAGTTGCAGGGCACCTTCCGCGCCGCCGACGGATACTTCGCCGCCGATCACACGTCCTTCTGGGGCTGCAAGGTCGGCTGAGCGGCGGAAGGAGGACCCGATGAACCCACCCCGATCCGAGGGCTACGTCCGCATGCCCGACGCCGAGTTCGAGGCGATCCTGACCCGGGCGGCCGAGGAAGGCGCGAAGCGCGCGCTGGCCGATGTCGGGCTCGACGGCGACGAAGCCGCGCTCGACATCCGCGATCTGCGCTCCCTGGTGGACTGCATCCGGCTGGTGCGCCGCACCGCCATGCAGACGGTGGTCCGCATGATCACCACCGGCGTCATGCTGGCGCTGCTCGCGGGCATCGCCATCAAGCTCAGGATCTTCGGCGGCAGCCCGTAGACGCGCCCCATCCCAATTCATCAGCCCAACCGCACCCGCCCTCGAGGCGGGTTTTTCGTTTTCGGAGGACCCCATGACCACGACCTTCCACCGCCATTGGCGCGACGTGTCGGAGAGCGCCTGGCGCTGGCCGAATTTCAGCCCGGCCGAGATCGCCTGCCGGGGCACCGGCAAACTGCTGGTCAACGAACCCGCGCTCGACAAGCTGCAGGCGCTGCGCGACCGGCTGGGCAAGCCGCTGATCGTGCGTTCCGCCTATCGCAGCCCCGAGCACAACCGCGCCGTCGGCGGCGCGGGCCGGTCGAAGCATCTCGACGGTGCGGCGTTCGACATCGCCATGACGAACCACGACCCGGTGGCGTTCGAGGCGGCAGCGCGCGCGGTCGGGTTCCTCGGCTTCGGCTTCTACCCGCGCTCCGGCTTCATCCATGTCGATCTCGGGCCCGCACGGCAGTGGGGCGAGCGGTTCCCGATCCGGGCGACTGCCTTCGCGGCGGAGACGCCGCCCGCGCGCGAGGTGCTGGCCGACAGCCGCACGATGAAAGGTGGTGGTGCGGCCGGAGTGGCGACGCTGGGCGCGGCGGGTGTCGAGATCGCGCAGAGCGTCCTGGCCGAGACGCAATCCGCCATCCTGCCTCTCGTGCCGTATCTCGACACGCTGCGCTGGGTGTTCATCGCCGTTGCGCTAGGCGGGATCGGCGTCACGATCTACGCCCGCCTCGACGACTGGAAGCGGGGGCGGCGGTGATCGCCGCGCTTATCACCGGGATCGCCGCCGGCCCGTGGATGCGGGCGGCGCTGCGCTACGGCGCCATCGCGCTCACAGTGCTCCTGTTCCTGCTTGCGCTTCGGCGGTCCGGCGAGCGAGCGGGACGCCTCGCCGAACGTCTCGAAACTTCGGAGAAGATCAATGACGTCCAACGCCGGATGCTGGAAGCGGCATCTCGCCGCCCTCGCGATCGCGACGAGCTTGCTGAGCGGCTGCGCGACGGTCGGTTCTGAGCCGGGCGGGCTTGCGGTGTGCCCTCCCGTCGTCGAGTACAGCCGCGAGCGCCAGGCGCGGGCGGCTGACGAGCTTATGCTGCTACCGGCGCCCTCGGCCGTCGCCGAGATGATGAGCGACTATGCGGTGATACGTGAGCAGGCGAGAGCCTGCGGATGTCGTTGAGCACCAGCGGCGCATCACATAGGAGAACGGCAGTTCGCCAGCGCAAGCGCGGTCAGCACGCCAGGGTTGCGTCGGCAAGAGCATCCTTGATCCGGGGAACCAGCTCTCGCGCCGTGCGCCCTGCACCGATCAGCGTTGCAGACGCGGCACCCGTCCAGTTTCCGTAGCCCGCCAGCCACAGCCGTGGCTCCTCGACCGCACGCTGGTCGAGGACCTCGATACGCCCATCAGGTTCGACGACGCCGAGCGGCCGAAGGTGCTCGGTTGCAGCACGGAAGCCTGTGCACCACAGGACCGCGTCGATCTGCGTCTCGGTCCCGTCCCGCCAGACCACGCCGGTCGCGGTGAAGCGCTCGAAGGGACGGACGGAAGTGAGCACGCCCCGATCTCTCGCCTCCTTCACAGGCGGGACCATGACGATGTCGCCCAGCGTGGTGGTCGCGGCCTGATCGACGTCTCCGAGCACGCGCGCGCTGGCACGCTCGAAGAGGACCCGGCCGTCGACGTCGTCAGGCAGAAAGACCGGCTCCTTCAGCGTAACCCAGATGGTCTCGGCGACCTCGCTCACTTCGGCGAGAATCTGGGCCCCGGAATTGCCACCGCCGACGATCAGCACCCGCTTTCCGGCGAAGGGCTGCGGGTTTCGGTAGTGCGCCGAATGAAGCTGAATGCCTCGGAAGAGCTCCCGGTCAGCATAGTCCGGAACATAAGGCGCGCCCCACGTCCCGGTGGCGCTGACGACCGCGCGTGCCGTCAGGCTGCGCTGATCCTTCAACCGGAGACGAAGCCGCTCGCCGTCGCGCTCCACGGCTTCTATTTCGCATGGGCGTTCAATCGCAAACCCATAGCGAAGCTCGTAGCGGGACAGATAGTCGACCACCTCGTCGCGTGTCGGAAAGCCTTTCGTCCGGCTCGGTGGCATCGGCCAGCCGGGAAGCGAGCTGTAACCCGCGGGCGAAAACAGGCGCAGCGAGTCCCATGTATGACGCCAGGCGCCGCCGGGCCGCTCCTCCGCGTCCAGCACGACGAAATCGAGACCGGCGCGGCGAAGGTAGTAGGCGACCGCGAGCCCGGCCTGTCCGCCCCCGATCACCACGACATCATGATCAGGGTCGCTCATGCCGAGCGCTTCTGCGGCGCGATGGCAATCGACGAGAGGTCCGCCGCCGCGTCCACGGCTTTTCCTGCGACCTTCCTTTCCGAGTAGCGGTCGACGAGACGCGCCGCATGAGGGCGGGTGAGGATGGTGAAGCGGACCAGCTCCTCCATCACGTCGACGATGCGGTCGTAGTAGCTCGAGGGCTTCATCCGGCCGGCCTCGTCGAACTCCTGATACGCCTTGGCGACGCTCGACTGGTTTGGAATCGTGATCATCCGCATCCAACGGCCCAGAAGGCGGAGCGTGTTGACCGCGTTGAAGCTCTGCGAGCCGCCCGACACCTGCATCACTGCAAGCGTGCGCCCCTGCGTCGGGCGCATCCCGCCCATGTTGAGCGGCAGGTTGTCGATCTGCGCCTTCATCAGGCCGGTGATCTGACCGTGCCGCTCGGGGCTGCACCAGACCATGCCTTCGGACCACATCGCGTGCTCGCGCAGCTCGTGGATCGCGGGGTGGTCATCGCCTGCAATCTGGTCGGGAAACGGCATGTCCGAAGGGTCGAAGATGCGGATCTCGGCGCCGAAAAGGTGCAGCAGCCGCGCCGCCTCTTCGGTCGCCAGCCGGGAGTAGGAGCGTGGCCGCAGCGATCCGTAGAGCAGCAGGATCCGCGGCATGTGGTCCTCAGGTCCAAGTTCGATCGCGGGGCGCTCCTGCACGAAGCGCCTGTCGAGAGCCGGAACATGGTCGGGGTCGGGCAGTGTGCGCAAACGCATGATGGACCCTCCTATTGCCGACCTACCGACGCCGCGGGAACGGCGGCAGGCGCGGAATCGCGGAACCAGCGCCGGCCGAGCCAGAGCGCGACATGCACCAACAGGATCAGCACCGGCACCTCCACCAGCGGCCCGATCACCGCGGCGAAGGCGACCGGGGAAGCGAGCCCGAAGGCGGCGATCGCGACGGCGATGGCCAGTTCGAAGTTGTTGCCGGCGGCAGTGAAGGCGATCGCCGTCGTGCGCGGATAGTCGCCCGCGATCAGCCTGCCCATGAAGAAGCTGATCACGAACTGCACGACGAAGTAGATCACCAGCGGCACCGCGATCAGAAGCGCGTCGAACGGCAGCTGTACGACGTCACCGCCCTTCAGGCTGAACATCGCCACGATGGTGAAGAGCAGCGCGACGAGGGTGATCGGGCTGATCGTCGGCAGGAAGACATCCTGATACCAGTCCGCCCCCTTCCGCGCGATCAGGATGCGCCGGGTGAGGTATCCGGCCGCGAAAGGAATGCCGAGATAGATCAGGACCGCCTCGGTGATGGTCCAGAAGCCGACATCGACGACGCTGCCCTCCAGCCCGAAGAGCGGCGGCAGGACTGACAGGAAGAACCAGGCGTAGGTCGAAAAGAACAGGATCTGGAATATCGAGTTGAAGGCGACGAGGCCTGCGACATACTGATTGTCGCCCTTGGCCAGCTGGTTCCAGACCAGCACCATTGCGATGCAGCGCGCGAGTCCGATCAGGATCACGCCGGTCATGTATTCGGGGTAGTCGCGCAGGAAGATCACAGCGAGCGCGAACATCAGTGTCGGCCCGAACATCCAGTTCTGGACCAGGGAAAGGGCAAGCACGCGCTTGTCGGCGAAGACGCGATGCAGCTCCTCGTACCGCACCTTGGCGAGCGGCGGGTGCATCATCAGGATCAGGCCGATGGCGATCGGGATGTTCGTGGTACCGACCGACATCGCATCGAGCGCGACGGGAAGGTCCGTGAAGGCGGTCCCGAGGAACACGCCGAGTGCCATCGCCGCGAAGATCCAGACGGTCAGATAGCGGTCAAGGAAAGACAGCCGGATTGCCGGCCCTGTAGCGTTGGACATTGGAAGTTTCCTGTCAGGCGAGTCTGTTGCCCGCGGTGTCGGTGATCTGCTCGCCATCCTACTTGGTGAAGGCGCCCTTCTGGGGCGGCAGGAGGTCGAGGACGGTCTCGGAGGGGCGGCACAGCTTGACGCCCTTCGGGGTGATCACGATGGGCCGGTTGATCAGGATCGGGTGAGCCTCGATCGCATCGAGCAGTTGCTCGTCCGTCAGGCCGGAGTCGCCGAGACCCAGCTCGCCGTAGGGCGTACCCTTCTCGCGCAGGATGTCCCGGACCGAGACGCCCATCCTTTCGACGAGCTGTTGCAGCAGCGTGCGCGAGGGCGGAGTCTTGAGGTACTCGATGACGTGCGGCTCGATCCCGGAGTTGCGGATCATGGCCAGCGTGCTGCGCGAAGTACCACACTCGGGATTGTGATAAATGATGACGGCGGTGTAGTTCGCGCTCATACGTCGGTGCCCTCTTTGATCCTGGTGTTGCTGAACGGATCGCAGGCAGCGGCGCTGACGGCGCAATCGCTGGCATCGCCGCCGCAGCAGTTCTCCGTGAGATAGGCCATCAGCCCGTTCATCGCTGCGAAGTTGGCAGTGTAGATCAAAGACCGCCCCTCACGGCGGAATGTCACCAGGCTGGCATGCTTTAGCTGGGTCAGGTGAAACGAGAGCGTGGCCGAGGGCAGGCCGAGCTTCTCGCCGAGATGCCCGACCGGACGTCCTTCGCTCCCGGCCTGCACCAGCAGCCGAAAGATATCGAGCCGGGTGTCCTGCGCGAGCGCGGACAAGGCAGAGATGGCATCCGTCTTTTCCATATCTCCAGAATAATGGAGATGTAGCTGGTGTCAATGCCAGGATTGCCCTGCCGATCAGCTTTAGCAGTGGCCATGGAAACGGCGCCGGAACTGCCTCCGGCGCCATTCACTTCCTACCGGCTCGATCCGCCGTAGACGATGCCGTTCGGGCGATCGCCGACCGGTACGGTCTTGACCACTTCCTGGCTCCCCACGTCGATGATCGACACGGTATCGTCGGCAATGTTGGTCACGAACACGAATGCCCCGTCAATCGATGCCGAGACGCCATGGGCGCCGCCGCCGGTGGTGAGGGTCTTCACGACCTGGCCGGTCGCGGTGTCGATCACGGACACGGTGTTGTTAGGCTCCGCGTCGGTGCCCTGGTTGGCCACATAGACGAAGGCTCCGTCCGGGGTCGCGAACATCTGGATCGGGTTCGGCCCCACCTCGATCCTGTTCGTCACCTCGCGGGTTGAGGTGTCGATGACCGCCACGCGGTTTTCGTCGCGAAGCGAGACATAGACCTGATCGCCGGAGGGCGTGAACCCGACCTGGACCGGTGCGGTTCCGACCGGAATGCGCGCCACCTGGGACAGCGCCTGCGTGTCGATGACGGACACGGACCCATCCTCGACATTGGCCACGTAGAGCTGGGTCTCGTCCGGGCTGAGCCGCAGGCCGTGCGGATAGTCCCCCGTCGCGATGCGCCCGATGACCTCGGCCTTTGCGAGATCGACCACGGCGATCTCGTCGCCGCCGGCCAGCGAGACAAAAGCGCGCCCCTGCCGGTCGGCGACCACATGGGCCGGGTGCGAGCCTACCGCGACGGTCGCCTTGGGCGCCGAGAGGTTCTGCGGATCGAGAATGACCAGCAGACCCTCGGCCGCGCCTTCCGCGCCGTGCCCGTGCCCGTCCGACCCGTGATCCCCCTCGGTGGCAGGATCTCCGACCGTCAGCAGCAGCTTGCCATCGGGCGTCAGATCGACGTTGTGGGGCGCAACCGGGATCAAAACCGTGTCGACCGCCCCCGTGCCGAGATCGATGGCGCTGATGGAATTGCCGCCCTCATTGGCGGAGTAGACGGCCCCGCCGGTCTGAGCAAAGGGCGCCGGCGCGTCGCCGGCCTTCTCCTCCAGCCATGCCTGCATTTCGGCGATCTCGCCTTCCTGCGCCGCGATGATCTGGTCCGCCCATGCCCTGGTCTGCGGGTCGTTCCCGTATTGCTGGACGATCCTCGCCATGTCGATCGCACCCTGATGATGCGGGATCATGCCCCGGACGAAGGCGACATCCGGATCGTCGGCCATGACGCCGTCCATCATCGGTCCGTGCATTTCATTCATCGACTCGACGTAGGCCCGGGTGAAATCCGGAAGGCTTTCGTTAGCCGGGGCCGCCCCGGCGTTTGGCGCGCCCATCATCCCCTGCATTATCCCACCCTGCATCATCTGGCGCATCGCGCCCATGCATTCCGGGGTCATGGCCTGCATCATGGCCCGGCACTGCTCGGGCATCATCCCTTGCATGCCGGTCATCTGGCCCGAGGGAGGCGTCGGCGCGGGAGCCTGCTGCACTTGCGCGGGCGGGGTCCCCGGGTGGTGGGCGTCATGCCCGGCCTGCGCGAGGGCAGCGCCTGGCGGGCCCGTCAGCAAGCTGACAGTAAGGGCGATTGCGATTGCTGTTCGGTTCATTGGATTTCATCCTCTGGTTCCGGAGCGCTGGCCCGGGTTCCGGGTCGCGGTTCTCCGTTCTGTTCGCTGGTCTTTCGGGTTTGCGCCGGAGCGGCCGGAGACATCTCTCGTTCTCGCGGCGATCCCTGCGCATCACGCAGCGATGAGACGTGGCGGCTTCAGGATGCCTTCCGGTGATCGGTCGTGCGGATCGGGGCGCACAACCGTGAAAACCTCACCGCTCACGGGCGGGCCGACCGTCGGCGGCGCGACGAGAACCGCGGCGGCCAGACAGGTCTGGCAGCAATCCGCAAGATTTGGGCTGCCGTCCGCATTCGCGCAGCCTGCCGATTGATCGGCGCCATGGTCGTCCGCCATGTGATGATTGGCGCAGTGGCTTGCCGTGCCGGCGGCCTGTTGCTGGTGGATGGCGTGTCCGCCGGGGCCGGCATGTACCGGGACCTGCAGAACCAGGGCGCCGATGGCAAACAGCAGGATGTAGACCGCAAACTGGCGCAATCGACAGCATTTCGCCCCGAAGGCAGCTCGCGCCCGCCCGGTCATGCGCCACCTTCCTTCCCGGCGGCACGCCGGGTCCGTGCGATGTCACGTTCACGTCGCGCGCCACCCGACGCCGCGAGACAGCCCCGCTGACGGAGGCAAGCCGCCTCGGCGAAGTGCTGTTTCGGATCATTCGCAAGCCGGGCGGTCATGTCGTCAGCCCCGTGTCAGATTTCCCGCGGACCGAGGAATCGCCCGAAGCTCCGGGTGGTCGGGCCGAACAGGAACGCTTCATAGGGCTCGGGATCGACGCCCGGAAAATCCATGCCGGGCGAGCCGGCGGGCATTCCAGGAACGGCCAGCCCTGTCGCGTCAGGCCGCTCGGCCAGAAGGCGACGGATCGCCGCGGCAGGCACATGGCCCTCGACCACATAGCCGCCCACCTCGGCGGTGTGGCACGATGCCAGTTCGACCGGCACGCCGAGCCGCTGCTTGAGGCTGTCCATGTCGGTGGTTTCCACCACCCGCACCGGGAAGCCTGCGGCCTCGATATGCGCGACCCAGCTATCGCAGCAGCCGCAGGACGGATCCTTTGTGACGCTCACCAGAGGCAGCGCTTCAGCATGCCCCCGGCCGATTGTAGACAGCAGCAGGGGAAGTGCGCCGGCAGCGGCCAGAATGGCGCGCCGGCTGATGCGGTGATCGTTTCTCATCGTCAAACCTCGCTTCATGGATTCATTGTCTCCCCGTCACGGTCCATGTGCGGCGCACAATGAGGTGAGCAGCGAATCGAAGGCCCGGCACCGCCATCATAGCTTCACCTTCCGCAAACGCGCGGCATTGGCGATGACACTGACCGAGGACAGCGCCATGGCGGCGGCGGCGATGATCGGCGACAGCAGGATGCCGAAGAACGGGTAGAGCACCCCGGCCGCGACAGGCACGCCGAGCGCGTTGTAGATGAAGGCGAAGAACAGGTTCTGGCGGATGTTGCCCATGACCGCTTCCGACAGCCGGCGGGCGCGGACGATGCCGGTGAGATCGCCCTTGAGCAGTGTGACGCCCGCGCTTTCCATCGCCACGTCGGTGCCGGTGCCCATCGCGATGCCAACGTCCGCAGCGGCCAGCGCCGGCGCGTCGTTCACCCCGTCGCCGGCCATCGCCACCACCTCGCCCGCAGCCTTGTGCCGCTGCACGACCGCGCTCTTCTGATCGGGCAGAACCTCGGCCTCGACCTCGTCGATGCCGAGCTGGCGCGCGACCGCCTTGGCCGTCGTCCAGTTGTCGCCGGTCAGCATGACCACGCGGATGCCTTGCTCCTTGAGGGCGGCCAGCGCCTCGGGCGTCGAGGGCTTGACCGGATCGGCGATAGCGAAGATGGCAGCGACGCGGCCATCCACCCCCATGAAGATCGCGGTTGCGCCGTCCTCGCGCAGCCGGTCGGCCTCATCGGCCAGCGGCGCGACATCGACGCCCTGCTCGGCGAGGAACTTGGCATTGCCAAGGGGAATGCGCATGCCTTCGACCACCCCCAGCGCGCCCTTTCCGGTCGGCGAGTCGAAATCCGCGACCGGCGCCATCGCGATCCCGCGTTCCTCGGCGGCGCGCACGATGGCGAGTGCCAGCGGATGCTCGCTCGCCCGCTCGACGCTGGCGGCAAGCCGCAGCGCCTCGTCCTCGGTGAAACCCGCGGCCGGAACAATGGCGGTGACGGCGGGCCGGCCCTCGGTCAGCGTGCCGGTCTTGTCGACGATGATGGTGTCGACTTTCTCCATGTGCTCCAGCGCCTCGGCGTTCTTGATCAGCACGCCGGCCTGCGCCCCGCGCCCGACGCCGACCATGATCGACATCGGCGTCGCCAGCCCCAGCGCGCAGGGACAGGCGATGATGAGAACCGAAACCGCCGCGATGAGACCGAAAGAGAAGCGCGGCTCCGGACCCCAGATCGACCAGGCGATGAAGGCAAGCACCGCGACCACGATCACCGCCGGCACGAACCAGCCCGACACTTGGTCGGCGAGGCGCTGGATCGGCGCGCGGCTGCGCTGCGCCTCGGCGACAAGCTGGACGATCTGCGACAACATGGTGTCGCGGCCAACTTTCCGCGCCTCGATCACCAGCGCGCCGGACTGGTTCATGGTGCCGCCGATGGCCGATGCACCGGCCTCCTTGGTCACAGGCATCGATTCACCCGTCACCATCGATTCATCGACGGCGCTGCGGCCTTCCAGCACTTCGCCATCGACCGGCACCTTCTCGCCGGGACGCACCCGCAGGCGGTCGCCGACATGCACGCTGTCGAGCGGAACCTCCTCCTCCATGCCATCGTCGCGAATGATCCGGGCGGTCTTGGGGGCGAGGTCGAGCAGCGCGCGGATGGCGCCGCTGGTGCTCTCTCGCGCCCGCAGTTCCAACACCTGCCCGAGCAGCACCAGCACGGTGATGACCGCCGCCGCCTCGAAATAGACCGCGACGGAACCGTCATGCTGGCGAAACGCATCGGGAAAGATACCGGGCGCAACTGTGGCGACGACGCTGTAGATCCAGGCGGTCCCGGTGCCCATGGCGATCAGGGTGAACATGTTGAGGCTGCGGTTGACCAGCGACTGCCAGCCGCGCTGAAAGAATGGCCAGCCGGCCCAGAGAACGACCGGCGTTGCGAGGATCAGTTGCAGCCAGTTCGAGGTCAGCTGGCCGACATAATGGCTCAAGCCAAGAAAATGGCCGCCCATTTCGAGGACGACCACTGGTATCGTCAGCGCCAGTCCGATCCAGAACCGACGTGTCATGTCGATCAGTTCCTCGTTGGGTCCGGCCTCGAGACTGACCAGCACCGGCTCCAGCGCCATGCCGCAGATCGGGCAGGAGCCGGGGCCGACCTGCCGGATCTCCGGGTGCATCGGGCAGGTATAGATCGTCCCCTCGGGCACCGGCTCTGCCGTGGCCGCCGCGGTCGCCGGATCGAGGTAACGTTCCGGCTCTGCCAGGAACTTGGCCCGGCAGCCGGCGGAGCAGAAGTAATACGGCCGGCCGGCATTCTCGGCCTTGTGCTCGGTCGTGTGCGGGTCGACCATCATGCCGCAGACAGGGTCCTTGACCTTGTGCGTGTCGTCCCGCGCGACGGCGGCGTGGTCATGCGCGTGATCGTGCACATGGCCGTGGTTGTGGTGATGGTGATCTGTCTTGCTGGCCATTTCTCACGCCTCCTTGGCGGTTTGCCCGATCATGCGTTGACTGCGAATTCGGTCATCATGCCGGTCTCGAGATGCGGCATGTGGTGGCAATGCAGCATCCAGCGCGCGACCTCGCCGGCGTCGAGCGCGATATCGACCATCGACATCGGCGGCACGTATACCGTGTCGCGCAGCGCGCCTCGGACCGCACGTCCGTTCAACCCGACGACTTGGAACACATGTCCGTGCAGATGCATCGGGTGGCCCATCATCGACATGTTGTGGAAGGACAGCACGACCCGCTCGCCGCTCTGTGCGGCAAGCGGGCGATGCTGGCCCCAGACGGCCCCGTTGATCGTCCACACATAGGGCTGCATCGAGCCGCCCAGCATCACCATGTGGCTGCGGTCCACCGGCCGATCCGGCAAAGCGCCCGCGGCGATCAGACGCGTCTCCTGCGCAAGGTCGCTGTCGAAGGCAGGCGCTTCGGCCTCCGCCATGGTGTCGATGCGCCGTATTTCGGCGCCCTGCGTGGCAAGGATCAGCCCGGTCCGCTCTCGCGCGCCTTCCCGCAGCGCGAGGATCGGCCAGGCGCCGCCCTCCTGCGGCAGGTCGATCTCGAGGTCGAGCCGTTGGCCCATGGCCAAGCCGAACCGCGTGCCGGGGACGGGCTGAACGGCATGGCCATCGACCGCGACGAGCCGGGCCTGCGCTTCGCCAGTCTCGATCCAGAACACCGTTGCCGCGGCGGCGTTGATCACCCGCAGGCGGATGCGCCCGCCGCGCTCGACCTGCACCACCTCGGGATCCGAAAGCGTGCGGTCGTTGGCGAGATAGGCGTCCCAGTCGTAGTCGTTGAGGTCCATCGCCATGCCGTCCATGGCGCCCATTCCCGTCATGCCACCCATGGCGCCGTGATCCATGCCACCCATCGGCATGTTCCCCATCGCGCCGTGGTCCATGGCCGCCATGCCGCCCATGACCGCGCCGTGGCCGCCTCCATGACCGCCGGCGGTCCCGTGGCCGCCAAGGATCTCGGCCATCACCTCCTCGGGTGCCTTGAACGAGAAATCATGCAGGAACAGCACCACCTCCTGCCGGTCGGCGGCGACATCCTCGGCGCTGCGCACGATCAGCGGCGCGGCCAGAAGGCGCATCTCGTGCAGCGGCACATGCGCGTGCATCCAGTAGGTGCCGGGCAGCGGCGCGAAGTCATAGGCGCGAGTCTCGCCGGGGGCGAGCATCGGCAAAGGCATGTCGGGCACGCCATCCTGTGCGTTGGGCGGGATCTGGCCGTGCCAGTGGATCAGCGTGTCAGTATCGAGATCGTTGCGCAGATCCACCCGGAACCGCGCGCCGGGATCGAGTGTCAGCCCCTGTCCGGCTGGCCCGGCAAGACCCCAGACGGTGGCGGCGCGACCGTCGATGTCGAGCGTCCGGGTGGCGGCGTGCAGCGACAGCGGGGCGGCGCCCTGCGCTGCCGCGATCCGGGGCAGATGCGCATAGGCCAGCATGGCGGCGCCAGCGGCAAGAAAGCCGCGTCGTGAAAGGGTATTCATGGTCGTCTCCTCGGGACAGCTCGTCCCGTTCATCAAAACCGACAGGACGCCGCGGGCCTCGGCCCGGACGCGCGATCAGAGGAGACGGTGCTTGGGAGGTCGTTCGTTCAGTCCAGGTGCCCGACCGGCAAGCACTGCACCGGTGGGCAGGTCATGGCTGGCAGGCGCGTAAACGCTGGGCGAGTCTTCCCTCGGAAATGTCAGAAAGACCAAAAGACCTGAACAAAGCAACTCACAGCTTCCAGCATCCATCGATCCGCAGTGCTGTTCGCCGTCACAGGAACGGTCGCTGCCGGCCGCAACCTGCATCATCTCGCCGACATGCACCGAGTGATCCGGCTCTGCGCTCAAGCGCGCCGCATGCGCGGAGGTCACCGTCGTCATGACGGCGATCGCGAGTACGGCAAGCATGGTGACGAGGCGCGAGAACATGCCGGAAAGATAGGCGCTGGTCACGGGAATGTCCATTGCCTCCGGCGTCGCGCCTCTGGCAGAAATTCATCCTCGGCATGTAGCCAATAGAAATTCCTCGCCACCAATCATGCAACTCATGCGAAAAGAACTCCGTAATATCTTGTGGCCCGGGTTGCTCGTCGGAGGCCTGGTCATGGCGGTCTTCGCTGGCAGGCACTATGCCCAGACCGCATCCAACGCCGCGTCATCTGCAGAAGTCATCGAACAGGGCCGGCAGATCTATGCGGACCAATGTGCGTCCTGCCACGGTGCGCAGCTCGAGGGGCAGCCGGACTGGAAGACGCCCCTTCCGTCCGGGCGTCTCCCGGCGCCACCACACGATGCCGACGGCCACACGTGGCACCATCCCGATGACATCCTGTTCCGGATCGTCAAGGAGGGCACGGCCGCCATCGTCGGGGGCGGCTATAAGAGCGACATGCCGGGCTTTGCCGTCCTCAGCGACGCAGAGATCCAGGCTGCGCTCGCCTATATCAAGAGCACCTGGCCGGAGCGCGAGCGGACCTACCAGGAGAATGTGTCGCAAGCACGCTGAGCGCTGATGGCACCTTCGGGATGGAGCTTCGCTGCAGGCCGGAGCTGCCCGTGCGACCGGCTGCTCAGTTTTCCGAGGCCCACCCGGTGACAGTTGTGGCTGCCGGACAGAAGCGGCATATTTGGATCAACCCGATGGCGACACCTTTGGGAGCGATGTTCGTGGGATTATTCATGGATTACTTGGCCTTTGAAGCGCGCCCGATCATGGCGCAGCGTCGGGTTTTCCCTCAATGAACAATCCCGGCTCCAGTTCATCGAAGCGGGTTCAAGACCGCACGGAGCGGCTCAACAAGAACTGCTTCTGCGTTACACTGGACCTTCCATCGCTGCGCGAGGCGCTGGAGCAGGAGGCAGGTGAGCCGGCGTTCTTCGAGACGTTCATCGGCCCCAAGACCCACCTGTTCTCGCACGTGCCGGTGTTCCTTTCGGCCACCACCGTCAATGAGATGCGCGCGATCGCAGTGGCTGTGGAGACCACCGCCCAACTCGAGGCATACAAGACCGCGGTCCTCTCCTGGGCGCCGGAAATCGCGTGGGGGGATCACGGCCCGCTCGGGGCATTGATGGGCTACGACTTTCATCTCGGCGAAGACGGCCCCCGGTTGATCGAAATCAACACCAACGCCGGCGGCGCGTTTCTCAATGCCTTTCTTGCACGAGCGCAGCGCGCGTGCTGCGCCGAAATGGATATCCCCCCGGCGCTGCCATCGTTCGAGGACGCGGCGTTTCGCATGTTCCAGAACGAATGGATTCGGCAGCGGGGAACGGGCACGCCACAACGCATCGCCATCATCGATGACAATCCGCCGGAACAGTACCTTTATCCCGAGTTCGTGCTCGCGCGGCAAGTTTTGGCGGCACGAGGGGTAGACGCGGTCATCGCCGACGCCGGTCACCTTAGCTACGACGATGGTCAGCTCAGCGTCGACGGAAAGACGATCGATCTCGTTTACAACCGGGTCACCGATTTCGCCTTTGATCAGCCCGAGCACAAGGCATTGCAGGAATCCTACCGTGATGGCGCGGTTGTCGTAACGCCGAATCCGCACAACCACGCGCTCCTTGCCGACAAGCGCAACCTTTCGCTTCTTTCGAATTCCGCGACACTTGAGGCATGGGGAGTCGACCCGGGGATTCGGGCCGGGCTTGCTGCCGTTCCACGCACCGTTCTGGTCAATCCCGACAACGCTGATGCACTTTGGAAATCCCGCAAGGACCTGTTCTTCAAGCCGACAGGAGGACATGGTGGCAAGGCGGTATATCGTGGCGACAAGCTGACGAAAGGAGTCTGGGCGGAGATCGCGGGAGGCGGATACGTTGCCCAGACGCTGGTCCGCCCCAGCGAGCGCATGATCAAGATCGACGAGACACCCCAGAGGCGCAAAATGGACGTGCGACTGTATACCTATGATGGGCAGGTGCTTCTGGTGGCCGCGCGCCTTTATCAAGGCCAGACCACAAATTTCAGGACGCTAGGGGGTGGGTTCGCGCCGGTGTTCGTGATCTGAAGCGAGAGCTGTTGGGATCTTGTATAATGAAATCAATCCCTTAAGGTGGAGAAGGTTGGACGTCAGACCCATCCCCTCCGCCAAACACCGTCGACTACCGCACAATGTGTTTGGCTACTTCTCGCTTTATCAAGCAAATAGCCTGTTTCGGGTCGGCTGATCGGCAGAGAACGCCACTCGACCATGCGGCGTACGCTAGGCACGGCAGGCATGGGGTGCCAGCCGCCGGATGGCGATCCGGTGTTGAAGCGCTCGGACGAACGCCGCCGGGTGCGCCGGATTGATGTCGAGCACCACGAATTGGTGCGACGAGCCGGGTCAGGAGCACAGGCTCTCGAGGCAAGCTCCTAGACTTATGAGCCGTTAGCTGCGGTCGTCTTTCTTAAGACTCTGGACGTGCGTGAAGCCGAACCTGCCCTTGATACACAGGTTCCCGTGGTTGACGTCGTGATCGTGGGGCGAGGTCACCTTGACGATTTTGTTGTCCTGGACATGCAGCTCAACATTACAGCCGACGCCGCAATAGGTGCACACCGTGGTTGTTTGCGTCTGCTTCGATTCGTTCCAGGTGCCAGCAGCGCGCATGTCGTATTCGGACTTGAACGAGAGCGCACCTGTCGGGCAGACCTCCACGCAGTTGCCGCAGAATACGCAGGCAGAGTCCGGCAACTCAGCGGCGAACTCGGTGGATATCTGAGAGTCGAACCCCCGCCCCGCGATCTGGATCGCGTAGCTGTTCTGCCACTGGGACCCGCAGGCATCTACGCATTTGTAGCATAGGATGCACTTGTCATACTCACGCACATAAAGGTCGTTGTCGATCTTGTCAGGCTGAGCCATCGTAGCTGCGACACTGCCGTTTCCGGCGTGGTGTTCGCCCGGTTCGTGGACGTCGCGACTGAGGCTCACGCCGGCCCGTTCGCCGTAGCGGCCCGGCTCGGCGTCATAGCGCTCCATCCACTCGGGAATATGCGGCGTGGTGGACAGATCGACGGAAGAGCCAAGCAATTCCAGCACGAGGCGGCGGCTGTGCCGCACGCGATCGGTATCGGTCATGACCTCCATGCCAGCCTGGACCTTACGGGAGCAGGAGGGCACAAGGACGCGCGAGCCTTTCAATTCAACCATGCAGACGCGGCAGGCATTCTTGGGCGTGAGCGTATCGCCGTAGCAAAGCGTGGGTGTGTCCTTCCCTACCGCGTTGCAGGCCGTCAGGATGGTGCTCCCCTCCGGGACGCTCACTTCCTCGCCGTCGATGGTGATCGTGATTTGCTGGACGGGCGCACCAGTAGCACGCCGGTAGTGCGTATTCATCTGCTTTCCTCCAGTAGGCCGAGGCGGTCGATGGCTGACTCAACGGCGTTCCAGGCGGCCTGACCGAGACCGCAGATCGAGGAATCCTTCATCACCAGGCCGACATCGCGCAGCAATTGGACGTCGCGCCCCTTGGCCGCAGCATCCTGGCGGTTGTGCGTGATGCGCAGCAGCGCCTCCTCCTGACGTACCGTACCTACCCGGCAGGGCACGCACTGACCGCAGGACTCGTCGCGGAAAAACCGCGCGACACGCAACAAAATGCCGGACAGGTCAACGGTGTCGTCGAAGGCCATTATCACGCCTGAGCCCAAAGTGGCGTTGTTGGCGCGGACACCTTCGAAGGTCAGCGGTATGTTGAGTTCATCAGCGCGCACGAACACGCCTGCCGCGCCGCCGAGCAGCACAGCCTGAAGCGTTCGACCCTTTGGAACTCCACCGGCCAGTTCAAGAACGTCACCAAGTGTCGCGCCGAAGGGCACTTCGTAGACGCCGGGGCGCACGAGGTTGCCTGACACACAGAAAAGCTTGGGCCCGGTAGAGCCCTCGGTGCCAATCTTGGTGTATTGCGCGGCACCCATCTGCATGATCAGAGGCACGTTGCACAGGGTCTCGACGTTATTGACCACTGTCGGCTTGTTGAAAAGACCTTGTTCGAACGGGAAAGGCGGCTTGGAGCGCGGTTCACCGCGATAGCCCTCGATCGAATTGAAGATCGCGGTCTCCTCACCGCAGATATAGGCGCCGGCACCGCGTCGGATCTCGAGCTCGAAGCTCCACCCGGTATCCAGGATGTTGGTGCCCAGGAACCCGCGTTCGCGAGCCCTTTTGATGGCGTTGCTCAACATCCGGAAGGCGCGAGGATATTCGCCGCGCAGATAGATGTAACCGCGCTCGGCGCCGATGGCGTAGCCGGCAATGGTCATCGACTCGATCAACGCGAACGGGTCGCCCTCGAGGATCGCCCGATCCTTGAACGTTCCGGGCTCACTTTCATCCGCGTTGCAGACAAGGTAGCGAGGCGTCGCCGGCTGCTTGGCAGTACTTTCCCACTTGATGCCGGCCGGGAACGCCGCCCCGCCACGACCCATCAGTCGAGAATCCTTGACCTCGCTGATGACCTGTCCGGGTTCCATCTCGAAAGCTCGCCGCAATCCAGCGTAACCGCCGGTTGCGAGATAGTCGTCGAGGCTCTCTGGATCGACCTGGCCGACGCGCTTGAGCAGCATCAGGCCTTCCTGACCGGCCTGTGGCACGGCCATGATCGGTGGTGCCTCGGCTGCGAGGGCAGCGGGACCGGCGCTCAATGCAAGGGCGACCTCCTCGACCGTGGCGGGTCCAATCAGGTGCTCATGAGGCGGATCACCAGCCTCCACTGCAAGCGCGGCCGGAGCGCGCTCACAAACGCCAAGGCAAGGGCTGTGCTTCCAACCGTTCATAGCCCCAGCCGGGCCCAGCCGCTTCTCAAGGTCGGCGCACAAATCCTTGGAGCCGCGTGTCATGCAGGCAATATCGGTGCAAACGTGAACGACGCGCTTCGGCCGCATGTTGGTCGAAAACAGCGCATAGAACGTCGCGACGCTGTAGACGTCGGCCGCCGACACACTGAGGCGCTTTCCGATGTAGTTCAGCGCGCCGGGACTGATCCAGCCAACGCGGTCGTTCACAGCGTGCAGCGCTTCCATAACGAGGTGACGCCGGCTCCGTGCCGCATGACCGGTGTGAGCGCGGCGATGGTCCTGCTCGTCACGTTCGCCGCCGTGCCAGCCGCCCTCGCCGGGTCCCCCAAGCCGCCGATCGATTGCGTCGCGTTCTTCAGCGAACGGCTCGGCATTGGAGAACTTCAAGTCCACAATTCATCCTTCCTATTTCGCGGTGGCAAATTCGCTACCATGGCGTTCGTGATCGGTGGTCTCGGCAACGACATCCTCTTCGGGCAGAGGCTCGTTGGTCTTCTCCACCTTGACCGCTGTCGCCTTGAACTCCGCGGTCTTGGCGATCGGGTCGTTTGCTTCGATGGTAAGCGAGTTCACATCCACGTCGTCGGGGAAGTTGCAGGCCATGAAGAGCAGTCCAGGACGCAGGCCCGGGTCAAGACGAGCAGGCGCCAGAACTGTTCCGCGGCGTGAACTTACCCGCACAACCTCGCCTTCGTTGAGGTCAAGCCGATCCATATCCTCCGGAGAAATATCCACGCAGCCACCGAAGCGGATCGGCGAATTGAAGCCGCCGGACTGCACGCCGGTGTTATAGTCGGTCAGTCGACGGCCGGTCGTCAGGCGCAACGGAAACTCGTCGTTCAGCTTGTCCACCGGTAGTCGGTGCTCGATGATACCGAACGGCGCCAGACGTCCACGCTTCTCGGGATCCTTCTCCCAGAGGCGGCCGTGCAGGAACGGTGACTCAGGTCCGTCCTCGTCAGGGAAAGGCCACTGCACCCCGCCCCGCTCTTCGAGTACCCGATAGGACATTCCATGGTGCGCCGGCGACAGCGCACGCAACTCGTCCCAGATTTGCTCTGCCGTTTGTATCGGCCAGACATAGCCCATGCGCTCCGCAATCAGACGCATGATCTCGACATCGTCCTTCGCGCTTCCCGGTGGCTCCAACGCCTTGCGCACGAGTTGCACCCGGCGTTCGCTGTTGGTGAACGTGCCCTCGCTCTCGCACCATGCAGCGGTGGATGGAAGCACCACGTCGGCGAACGAAGCGGTTTTGGTGAGGAAGATGTCCTGCACAACGAGATGGTCCAGATTTTGCAGTCGTCTGGCCACCGCCGTGGTGTCGGCATCTGACTGCACCGGGTTCTCACCGATGACATAGACGCTGGTGAGGTGGCCCTCATCCATCGCTTCCATCATCTCAGAGAGTGTCAAACCACCCTTCGGAGGCATGGTGACGCCCCACATGCGCTCGAATTTTTCCCGGTGTTCGCGGTTCTCGACGCTCTGGAACCCTGGCAGATTCTTGGGGATCGCCCCCATGTCGCCACCGCCCTGGACGTTGTTCTGGCCACGGACAGGAACCAGGCCCGCGCCCCAGCGACCAATCTGGCCCGTGAGCAGCGCAAGGTTGCACAGGGCCCGCACGTTGTCGGTGCCGTTGTGGTGCTCGGTGATGCCGAGCGTCCAGCACAACTGAGCGCGTTCCGCCTTGGCATAGTCATGCGCAAGTTCCCGGATCAGCTCCGCAGGCACGCCCGTCTCACGGGACGTGACTTCCAGCGTCCACGGCTCGCATGCCGCGACATAGTCTTCGAACCCGGTAGAGGCGTTCGCGACAAACTCCTCGTTCACCAAGCCGGCATGGATTATTTCGCGACCAACACCATAGGCCAGCGCCACGTCGGTACCGACGTCGAGACCGAGCCACGAGTCAGCCCACTCAGCCGTCTTGGACCGACGAGGATCGACAGCATAGACCTTGGCGCCCTTGTGGATCGCCTTCAGGGCGTGATGGAAGAAAATCGGATGAGCTTCCCGGGCATTGGAGCCCCAGAAGATGATCAGATCCGCGTCCTCAATCTCGTTGTAGGACGAGGTACCACCGCCTGCACCAAACACCGTCACCAGACCGGCGACGCTGGGGGCGTGTCAAGTTCGGTTACAGGAATCGATGTTGTTGGTACCGATCACGGCCCGAGCGAACTTCTGGGCAATGAAATTCATCTCGTTGGTCGCACGGGAACACGAGAACATACCGAACGCGTCGGGGCCGTGAAGCTCGCGATTGCGCAGGAAGCCCTCAGCAGCGCGATCAAGGGCCTCGTCCCAAGAAGCAGGCCGCAGGACACCGTTGTCGCGGACAAGCGGCTCGGTCAGTCGAGTATAGTTCTGATTTGACTGTCTGCCCACGCCGGCCTCCACTGTATTGTTGGAGCTTATATACCACGATCCAAATGGCCAGTGATATATGAAATATTGTGCATATTTCCATACTTACGCCCGACATGTGGTGTGCGCGTCGCGCCGCCGTCGCCCGAGGAGCGCGTGTTGCCATGAGCAACGGCCGTGCTCATCGGCGCTCCAGTCGCGCAGATCGAATCACGGATTTTTGCGCTCTTGTTCGACTTGACAATCGTGCCGGTCTGCATACGCTTTTGCGGTGATTACTTTTGCCGCTCCCGAGGTTCGGGGCGCTATTCTTTCAGTCGATCCGACGTGTATCGCAACTGAAGTGCATGCCCGCCCGTCACTAGGGCGAACGGCGATATTGTCATCACGTGTTCATGGGAACCAGTCTCCGCTTCAGGCGGTCAGCGTCGGTTTGTTCGCACAGCCGGCACCGATCGAACGCGGCTGGCAACTGCCTTTCCCCCGGACGATCCTGCATCAAGAAAAAGAACACTCAAACAAGGAGATAGACAATGACCGATCGCCGTCAGTTTCTGGTTGGCACAGCAGCCTGCCTGGCAAGCGCAACATTGATGCCGGGCTTGGCACGTGCGGCCCGACAATTTGATCCGCAGCCGGGAGAATGGCGAACCTTCCGTGTCGTCACTCGGCTCGAAATTCCAACCGACAAGGGCGCCGTGCAGGCATGGGTCCCACTGGCATCGGTGAACGACGAATGGATGCAGCCAATGGGCGAGAAGTGGACCGGCAATGCAGTGTCGGCTACCATTGCGACCGACCCGGCAAGCGGCACGAAGCTGCTCCACGCTACATTCGCGAATGGCGGTTCGCCGGCTGTTCTTGAAGTCGAGAACACAGTCAGGATGCGGGATCGGTCGGTCGCAGGAACGGAATCCAGCGGCAAGCAGAATCTAAGTGACAGCGAACGACAGCTATATCTGGCTGCCACGGATCTGGTGCCGACGGATGGCATCGTCAAACAGACCGCCGACGAGATTACCAAAGGCCTTAACGATGATCGCTCCAAGGCGAAGGCCATCTATGAGTGGATCGTCGAGAATTGCCACCGCGACGGCGACGTGCGCGGTTGCGGTACAGGCGATGTCGTGGCGCTACTGGAAACCGGCGGCCGCGGTGGCAAATGCGCCGATCTGAACGCACTTTTCGTGGGACTGGCCAGGGCCTCCGGCGTGCCGGCCCGCGACATCTATGGTGTTCGGGTCGCGCCTTCCCGGTTCGGTTACAAGAGCCTTGGCGCCAATTCCGACATCGTCAGCAAGGCCCAGCATTGCCGTGCCGAGGTTTATCTGTCCGGACAGGGATGGGTGGCTGCCGATCCGGCCGACGTGCGCAAGGTCATGTTGGAAGAGCCGCCGCGCGACAATGCGATCGATTCGCCGGCAGTCGTTGCCGTTCGCGAGAAATTGTTCGGAGCGTGGGAAGGCAACTGGCTTGCCTACAACACCGGCCATGACCTTGTTTTGCCAGGATCATCTCACAAGGTGGCGTTCCTGATGTACCCGCAGGCCGAGGTCGGCGGAACACTGGTCGACTCTCTCGATCCCGACAAAGTCAGCTACACGATCAAGTCGACCGCGATCTGAGTCTGAATTGCACCATACCCGCCGGATCGATGCGACCCGACGGGTGTGGTAGTATTAGCCTAGCCTACCAAACCCAGCCAGCAAGCACTGGCGATCAAGGAGACGAGAAATGAATGTCCAGAACGTGTCGCTGCCGGGATCGGGCGAACCTGTGCGGTTGACAGAACTGGCGCATGGCGGCGGCTGCGGTTGCAAGCTGGCCCCGTCCGTTCTCCAGGAACTGCTTGGTGGCCAGGCCGAGACATCGTTTGCCCAACTGCTCGTCGGAACCGAGACAGGCGACGACGCGGCTGTCTGGCAGGTGGACGACAAGACCTGTGTCGTCGCGACCACCGATTTCTTTATGCCGATGGTCGATGATCCGCGCGATTTTGGTCGCATTGCCGCGACCAATGCGATTTCCGACATCTATGCGATGGGAGCAACGCCAATCATGGCGCTTGCGATCCTTGGAATGCCGTTGTCGAAATTGCCCGTTGAATCGGTGCGCGAAATTCTCGCCGGCGGCCGTGCTGTTTGCCTTGAGGCAGGCATACCCATTGCCGGCGGCCATTCGATCGATGCTCCGGAACCCATTTATGGCCTGGCGGTGATCGGCATTTGCAGTCCGCAGCAGGTTCGCCGCAACAAGAGCGCACAGCCGGGCGATGCACTCATCCTCACCAAGGGTATTGGCGTCGGCATTTACTCCGCGGCCATCAAGAAGAGCCGCTTAGACCGCGCCGGCTATGATGAGATGATTGCCTCCACCACCAAGCTCAACCGGATAGGAAGCGAGCTTTCGAAGCTGCCTCATGTCCATGCCATCACCGATGTCACAGGTTTCGGCCTGCTCGGCCACTCGCTCGAAATGGCGCGGGGATCGAACCTGACCATCCGCCTGAAGGATCGGGATGTGCCATTCTTCCAGCAGGCGGAGGCTCTCGCCCGCGAGGGATTTATTACAGGCGCATCCATTCGCAACTGGGCCAGTTATGGAGACAGCATATCACTCCCGGACGGCTTGCCGGACTGGCGCCGAAACCTGCTGACTGATCCGCAGACATCGGGGGGACTGCTGATTGCCTGCGCCGACGGACAGGCAAAAGATGTCTTGCTGGCCGTGCAGTCGGCCGGGTTCCCCCGCGCCAGTATCGTTGGAAGCGTCCATGCCGGTGCCCCCCGCGTCGAGGTAGTCGCCGGCCCCTGAACGATGCTGCCCAGAGCTCGAATTTTGATGAGCCGGCAACCGTTGGCGCAACTGCTTGTGAACCCGGCCAACGCATGGGTTTGATCCAAACTTAGTCGTTGATTCGCAGGGAACGCACGGCGTGTTCAATTGCTTGCGTTTGCTGCCGCATGGCGGGTTGATCCCCCATTACTGATCGGCTACTGAACGCCATGGCTTCCGGCGCAATTTCACTGCCGCAGCGGCGACTTCCTTCGGTCGACCAGTTGCTTCGCCTTGACGAGGCAGTCGTCGCAATCAAGCTGTTTGGCCATGCGCAGGTCGTGGCGGCTCTTCGCGAAAGCCTGCAATCCTTGCGTGGCGCGATGAGTGAGGCTGGCGGGCACGACATCAAAGGGTCCGTTCCGGCAATCGACGATATTTTGAGCGAGGCGATTGCCCGCCTCGAAGCGAGCGCAGCGCCTCGGATTCGACAAGTTTTCAATCTGACCGGTACAGTTCTTCATACCAATCTCGGCCGCGCCGTTCTGGCGGATGAGGCAATCGAGGCGGCCGCGCGGGCCATGCGGAACCCGACTGCGCTCGAATTCGACCTTGGCAAGGGCAGCCGCGGCGAACGGGATGAGCTTGTTCGCGGGCTTCTTAGCGAATTGACGGGCGCGGAAGACGCCACCGTTGTCAACAACAATGCCGCCGCAGTACTGCTTACGCTCAATACTCTCGCCAGCGGCCGCGATGCGGTCATCTCACGAGGCGAACTGATCGAAATCGGCGGCGCATTTCGCATGCCCGATATCATCGCCGCTGCAGGCTCACGCATTCTTGAAGTCGGGACGACCAACCGCACCCATTTACGTGACTATGCCAGGGCGATAGGGCCTGATACGGGCTTGCTACTGAAAGTGCATACATCGAACTATCGCATACAGGGCTTCACGAAGGAGGTCCCCGCCCCCGAACTGGCCTTGCTTGCGAAAGAGCACAGCATCCTTCTGGTCAACGATCTCGGGTCGGGGACGCTTGTCGATCTGTCGCGCTTCGGTCTTTCGAAGGAGCCGACCGTGGCCGACGCCATTCGCGAAGGTGCCGACATCGTTACATTCTCCGGTGACAAGCTGTTGGGTGGACCGCAGGCCGGCTTCATCATCGGCCGCAAGGAACTGATCGCGCGCATCAATCGCAATCCGATGAAGCGTGCGATGCGTGTCGATAAGATCAGACTGGCGGCGCTTGAGGCGACGCTGCGCCTCTATCTGCACCCTGAGCGGCTGACGGAGCGGTTGCCGACATTGCGGCATCTGGTGCGCTCCTCGACCGAGATCGAGGCCCTTGCACAGAAGATCATGCCTGCCGTGGCGGCATCAGTCGGCAGCAGGTTCTCCGTTGAGGTAGCCGCTTGCGCAAGCCAGATCGGATCGGGTGCGCTACCGCTTGAAACCGTTCCCAGCTTTGGTCTTGCAATACGTACCGCCGATCCGAAAGCAAGCGGGCAGGCAATCGCCAGCTTGACAGCGGCATTCCGCGCCCTCCCCGTCCCTGTCATCGGTCGCATCGCGGATCAGGCCCTGATCTTCGACCTGCGATGCCTTGAAGATTCCGCCGCCTTCACGTCCAATCTCTCGCACCTTGAGCTATCGGGGGTGCAGTAATGGGCGTTTTCGAGCGGTTTCTTGGGCATGAGCAAAACGACGAGCCCTCGATCCGGGCGCTAGCTCCTGCAGCGCCTTTGCCGGAGCCGGTGACATGATCGTCGGCACGGCAGGCCATATCGATCACGGAAAAACGTCTCTGGTTGGCGCCTTGACCGGAGTTGATACGGACCGGTTGAAGGAAGAAAAGGCGCGAGGCATTTCGATCGACATCGGTTTTGCCTACATGCCTGTGGCAGACGGTCCAACGATCGGCTTCGTCGATGTGCCTGGACATGAGCGTTTCGTCCGCAACATGCTTGCTGGTGCGACCGGCATCGACTTTGCAGTTCTTGTCGTGGCCGCAGACGACGGGGTCATGCCCCAAACGTCCGAGCATGTCGCCATCCTTGATCTGCTCGGTGTTTGCGATGGCGTTGTCGCCCTCACGAAAGCCGATCTGGTCGGACCGGACAGGCTCGCCGCCGCGCGCAACGAGATTTCCAACCTCCTGCTTGGAACGAGGATGGCGAATTTCGAGATCATCCCTGTTTCGCCGGTAACCGGGATGGGCATTGCGCAATTGCGCGACCATCTGGTCGCTGCCGCTCGCACACGACAGGAGAGCAGGCTACGCGACGGCGCATTCCGGCTCGCGGTGGACAGATCCTTCACGCTCACGGGTGTCGGGACGGTGGTGACTGGAACCGTGCTGTCGGGCTCGGTGACGGTTGGCGACAATCTGTTGGTGAGCCCCACCGGCTTGCCGGTGCGTGTGCGGGGTATCCGTGCCCAGAACATGAAGGTCGACCGTGGCGTCACAGGTGACCGTTGTGCGCTCAATCTGGCGGGCGATGGCGTTACAAAGGACGCCATATCCCGCGGCGATATAGTATTGGACCCCGGTATCCACGCGCCGTGCGACCGCGTTGATGCCCGCTTGCGCGTGTTGCGCTCGGAGACGAAGCCCGTGCCCCAGTGGATGCCGGTTCGGCTTCACCACGGCACAATGGAAGTCGGCGCCCGCATTGTATTGCTCGGCGAGCAACCGATTTCTCCCGGCGAAGAAGGATTTGTGCAACTCGTGCTGGAACGGCCGGCCGCAATGACCTCTGGCGATCGGTTTGTGATACGCGATACGAGCGCACAGCGCACTATTGGCGGCGGCGTGTTGCTCGATCTGCGCGCGCCAAGTCGCAAGCGACGCACTCCGGAGCGGATGGCCGAGTTACAGGCATATTTGTCCGATACCCCGGAAAAAGTACTGTCGCAGTTGCTGGAAGGCCCCCCCTACCTTATCGACATTGACAATTTTCAGCGGGACTTTGCGCTTATACCCCAACAAATCGACGCCATGTCCGACCGCCTCGGCTTGAAGCGCCTGCGTGCCGGCGGCAAGACCCTGGCGCTGGCAGCGGCGGCATGGGAACGGATTCGGCAGGCAGTCACCGATCGGCTGGAACAGTTCCATGCGGATAATCCTGCCCTGCCGGGGATCGGCGTCGAGCGGCTTCGCCTGCATATCGAGCCCCGACTATCGGCGCCGGCATTCATTGCAGCGTTACGAGAACTGACTGATTCCGGTCATGTTGCCATGGACGGCACCTGGGTGAAGTCGCCAGACCATATCGTTCAACTGACGCCGCAGGATGCGGTACTCTGGGGAATAATCAGGCCGATGCTTGGCGGTGCGGCGCGCTTTCGACCGCCGCGAGTCCGCGACATAGTCGAGAGCAAGGGCGTTCGTGAGGCCGAGGTTAGAGACCTGCTTAAACGCCTCGGCCGGATGGGACGCGTAGTTGAAATCGATCGCGACCACTTTCTTTTACGCGGCACGATCGCTGAAATCGTTGGCATTGCACGCGAGATCAGCGAAGCTTCCAGCGACGGCCAATTCGCTGTTGCGACGATGCGCGACAGGCTCGACAATGGTCGCAAGGTAACGATCCAAATTCTTGAATTCCTTGATCGTCACGGCGTGACCTTCCGCCGTGGGGACCTGCGCCGAATCAACAAGAATCGACTCGATCTTTTTGGAGCACACAAAACTGCTGATCCAGCAGGAACAACCGATGCAACTGGAAGAGATGCGTCCCCGGTGGGGCGTCCGGACTTCAAATCCGGGAAGGGCCGCGAGACGGTCCTTGGTGGGTTCGACTCCCACTCTCTTCCGCCACGCACTTGAGGGGCCCGCAGCGGTCGGAGGCGAATGTCCCGCTCTGGCTACCTCATTGGGAAGGTCTGCACGATAAGTCAGAGTTCCGGCGATTTGACGTGGTCTGGTAAAAGTGGTCCGGACTGGATGCTGGATCTCTGACGGGATTTCCTAATTGAGCAGGTCACACTGAGATCGGCTCTCAAAAGGTCATAATTGTCCAGTATCCGCTTGCCCCAGGCGAGCACCTTTACGCCATCGCCAGTAAGCCCCCGAAAAGATTGCCCGCGCTCGATCAATTGAACATCAAGGTCCTTTTCGAGCTTCTGTATCGCTGACGAGAGCGTAGGCTGGCTCACACCGCAGGCCCTTGCGGCCCTGCCGAAGTGTTTCTCTTGCGCTAAGGTGACGAAAAACAGGAGGTGTCTGATCTGCATGAGGCGGCCACCATAATATGCACAGTCGGAACCGCGCAACTATGCTGGCCTGCCAAATCAACTCAGCTTGAAACCGGGATATCATAGGTGAAGGCCGCAGTCGCAACATCAGCATGATCGTGACGTAGGCCGTTGATGCCGATTACGCCCATGTAGATCCCGATCAACAGCATGAGGACGCCTGATGCGTAGGGCGCGCGGCGTGCGAACGTGCTGAAGCCAGACCAGCGTTTTTGAATATGGCGAACGCTCAACGAGGCAAGCACCCCCGCTGCTACCATTGTGACGGCCAGCCCGATGCTGAAGCACAGCACCAGAACCGCGCCCAACGACAGTTGCTTGAGCTGAAGGCAAAGCAGCAGAACGGTGATTGCAGCGGGACAAGGGATAAGCCCGCCCGTCAATCCGAACATGACGATCTGGCCCGTGGTTACGTTGCGATTGGAGAACCGGCGCGCGATGTCGCTGGCGTGGGCGCGCTCGTGCGCATCCATGTAGTCGCCATCTTTGCCGACCTCGAGACCGTGAGTGTGACCAACCTCGATGAACTGAACATCGTAGTCATGAGTGTGGCTTCCATGACCGAGACTGATGCGCGCCTTGAACTCATGCGGCTCAGCAATCTCCTGCAAGCTTTCGAGATATTGGCCTTTGTCGACGAAGGTAAACGCCTGCCGCGAACCGTCGGTTCGCTCGGTTACCAGGGTCGCATCATTCGCCGCCCAACGATGCCCGCTTTGAACATGAATCCGAAACCTGGGTGGCGCACCGTCTTCGAAGATGTTCAACGTAAGTACGCCATGCCCGGTATCGACCTTTTGCCCCTCGCCCTCGTGGTGGTGATGGTGGTCGTGGCCGGCTTCCAGAACTTGGCTGCGCCATGTGCGCCAGATCATCCATGCCGCGATGCCGACAACGATCACCCCCGAAATCAACTGGAAATACGGTTCACTCGCTTCTGCATCCAAGCCTTGGCCGATATATTGCCCACCAAGAGCAACAAGCCAGACGATTGCCGTATGTGAGATTGCGGCCGATACGCCAAGCAGGACAGCCTGGGCAATCGTACCCCGCACGGCAATAATGAAGGCCGCCATCATCGTCTTGGAGTGGCCCGGCTCAAGGCCGTGCAGAGCGCCCAAAAGAATCGCAGTTGGTATAAAAAGCCATGCGTATGCAGTTCCTTGCTGCAAGAGCTCAGGAAGCGAGGCCATGAGGCTGTCTTTCTTGGAGACTTGGGGGCTATTTCACATAAGTGCGTATGACTTCGATGAGTTCGCTAGCCCCGCGTTGACGGGCACCCTCGCTGTCGGCCGCGAGGATGTGGGATTCGATATGCTCCTCGATCAATTCACGCGTGAGGCCATTGAAGGCCCCGCGCACCGAGGCGACCAGTTGCAACACATCCGCACAGCCGATCTCATTTTCAAGCGCACTTTCGATCGCTTGAACCTGACCCTTGATGCGACGCACCCGGGCAAGCAGTTTCGACTTTTCCTGTATCGTATGGGACATGATCCAACCTTCCATATACTATAGGGGGGTATACTATATGAGTCAATTCCTAAAACGTATCTTTTAAGCGCTCACAAGGCGCGCAACTGGTGCAGCATTGCGCATTCCAAACTTTTGAGTCGACCAGTATAGGCATTGTCAACATCACCAGGTATCGGCCAAAATCGGACGCACAGACTGGTGCAGCGCCCGGTCCGAGGGGTGCTCACCCATGCTTTGTGGGTGCGCCGAACAAGCCGCCAGGCGCGAACGCTTCGCGCAAGTACTCGGCGAATTTCTTCGCCGCCGGACGCATGATGTGGCGTCTAAGGCTGAGACTCATGACATGCACCGGCAGCAACTTCTCCCGGATCGGCAGCACCGCGATACGTGTTCCATCATAGCCAAAGGTCGTTCCGGGGACGGCATTGTGGATGGTGTAGCCATGGCCATGCCCGACCAGTCCGCGAATAAGCTCATATGAATGCGAACGATAGACGATGCGAGGCTCGATCTTGCAGGCAAGGAAGAGGCTGAAAAAGTACTCGCGCGAATGGGGAAGATCGAGAAGGATGAAGGGCTCGTCCGCAAGTTCCGACAGGCTGATGTCGGCGCGGTCGGCAAGCGGATGTTGGGCTGACAAAAGCACATAGGGCGGCAGTTCCGCCAAAAGTTCGCCAGTCACCTCTTCAGTAAGGGCATAGGCATAGGAAAGCGCCATTTCGAAACGACCGGAGATCAGGCCGTCCAGCATTTCCTTCTGGTTCCCCTCCTCCAGGTTGACCATGATGCCAGGCATCCGCTGTGAGAACTCTGTGAGCAGCCCCGGCATGAAGCGCGTAGCCAAGGTGACAAAGCTGCCAACCGTAATTTCGCCTGACAGGCCGTCACTTAGCGTCATCGCGTTACGGCCAAATTCGCGCGCATGATTGAGCAGGAGCCGCGCCTCGCCAACAAAACGGCGGCCGGCAACCGTGAGCGTCACGCCACGCGCGTGATGACGAACGAAAATCTGGGCGCCAAGTTCGGTCTCCATATGGGCAATCGCATTGGAAACGGACGGCTGAGAAACATTCAGCAAACGGGCCGCTTCCGTCACGCTGCCGGTGTCGGCGGTGGTGACTATGTAGTCGAGTGTGCGGAAGGACATGTGCATAGCTTCAATCTATCTTGTTGCCATATTAAAAGTATTTTTCATTATGCGACTTCTGTGATCAAGTCATAAAAAAAGACGATCAAGAGAGACCGTCAGGAGGGACGGAACCTCTGATGCCGTAGGGGCGGCAATTGACGCATGGCGCCAATGAGGAATGGGCCAGCGGATTAACTTCAAGGGCTTCAATGTATACGCGTGGCAAGCTATAGCTTGAAACGATAGGCATTTTTTGCCCAAAAATCCCCCTGCTTTTGAATATCTGCATACAATAAGCCAAAACCAACAAGGAGGAGTTGAAATGTTGGGAATTAGGAAACTTGCAGTTCTCGCAGCAGTCGGCCTCAGCCTTACGGCCGTTCCTTCAGCCTTCGCCCAAACCAAACTGCGGCTGGCCGTTGAAACGACCGGTCGCGATCCCACCAACGTGATGTTGTCGACATTCCGCGACGAGCTCAAGAAGTCCGCGGGCGACGAGGTTGCCATCGAGTTCTTCGAAGGTGGCGCGCTGGGTGATGAAAATGCCTTGGCCGAGTTGATCCGCGCCGGGCAGGTCGAAGTCGTTTCCATGGGTTCGGACATTGTCTCCCTCGACAGCAAGTTCGCCGTCTTCGATATGCCGTTCCTGCTCAAGGACAAGGCAACCGCCCGTGCCGCCATGGATGGCGAGCTTGGCGAAATGCTGGCGAAGTCCCTTCGCGAGACCGTCGACCTCGAAGTCATCGGCTATGGGGAATTGGGCTTCCGCGTCATTAGCAACAACGTTCGCCCGATCGTAAAACCAGAAGACCTGAGTGGCTTGAAACTGCGTACGCCAAGCAATGAGGGCCGTATCCTGGCGTTCAAGACGCTTGGCGCGGCGCCGACTCCGATGCCTCTCGGCGAAGCCTATGTCGGATTGCGGCAGGGCGCGATCGACGGCCAAGAAAACCCGCTTTCGGTCATCAAGGAGTTCTCGCTCTTTGAAGTTCAGAAGTACATCTCGCTGACCAATCACGTCTATACGCCAATCTCGCTCACCATGAACGGCAAGGCGTGGGATGCCCTCACCCCCGAGTTGCAAGCCAAGCTCAAGGCTGCTGCCAAAGTCGCTGGTGATGAAACACGCAAGCTCTCCGACGAAAGCGACGCCAAGCTTGTGGATGAGTTCAAGGCTGCCGGCGTGACGATCAACGAGATCGATCCGGTCCCCTTCCAGGAAGCGGCTGCGCCTGTAGCAGAAAAGATCTCCAGCGTCGTGACGCCAGAGTTCATGACCCGCGTACAGGAAGTCCTGAAATGAACGACTTGCATAACCTCTCCTCCCGTTTCCGCTATGACGGAAACGGGTCGAAGGCACGGATTGGACTGATTTTCATGGCCTCCAGCGTGGTCATGGAATCCGAGATGTGGGCCATGGCCGCCGAGGGCGTGGCAGTCCACACAACGCGTATCAAATTGCCGAAGGTGACCGTCGAGGGCATCGAGGAAATGATGAACGCGCCGGAACTCAAGCAGGCAGCGCGCCTGCTCGGGTCAGCCCCGATCGACGTGCTGTGTTTCGGCGGCACGAGTGCTTCGTTCCTGCACGGCACCGCCTATGACCATGCATTGATCAAGAAGTTGAAGTCCTGGGCACCAGGGCCGAAAATCACGACGGCTTCCACTGCGACCCTTGCAGCACTGGCCGAGGTAAAGGCAGGGCCAGTCGTGCTTGCCACGCCCTATGTCGACGGCGTGCATGCACGAGCCATTCGCTTTCTCGAGGAGAATGGCCACAAGGTTCTGAAGCACAAGAACCTGGGCATCGATACGGACCAGGCTTTGGCCGAAGTGCCGATCGAGCGCGTGTACGACATGGTGATGGAAATCGATCATCCGGACGCCACGGCCGTATTTATCAGTTGCACCAATTTCTGGTCGGTGGGCGCCATCGAGGCGTTGGAAACCGCACTCGGAAAACCGGTCATTTCCGCCGTGCAGGCCTCGTTCTGGCACTGCCTCGAAGTGAGCGGGGTGAATGGCGCAAAGCCCGGCTATGGACGTCTTTTCAACAAGCGTATCGCACCCGCGGAGGTTCACGATGGCTGAAGAAACTGAACTCGCCGCCACCGACTTCGAAATGAGCCCGCCACCTGCTGGTCGGTTTTCAAAGGGCCTCAATTTCGTCCTCGAAAACCTTGCCATGGCGTTGATGGCCATCCTCACGCTGCTGGTGTTTGCCAACGCCTTCTCAAGATACGCCTTCTCCGCACCACTTCCGTGGACTGAAGAAGCCGTGACCTATCTGCTGGTCTGGCTGGCAGCGGTGGGCATCATCATCGCGGGCCTGCGCCAGACGCTAATTTGCTGTGACATCGTTACCTACCGGCTGCGGCCGGGGCCCCAGCGGAGCGTCGCGACCTTCTGCGCGCTCCTTGGATCGGCGACCATGTTCTACTGCGCCTGGTTGACTTGGCAATATCTGCAGATCTTCGGTTCCGACCTCAGTCCTGTCCTGCGCATACCCAAGGGCGTGTTGATCTCTGCCTTGCTGGTAGCGCTGCTCGGTCTGGCGGTAACCCTCCTCGTCCCGCTTTTCAGGAGGAAGTAGAGCGATGCTCTCCCTAGCCCTTATTACAATTCTCACGCTGTGCGTGCTGGCGGTTATGGGCATGCCTATAATCATCGCCCTCGCCGCCTCGGTCATCGCTTTTCTGTTCTTCTCCAGCGGGTGGGAACTGGCACTGCCGCAACAGACTCTGGTCGGGGTCAGCGACTACATTCTCGTTACGCTTCCCCTATTCATCCTTGCCGGCAACATCATGAATGTCAGCGGCATTGCCGACAGGCTCTTCGCGTTCGCCAGCGCGGCAGTCGGCTGGATGCGCGGCGGCCTAGCGCATGTCGACGTGATGGTTTCCATCATGTTTGGCGGCATGATCGGAACCTCGGTCGCCGACTTGGCCGGAACCGGCTCGGTCATGATCCCGAAGCTGAAGAAGGCAGGGTATCCGGGTCCCTTTGCCTGTTCCATCACCGCCACGTCCTCGGGCATTGGCATCCTGATCCCGCCAAGCTCACCCATGATCCTCTACTCGGCTGTCACCGGCACTTCGCTCGGCGCCTTGTTCCTGGCCGGCGTTATCCCCGGTCTCCTCATGGGCCTCGTGCTGATGATCACGATCGGAATATTGGCGCGCCGCAATGGCTGGAGCCCGATGCAGAGTTTCGAATGGCGCGAACTTATGCGCACCGGCAAGGAAGCCATCCTGCCAATGGGCATGCCCGTCCTGATTCTCGGAGGGCTGGTATTTGGCATTTTCACGCCGTCCGAGGCCGGAGCATTCGCGGTCGCATACGCCATCATCCTCTCAATGGGCGTCTATCGATCCATGAGCTTTGTGGATCTGCGAAAGTCGCTGGTCGAAGCCACCGTGCTCACCGGCGAAGTCCTGCTGGTCGTAGGCTTTTCGGTGGCGCTCGGTTGGGCTCTGTCCGCGGCGCGGGTTCCGGTGGCCCTGCTGGATATGATGCAGTACCTGTTCCCATTCGAGTCCACGATCCCGCAAATCTTCCTGATGCTGGGTTTGGCGCTCATCGCAGGCATGGTGCTCGACCCATTGATCCCGATGATCATGCCGGTGCTGCTGCCGTCGCTGCTGGCTCTCGATGTCGACCTGGTGCACTTCGGCGTCCTGATGGTGGTCACGGTGGTCATCGGACAGGTCACGCCGCCAGTCGCATTGGCGCTGATCGTGGCAGCCCGGATCGGACGGGAGGATATCGTAGCGACCTTCAGGGCGAACACGCCGCTGCTTCTGAGCATGTTTGTCCTGCTGATATTGCTCATCTTCTTCCCTGCCCTCACCACCTGGCTGCCAAGCCTGATGATGTAGGCGACAGCCGGAACAAGGCCTGCCCTGCATGGGCAGGCCACATCTCTCCCAAACTCACGGCTGGTGTCGGGTTCAGCGTCCGTGCGCACTCAGACAGCCGATTTGAACAAGGTTACGACAATGCAAAATCCACAAGGCCAGGAAGGCCTCACAAACGGCGGAGCAAACGCCGAAGGCGCGCTTCTCTTCTACAGCGAATTCGATGATCCAGGTGAATGGCGTGACGTTCTGAAGTCGGAACTCCCGTCCCTCGATTTTCGCGTTTACCCCGAGGTCGGCAATCCCGAAGACGTGCGCTACGTTCTTGCCTGGAAGCCCTTCCCCGGGTTCTTCGAGCCGTTCCCCAACTTGTCGCTTGTCGTCAACCTCGGTGCAGGAATCGATTCACTGGCAGGCCGGGCGGATCTTCCGGACGTGCCGATTGCGCGACTGTCCGATGATGGGATGATCGCGCTCATGAAAAGCTACGTGCTCTTTTCGGTCATCCGCTACGCTCGCGACATACCGGACTTCGAGCAGGCCAAGCGTCTGAGTGAGTGGCGATACATCCACCCTCGCCCCCTGCATCGGATCAAGGTCGGCGTGCTGGGCCTCGGGCATCTCGGATCAGCAGTAGCGTCCGCGCTGGCCAACCTTGGCTTTTCTGTCCACGGCTGGGACCACGTGGAAAAGACCATAGCGGGCGTGGAATGTCATTTCGGCGGGGCGCGGGACGAATTTCTGTCCCAGGTAGAAATTCTCGTGAATATGCTGCCGCTCACCACGCACACCAAGGGTCTTATCGATGCTTCGGTGTTCAGTGCGCTTCCGAAAGGCGCAAAGTTCATCAACGCTTCGCGAGGACCCGTTGTCGATGAGCCGGCATTGATCGAAGCGCTACGCTCCGGCCAGATTGGCGGCGCGACGCTCGATGTGTTCTGGACCGAGCCGTTGCCGGCCGACCACCCATTCTGGCAAATGGAGAATGTCCTGATCACCCCGCACCTTGCCAGCATCACGGTACCGGAAACGGCCGCTCGCGACGTCGCCGAAAACATACGTCGCGTAAGGAATGGCCACGAACCACTGCATCTGGTCAATCCAAGCCGGGGATACTGATTTCTACCATCAGGACATGGAAAGGGCCGGAAGCTACCGGCCCTTTTTGCTGTCTATAGGTAGGCAGAAACTGCGGCGCTCTAGTTCTGTGCTCCGCACCAATCGTAGATCGACAGCGCCATTACCTTGATCGAAGTGACGTAGTCGTCGATCGAGACATACTCGTCATTGGCATGCATGACCGCCGTAGAGCCGGGGCCAAAGATGACGGTCGGCGTGTTGCCGTAGCTGTTAAGGAACCGGGTGTCGGCCGCGCCCTGCCGGCCGCTGATGGTTGGCTGCTTGCCGGTGATCTCGGTGTAGGCGCGGCTCACGGTGTCCACAATGCCGTGATCGCGCGGTATCTCCGAGGCTTCCGCATCGTAGCCGACAAAGCGCACCACCGGCGGATGATCCTTCATCCATGGGTCCTTGGCGGCGGTTTCGGCGATCTTCTTCACCAGGCTTTGCTTGACGCCTTCGTGGTCCTCGCCGGGAACCGTGCCGATGCTGCCCTTGAGAACAGCACTTGCCGGGAACGCGCTTGGATAGTTGCCGGCCTGGAAGCTGCCGATGATGCATGGCAAGGAGTCCAGCGCGCTCGGGTAAAGCGGATGCTTCACGGTTGCAACGCGATGGTCTTCCAGTTCCTGCACGGCCTTGACGATCTTGTTGCCAAGCTCGATGGCGCTGATGCCAAGGTACCGCTGCTGGATGCCGGCCGGCTTGCCCTGAACGTCGATCTGGAACCAGATGCGGCCGATACAGGCAGGCTGCACGTGCAGGTCACTGGTCTCGCCCGAAATGCCGGCGTCCGCCTTGTAGCCACGAATGACGGTGTCGAGCGTACCGTGACCGGAAACCTCTTCGTCAATCACGACATTGATGAAAACGTCGCCCTTCAGCTTGACGCCCGCCTGCTTGAGATACTCGACAGCGAGAATATGGCTGGCCACGCCGCTCTTCATGTCGCAGGAACCGCGGCCATAGACACGGCCGTTCTCGATCTTGGCCGACCAGGGATTGTCGCTCCAACCTTCGCCATTTCCGACCGGAATGACGTCGGTGTGCCCGTTGAGCAGCAGCGACCGACCGCCGCCAACACCCTTGCTTGTAGCCACGATGTTGGGACGGCCTTCATATCCACGATCGACGGGGCGGTAACCGGGGTGCTTCTTCAGTTCTTCCCAGTCAGTGTCCCACATATCCACGTCCAGCCCGATGCCCTTCATGTAGTCGGCAACGAATGCCTGGATGGCGGCTTCATCTCCGGTGACGCTCGGGATTGAAACCATCTTCTGCAGGAACTGGACGGCCTTGTCCCTGTTCTTGTCGATGGTGTCCAGAATGGCCTGGCGCTGCGTCGTCATCTTCAACTCCAATGTTGCAAATGGTGGAAAGGCCGCGCGGCACAAGCAGCCGCGCGACTGGAAATCAATTCATCTGGTCAGGCAGCCACAACACCAGATCCGGCGCGGCAATCATGATGCCCATAAGCAGAATGTTGATCAGGATGAAGGGAACGGCCGCGCGATATATGTCGCCCATGGTGGTGTTTTTCGGCGCGATGCCTTTCATGACGAACAGGGACAATCCAAAGGGCGGGGTAATCGTCGCCATCTCCAGGTTCACCATCATGATGATGCCGAACCAGATCGGATCCCAACCCATCTGATGCACGATGGGCAGGAAGATCGGGATCGTGACCAACACGATGGACGTCTGCTCGATGAACATTCCGAGGAACATCACAATGAGCTGCATCAGGATAAGCAGCACCAACGGATGCACAGGCAGGTCGCTGGCAAGATTGGTGATCGCGCTGGTCGTACCCGAGAAGCTCAGCAATTGGCTGAACGCTGCCGACCCCGTGAGAATGATCAGGATCATGATCGAAAGCTGGGTTGCCGATCCGACACCTTGGAGGAGAACCTGCCAGTTCAGCTTGCGGTAAAGGATTGCAAGAACGAACGTGAGGAACGTACCGATCGCGGCAGCTTCCGTCGGCGTCGCGGTGCCAAAGAAAATGAGGCCGATGATCATGAACACGATGCATATCGGCGGCACGAGATAGAGAGCGGCGTCACGCAGCCGCTGTCCAAGAGGAACATGCGGAGCCTCGTAGCTCGGTGCTTCGTGAGGCCGCAACGTGGCGCGAATGACCAGGTAGCCGATGCACAGGATTGCAAGCAGGATTCCGGGCACGATGATGCCGATCAGAATCTTGGCCACCGAGAAGCCACCCAGGCTTGCCAGTACGATAGCCAGCGTACTCGGCGGAATGAGGATGGCAAGCCCGCCGCTGGCGAGGATCGGGCCGATCGACATCGATTTGGCGTAGCCGCGCCGCTCCATTTCAGGGGTCAAGGTCGAACCCAGCATGGCGACGGAACCCATTGCCATGCCGGTGAGTGTTCCAAGCAGTGCGCCTGCGCCAATGGCGAGAACCGATAGTCGCCCGGCGACAAAGCCCAGCCACTGGTCGAGCACCTCTATCATTCGCTGGGCGATGCCCGAATGGAACATGATCGCGCCCATCAGGATGAACATCGGAACAGGCACGAGCACGAAGGTCGAAATCGAACTGTCGATGCTCAAAATGAGCTGGTTGAAGCCGGAAACGCCGCCCCAGAGGTAGAACACGCCAGCCAGGTTGACCAACAGGAAGGCAATGGCGACCGGCAAGCCAATGATCATCAGCGTGCCAAGGCCAGCAAAGAAAAGAATAAGGAATTGCCACCAGAGCATGACGATCAGGCCTCCAGTCGAGGTGTGTCGGAAATGACGGCTTCGCCCCTGAGGAAGCGCAGCGCCCGTCTCAGGAATTCAATGCCGAGAAGCAGGCAGCCAAGCGGGATGACCCACAGATTTACGGCCCGCGGGATCTCTATTTCAGCCGCGATCAGAATGCCGCGTTGCAGGGACAGCAGAACCGCCTGCGTCGCAAACCATGTTATTACGAAGCAAACGGCAGCTCCGATCAGCGAGCTGACAAACATCACGATGCGCTGAACATTCGGGCGCAAGTTTCCGATGACTATGTCGACCGAAACGTGGCCGTCGCGTCTAAGGACCCAGGCTGCACCAAGGAAGGTGATGTAGACCATCATGGTGCCGCTGATCTGATCTATGCCGAGAATTCCGTGATTGAAGAAGGCTCTCAAAGCCACCTTCAGCACGGTTGCCAGCATCATCACAACCAGCAAGACGCCAGCCACGACGGCGAAAAAATCGAGGACGAAATCGAATGAGCGTTCAAGCTTGCTCATGGGGAACCTGACTGTTTGGTTGTGAGGCGGACCCGGCATTCGGAAAGTCCGGCTCGATTTGTTGCTCTTGAAAACCTGGGTCTGTTGGCTTCCGAGCTTGGCTACCGCAACGATCAGGCCAAGTTCGACCTGATCGAAAAATTCCTAGCGATACGTTTGGTCAGAATTGTCGCCACGTCATCAGGCTGTTCTGACACGAAAATGCCAGCCGGAGTTTCCGACTGGCATCCGTTCTCACTTGGCGGCAAACAACGCTTTGACTTCAGCGATGCGGTCGGCGCCGAGTACGGACTCGTAGTAGGCCCACAACGCATCGTTGGCGACCTCGGTCCAGCGCTTGGATTCCTCATCGGAAATGTTGAGGATTTCCATTCCGTCCTTGGTCATGATTGCTTCCTGCTCCTTCTGGTTCTTGTCGAACCAGTCGAGAGCGAACTGCTGGGTTTCAGCGATAGCTTTCAGGAGGATTTCCTGAACTTCCGGCGACAGGCTCTCCCACTTGGCGAGGTTCATGGCAACGCTACCGCCGCTGCGATACATCGGCTTGTTGATCATGTACTTGGTGACGGTCTGCCAATTGTAGCGCGTGAAAGCGTCAGCCACCGGCCAGCTGAAACCTTCGACGGTGCCGCGATCCATGGCCAGGAAGATTTCCGACGGCGGCAGCGTAACGGATTCTGCTCCAACGGCCTGTACGAAATGGCGCGTAAGCGGAGCAACGCGCAGCTTCTTACCCTTCAGGTCGTCGATCGATTTGACCGGAAAGTTCGTGGAAATGTAGTGAGCGCCCTCACCCGGATCGCCGGCGGCATGACCGAGGTAGCGCACGCCCTTGGCCGCATAGATCTTGGTCATGTAGTCGTAAAGCGCAGAGCCGGGTCCGCCATCCGGGACCGTCAGCGGCGAGAGTTCGGTGATATCGCCACCCGGCACAACACCGGCCCAATAGTTGGGAGCGCCGTACCAGACATCGAAAACGCCGTTGACAAGAGCTTCCGGCTGATCGAACGGCGGCAGCACATCGTCAGCGCCGATGTAGGTGATGGAAACCTTGCCTTCGCCGAGGCGATTGACGTTTTCCATGAAGTTCTTGCCGACCTCGGCCGTTGGCGAAAAGCCCGGAGCCCAGGCGCCAACCATCTTGAGCGTAACGGCATCTTCGGCGCGAGCGGATACGCTGCCCAGCAGGGCCAAACCCAGGGCAAGCGTGGCACAGCCACGTGCAAAGGTTTTCATTGCAAACATCAATCTCTCTCCCATGGGCGCGGCGGCGGCCGCGCTGGTTACAATTGCCTAGCCTTTCACAAGGGGATCCTCTATCCGGCAGCTTGATTTAATGCGAGGCGATCACATTTGTCTACAATTTTTTTTCTATTGCATACAAACAACGGCTCGACTAGTTTGCCTTGCATTGACGGCCCTTGCCGCAGTTTCATATTGATGGCGAATACCCGTCGGATCTTCGCTTTCAAACAGAGGAACCGATGAGACCAGCATCATTCGAGTACCATCGAGCCACATCGCTCGATCACGCACTTGAGCTCCTTCATCAATTTGGAGACGACGGTCGCCCGATCGCGGGCGGGCAAAGTCTGGTGCCAATGATGAACTTTCGGCTGGCGCGGCCTGGCCACCTGGTCGACATCAACAGGTTGCCGCTCAACAAGATCGAGATCGATGGCCCGGTCCTGCGCATCGGCGCACTGACAAGGCACATCGCCTATTTCGACAACCCGCTGATCGCGAAGTATTTTCCAGCTTTTCTCGACGCCGTGCATTACATCGGCCATCCAACGATCCGCCGCAATGGTTCGATCGGGGGCAGCATCTCCCACGCCGACCCGACGGCCGAACTGCCCGCTGTCGCAGTCTTGCATGATGCCGATATCGTCGTTCGCTCGCTGGAGGCGACACGCAAGATCAAGGCGACGGAGTTCTTCCTCAGCGCCTATGTCACCGCGCTCGAGCCAGGTGAGATGGTCGTAGCCATCGAGTTTCCCCTGCCGCCCGATGCCTATACCGGCAGCTTTGTGGAACTGAGCGAACGCAGTGGGGATTTCGGCATGGCCTCTGTTGGCATCACGCTGGAGTTCGGCAACGGCGATATCACCAAGGCCGCGATGGTCTGCTCGGGCGCGGATCTGTTTCCGATTCGCGCGCCTGAGATCGAAGACTATCTCGTCGGTAAGCCACTGGCGTCACCAGGTGCCGCGGAAGCTGGAGCCAGCTTCGCCGCATCTATTGATTCGGTCGATGACCACATCGCATCGGCGGACTATCGCCGCAGCCTGATTGCCGAACTGTCGCGACGCGCCATCGAAATTGCCTGCACGCGAGCGCTGGAAAGATCATGATCGAGATCACACTTGAAGTTAACGGCGTGAAAAAGACGCTGAGCGTCGAGCCAAGGCGCTTGCTCGCTGACGTCCTGCGCCACGAATTCGGGATGTCGGGTGTCCATATCGGTTGCGCCCACGGCGCATGCGGCTGTTGCACAGTGCATCTTGATGGAACGCCACGCCTCTCCTGCCTTACATTTGCGGTCCAATGCGACAATTCATCGATCCGGACGGTGGAAAGCCTTGGCGGAACAACGGCCGATCATCCGTTGCAGAAGGCGTTCAGGAGCGAGCATGGGCTGCAATGCGGCTACTGCACCCCGGGCTTTCTCATGACGCTGGTACCTTTCGTCGATGAAATGGTCATCCAGAAACGAATCCCCGACGATGAGGAAATCCGGGAGGCCATGAGCGGCAATATTTGCCGTTGCACAGGATACCACGGCATCGTTTCGGCGGTTCGCAAGGCGGTGACCGACAGCCTGAACTCAGGAGCGGCATGAGATGAACGCGGAACGCCCAAAATTCATCGGAGCCCGTGTCCAACGCTTCGAAGATGTCAGGTTGCTATCCGGCACCGCGCACTACATTGCCGACATCGATCTCCCTAACATGCTGCATCTTACGTTCGTGCGGGCTGAAACCGCGCATGCGACTATCCTCGACATCGACAGTTCCGCCCTCGCCGATCTCGGTTTCCCGACATGGGTTTTCACCGGCAAGGACACAGCAGGCCTCTCGATGAAGGCACATCAGGACTACCCGGAAATGCAGTATTCCGAGCAGCCGCTTCTGGCCGAGGGAAAAGTGCGCTTTGTCGGAGAACCGGTGGCAGTGGTTCTGGCCGAGGATGCCTACAAGGCCGAGGACGCGGCCGAGCATCTGCTTGTCGACTACGATCTCCTGCCCGTCGTCGGCAATATGGAACAGGCACGCGATCCTTCGATACCGCCGCTGTTCGATGGCTGGACCAGCAATGTGATCGTGCAGCGCGGAATGAAGGGCGGGGATATCGAAGCCGCAAAAGCGGCGGCGGCCCATGTCTTCAAGCGCACATACAAGACCCAGCGCCAGGCAGGCGTCCCCATGGAAGGGCGCGGCGTCGTCGCCTACTACAACCCTGCCGACCGCGTGCTGACGGTGTGGTCGTCCACCCAGATGCCGCACCTGGTGCGCACATATATCTCAGAAGAACTTGGGCTGCCGGAGTCGCGCATTCGCGTGGTGGCCCCGGACGTCGGCGGTGGCTTCGGCGTAAAGGGGCAAGTCTTTGGCGACGAGATCCTGATCGGCTGGCTGGCCATGAAGACAGGCCGGCCCGTGAAGTGGATCGAAGACAGACGCGAGCATCTGATTGCGTCCATTCACGCACGCGACCATGAGCACACATTGGAAGCCTACGTGTCCGCCGATGGCCGGCTGCTCGGCCTGAAGGCTGACATCACTGTCGATAACGGCGCTTATTCAACCTATCCTTTCACCTCTGCGGGTGAGCCGGGAATGGTCGGCAAAGTGCTGCCGGGACCCTATGATTTCCGGGCCTACGAGGCGACTTTCCGTGCGGTTGCGACCAATAAGTGCCCGATTGGAACATATCGTGGCGTTGCGCGCCCATCTGCGGTTTTTTCGCAGGAGCGGCTGATGGACGACATTGCGAAAGAGCTGGGACTGGATCCGTTCGAGTTTCGACTCAAGAACATAATCCGCCAGTTTCCATACAAGAACGTGCTCGGCTTCACCTACGACGAAGGCTCCTACGCCCAAGCTTTGGAAGAAATGCAGGTGCTTCTGGCCGAGGAGTTCAAGGCGGCTGAGGCCTCGCACACGTCATCGACCAAACGCATCGGCGTTGGAATCGCCTGCTTCATCGAGCAAACCGCGCATGGCACACCGGACTTCACCCGCCGCCGCGTACCGATCGAAACCGGATACATCGCAGCTCGCGTCGACATGGCGCCTGACGGCGAAGTGACGATCGACCTTGGCTTGCAGAACCACGGCCAGGGGCTCGAAACCACGATGGCGCAAGTCGCGGCCGACGCCTTGGGTATCCGGCCGGAGAATGTCTACGTGCGCCACGGCGACACCATGACGACACCCTACTCCGTCGGCACCTGGGGAAGTCGCGGCGGTCCGCTGGGCGGCGGCGCGGTGCATGTGGCCTCGACCAAGATTGCTGACAAGTTGCGCGCAATCGCAGCCCATCTGCTGCAAACGAAACCGGACCAGATCGAATTGGTCGATGGGCGCGCGGTACAACGCGACAACCCCGGCAGCTATGTCGAGATCAAAAAACTGGCTCGCATTGCGCAACGCAATGTCGAGCAGTTGCCGGAAGGCATGAGCACCGGGCTCGAGGCGCATGCCAGCGTCGATGGCGCGCCGGACGGATGCTACTCCAATGCCGTGCACGCAGCCGTGGTCGAGATCGATGTTCCGACTGGCAAGATCAAGCTGCGCCGTTTCGTCGTGGTCGAGGATTGCGGCACTATTCTCAACCCGCTTGTCGTCGATGGACAGGTACGTGGCGGCGTCGTTCAGGGCATCGGCTCAGCCATGCTGGAACACTTCATCTACGACGCCGAGTGCCAGCCTTTGACGACGAGCTTCGCAGACTATCTGATGCCGCTCGCACCGGAGATACCCAATATCGAGGTGCACCATATCGAAACCCCGACGCCGTTGACGCCGCTTGGCGCCAAGGGCCTTGGCGAAGGCGGCGCGATCGGGCCGGCCGCCGCAATCGCAAATGCCGTCTCGAACGCGCTTGGCGTTGCGGTGACATCGACGCCGTTGAACATGAATTCAGTTTGGAAGCTATCGCAGCATCTGCGCGAGACGGCATAGTCCGTTTCCTCAAACAAAAAGGCCGGCGAAGGTTTCCCCTCGCCGGCCTTTTCTATTTTGGCTGCTTGTTCAGGCAGTAGCGTTGAAGTTCTCGATCAGTCGATCCCAGATAGGCACCATATCCATCAACCCATCCCAGAAAGCGGGACTACGCCCCCGGACGAAATCCTCCAGCGTTACACCTTGCTGTTCGACCCAGGTGTAGTAGCCGAGGTTGAAAATGCGCTCGCGTTCCACGCGCGTGAGTTCCAGGAGCGTGTCCGTACCGGCACCCGCCAGATGTTCGCCGAATACCTCTGCCGCCGACAATGCATCAAAGGCACCGCCAAACGACGCGTCGAGCACCTTCGACAATTGCGATTCATACATCGCGGCACCATCGGTAGCGACCGTCAGGATCGCGTCGTCCGGCCCTAGATCGAGGTATTTGGCCAGCTTGATCGCAGCAACGATATTGGCAATCGACGACAAGCCCAGATGCGAAAACGCCTCGATCATCTCAGGCTTAACCTTCTTGCGTCCCTGCAGATAGTCGCGCCCGGCCGGAAGGTTGAACAACAGGTTCAGGCTGTCGGGCGACCTTTCCGAAACGCCGATGACATAGTCGGTGTTGAACACGTTGTGGATGAGCGGCACGTGCTTGTCGCCGATCCCTTGGATGTTGTGTTCGCCAAAACCGTTGTTCAGCAAGGTCGGGCATTCGGTAGCTTCCACCACCGCGATCTGGCAGCCCAGCGCCTGTTTCAGATGATCGCCGGCGGCAAGCGTGCTCGATGAACCCGACGCAGCCACGAAAGCGCGTGCCTTCAGCTTGCCGCCTACCTGTACCGCCCCGAACACGCGCTCAAGTGCCGGCCCAGTCACTGCACGATGGATGATGTAGTTGCCGAACTCGCTGAACTGATTGAGGATGACGTTGCGCTTGTCCTTCGCGAGTTCATGGCAAGCGTCGTAGATTTCCTTAAGATTGCTTTCACTACCCGGCGTGCGCACGATGTCGCGCGCATCCGCCATCCATTTCTCGAGCCAGCGAAATCGTTCCGGGCTCATGCCTTCCGGCAGAACGGCAACGCTGCGCGCTCCAAGTATGGTCGAAATGGCAACGCCGCCGCGGCAGTAATTGCCGGTCGATGGCCATACCGCGCGTTGGCTTTCGAGGTCGAATTGCCCGGTAACCAAACGCGGCACGAGGCAACCATAAGCCGCCAGAACCTTGTGTGCGGCAATCATCGGGAACCTGTCACCAAGGGCCATGACGATCTTGGCCTTCACTCCTGTCAACTCCTCCGGAAGAACCAGATGCATCGGAATGTCGGCCTGCCGACGCCGGTCCGGCCCGTTGTGCCAATGGACGCGGAACAGGTTGAGCGGGTGCGCTTCGTCGGGATCAACCGTTTCCAGCGCCTTCTTCGTAGAAGCATCGATCGTTTCCGGGCGCGCCAGTTCCGCAATCTTCGGCAGGCGGATGCCGGCCTCCCGAAAGCGGGTCGTAGCGCGCCGATGAACTTCCGCGTCGACGACCTCGGTGGCAAACAAGTTGCCCATTGGTTCCTCCTCTCAGGCAGGTACGGTATGGGATGCAGCCGCCAGCGGCTTGTTGTTCAACAAGGCTTCGTAAAGTTCGGGATCGGTCGCACCCTCGGTACCGATCAAAAGGACCCGCGCGGAGGCATCCAGTCCGAGCTTCTGCCGTATCGACTGATCGTTGGCGGCAGCTATCAAGCCGGCAACGCCGGCGACGCCTGACTCACCGATGCGCAGTGCCTTGTCTCCGCCAACCGGGCGCGCAAGCCGCTGCAACGCATCCACCGCATAACCATCCTCCAGATCGAGATAGAAGTCCGCGCTCTTTTCGAGAATGTCCCAGGCCGTCAGGGACGGCTCATAGCATTCAAGCATGGCCATGACAGTCGCATCACCGGCCTCGATCGATGTGCGGCGATCCGCTTCGGCGCTCACTTGCAGGCAATTGGCTTTCGCCGGCTCCACCACGGTAAGCTTGGGCCGTGCGGCACCTTCGCGATCAAGGAAATGGCCAGCAACAGCCGCGGCCAGGCCGCCTACACCGCCCTGGACGAAGATGTGCGTGTAGGCGTGTTTCGCTTGAGCTGAAATCTCGTCCAGCATCAGTGAATATCCCTGCATGACCATGCCGGGGATTTCCGTGTAACCTTCCCACGCGAAATCCGAGACAGTTGTCCAGCCTTCGCGATCGGCCGTTTCACTGGCCTCCGCGACGGACTGGTCGTAGTTGCCGGCAGTCCGCCTGATCTCCGCCCCGAAACTGGCGATTGCCTTTTCGCGGCCTTCGGAAACACCGCTGTGCAGGAAGATCACGCAGTTGCAGCCGAACATCTGAGCGCCGGCGGCGACCGAACGGCCATGATTACCGTCGGTGGCGCAGCAAACGGTTAGTTGCGCCGCGACCTTCTTTACCTCGTCAGTCAGAAGCTCCGCCGGTTCGACCGACCTGTTCAACACCTTGGCGGCGTGGTCTCGCACCAGGCGGGCGACAGCGTAGGCTCCGCCCAGCGCCTTGAAACTGTAGAGGCCGTATCGCTGCCCCTCATCCTTGATGTCGATACCGGCAATGCCGAGGCTTGCCGCAAGGCCAGGCAGGCTTTCGAGCGGGGTTTCAGCATAGATCGGGAAGGCCGGCAGAAACTCCCGCACGATTGCGGCGGCGCCCGTTCCCACGATCATGGCTTCTTCCCGGCTGAGCGGGGCATTGCGCTTCGAAGAGCGGTTTTCGACAAGCTTCATTTCCAGTTCCTCACATCCTCATGCACGCTCCGTCTCGCGACGGATCTTCGGACAATAGTTTCCCCTGCCCGCACCGATGGGCACGGACTTCCAGACCTCCAGCCAGACTGGCTAGTTGGCTATTCTGCGATCTCGCTTTCCAGAGCCAGAAACACGTCGGCCGCCCTGCCTGCAACAAGATCGACATGCTGTCGCATCAGGTTGTGGGCGGTGTCCTCGTCTCCGGCTTTTATTGCATCTGCAATGCGGTTATGCTCGACGACCGACCTTGCCATGCTCCTAGGCTGCGTCGTTATATGACGGCGATAGGCATTGAGGCGGTTGCGCAGCTTGCGGCTTTCCTCCTGCAGGAACTCATTTCGCGAACCCCGGAAGATCGTCTCGTGAAACTGGTTATTGGCGGCATAGAACCCGTCATGGTCCTCCTTGTTCGCTAACGCATCGCATTCCTTGTTCCACTTGCGCATTTCGGCAATCTCGGTCGTGGTCATGCGTCGCGCCGAGAGCCGCGCCGACAGGCCCTCATACTCGGCCATCACCTGAAACATCTCGATCAGTTCAGCCGTCGTCAGCCGCTTCACCGTAGCGCCCTGATTTTTCCGGATTTCAATCAGTCCGCTCGATGCAAGATGACGGAGCGCCTCGCGCACAGGCGTGCGGGAAACGTCGAAGCGGCGTGCCAGCGATTGCTCGTCAAGCCTGTCGCCGGGCTTGAGGATGCTGTTCAGGATGTCGTCCTCAAGCAGCCTGACCAGACCGTCGGTCGAAAGCCTGACCTCTTTCTCGCCGTTAATGACTTCGCTCAATGCCGCCTCCTCGATCTGTCGTGTTCCGATGCTAGATGCATCCTAGCCAGATTTGATGCAAGCGCCGTTCATATAGTCGTAGAAGACTACTGCTTTACAGTTATCACCAGACACATGCTCTGGTCCTTGCCTTCATTGATCGTGTAGTGCGGATCACCAGGTTCAAACAGTACAGCCTCGCCCTTCACCAGGGTAAAACGCTCCTTGCCCGTATCGAAGGTCATCTGGCCTTCGACGACGTAAAAGACCTGCGACCAGTCGTCATGATGGTGAAGCTCGCCACCGCCACCTACGGGCGCTTTCGACGCCTGTACGCAGAAGTTGCTTCCCTGGAAGGGCACGATATCGAGCACGCTCAAGCCGCCGAAATGATTGGGCGGCGTAACGCCGGTGGCATTGCCATTCTTCCATATATTCATATCGTTTCCTCAATATCTTGAATAGCTGGCTTAAGTGAGCGCCTCAGGAAATGTAGGCCATGTATGGGCTGATGACGCTGCGTACCGGAACCTGGATGATCGCCGGCTTGCCGCTGGCTATGGCATCGCCAAGAGCCTTCTTGATCTCGGCGGGATCACGGGCGAAATAACCGCGTCCGCCTAGTCCCTCCGCGACCTTGGTCCAATCCCGGCGCGGCAGGGTCATTTCGTAGGTCTCGCCAAAGATCTGTTCCTGCGGCAAGGCAATTGCGCCCCACATCTCATCGTCAAGCACGACGATGATGAAGGCTCGCCCGTACCGCTCAGCGGTATCGAGTTCGGAGATGTGGAAGCCGACGCCCCCATCTCCGACGAACACCACCACTGGCGCTTTCGGGTCGGCAAAGCTGGCTCCGGCGCCATACGGTACTTCCGCCCCAAGCGCGCCCGATTGGCCTGCCCTGAGATAGCGACCCGGAGCGGAAATGCGCAGGCGTGCATCGGCCCAGAAGTCGATATTGCCGTGGGAAGTCACATAGATCGTGTTGTCCGGCGCGGCCTCGCTCACTGCATCAACCGCGGCAATGGGATGGATGCCTGCGGCGTCGCCCTGGCCAAGTTGTGCCGCGCGCTCCTTGTTCCATGCCTCGGAGAGGCCAGTGCTCCAGGCCTTGTCGATGTTCAGCGCGGGCAGGCCGGCCAGTATTTCGACAAAAGCGGCTGGCGAAGCGGTAACCGCGACATCGGCCCGCTTGTTACGGTGCAGCAGTTCCTGATCCGAGTAAACCTGAATGATGCGCGCACCAGCGCCAACCGAGTCGCCAAACTCCAGGTCAAACTCGAAATGATGGCCGAGCAGCATGATGCAATCGGTGTCCGCCAGCGCCTGCTTCAATGTCGCGTTGCAGGGAATGTAGGCCGGGCCCACCCAATTGGGGTGCCGTTCAGTCACGATGCCTCGAGCCAGCCGCATCGTTGCAAAGGCAAGGTTGTGCTTCTCGATCGTCTCGACAAGACGCTCGGAGCGATGCCAGAACAGTTCGTCGCCCAAGATCAACAGCGGCTTCTTCGAGCGACCAAGCAGCTTTATCGCGGCGTCGGCATCGCTGGCGGAAACGCCTGGCGTACCGGGCAGCGGCGGGCACGTGCCGATCGCCTCGGATGCAAGAGGCGTCGACAGGATATCCGATGGAACCTCAAGAAATACCGGGCCGGGACGGCCTGCCCACATATTGCGCCAAGCCATGTCGAGATATTCCTGCAACCGGTCGGGGTCGGTACAGCGCGCCGCCCATTTGGTCACATTCTTCATGATGGGCAACACGTCGTAGGCCATGCCAGCGCCGCGGTCATCGGACTTGGTCCCGGCCTTTGCGCCCACGATAATGATCGGAGTGCCGGCAAGTGTCGCCACCAAGCCCGGCGTCACGGCATTGGTGACGCCCGGACCGAGCGTGACAACGGCCGCACCAGCCTTGCCGGTCACGCGGGACTGCGCCTCCGCCATGAAGCAGGCCGCCGCCTCGTGGCGTGCATGAATAAGCGGAAGCCCCTGGTTGGCACAGGCGCGATAGACAGCGTTGATCGGGCCGCCGGAAACCGAGAAGACATTCTTGACGCCGGCATTCTTCAGCCAGGCGACAATGGCTCCGCCCCCATCCATCCGGTCATTCTTCTGAGGCTTGTTATCAGTATGCACGAGATTTTCCTCCGTCGAGGGCAATGGCTGTTCCGGTGATGAAACCGGCACGCTCGGATGCGAGCATGGCTACCATCGCGCCGAAATCATTTGGGTCTCCGAACTTGCCGGTCGGCACTTCAGCCAGCCACAGCGCCTCTGCGGCGGCACGGTCGAGGCCGTCAATTTCCATGCTGGACTTGACCAGGTATTCCATTCGGTCGGTGGCGAAGGGTCCCGGGCAGAGACAGTTGACCATGATGCCCTCGTGGGCGAACTCGATGGACAACGACTTGGCAAGGCCGACAACCGCAAGGCGCACAGAATCCGACAGGACCATGTTGGGCTGAACCACCTTTACGCCGACGGTGGTCACGAAGATGATCCGGCCCCAGCCACCGGCCCGCATATGCGGCAGCACGGCATGAGACAGGTCGACCAACGGCAGCAGGCTTTCGTTCAGCGCCTGCTCCCAACCCTCGCGTGGAACGCTGAGAAACGGTCCAGCTGTCGGCCCACCGGTGTTTCCGACAAAAATATCGAGGCCGCCAAACTTCGCGACCACCTCGTCAACTGCCGGCTTGAGTGTCGCGCGGTCCGTCAAGTCCATTCGGACGGCGAGAACATCGGCAGCACCTGCCTCCCTCAACTCGGAAACAAGTTCCTGCATCGCAGCGACGCCACGTCCGGCAACCGCCACCCGAGCGCCCTCTGCGGCAAGCGAGAGCGCAGACGCTCTCCCCAGGCCACGCGACGCCGCCGTTACCAGTGCACGCCGACCTTTTAGTCCGAGTTCCATCCAGAAAGCGCTCCCAATTTTTCCTTGGTTTTGGCTACCAACGTGTGAGCATGTTGTCAATTTATGTAGACAATCTTTTTTCTGTTGCATACAAAATTGTTTGATGTTCATTACAAAGCAAGCTTGAAGCACCCACTTCTCAGGGAGATCCATCGTGAACGAACGCGTCATTATTCCTATCGTGGTTGGCAAGAAAATCCTGAGTGAAGGCTCGGACGGCGTCGGCCAGTCAGTGGACCCCGCGACCGGGGAAGTGGTCGCCACGTTCGCCCGCGCCGGAGAAGCTGAGGTAGAGATGGCTGTCGCCGCTGCCCGCGAGGCGTTCGACAACGGACCTTGGCGGCGTATGCGTCCCTTCGAACGCGGGCGCATTCTTCATCGCATCGGTGAATTGATGCTCCAGAAGCGCGACGAGATCGCGCGCAAGGAGAGCATGGACAGCGGCAAGCCGCTGCGCGACTCCTATTGGGAAGTCGATTGCTCCGCCCGCTTCTTCGAATTCTACGGCGGCGCCGCAGATAAGCTGCATGGAAATTCGATTCCGCTTGGCCCGGACTGGTCAGACTGGACCGTCAAGGAAGGTATCGGCGTAAGCTTGCACATCATCCCGTGGAACTATCCGTTCCAGCTCATTGCCCGTGGCGTAGCCCCTGCCCTTGCTGCCGGCTGTGCAATTATCATCAAGCCGTCTGCCGACACGCCGGTGACGGCCTATGAGTTCGTCAAAATTTGCCAGGAAGCAGGATTGCCGGACGGTCTGGTGAACCTGGTCAACGGTCGTGGCTCCGTGGCAGGCGATCTGCTCGCTCGCCACAAGGGCGTCGACCAGATTACGTTCACGGGTTCGGTGCCGACCGGTGAACGCGTGCTGGTGGCAGCCGCTTCCCATGCCATCCCCTGCAACATGGAACTCGGCGGCAAGTCGCCCCAGATCCTGTTTGCAGATGCTGATCTCGACAGGTCATTGCCGATCATTGCAGGCGGGTTCCTCACGCACTGCGGTCAGGTCTGCAATGCCGGCACGCGCCTGTTTGTAGAGCGTTCCATTCACGACAAGGTCGTGGAGAAGCTGCACGCCCGCATCAAATCGATGAAGCTTGGCGCGGGCGTCGAGGACCCCGACATGGGACCCCTTATCAGCCGGTCTCACAAGTCGGATGTCGAGCGCTACTATGACATCGCGCGCAAGGATGGCGAACTTTTGCTTGGCGCCGAAGTGCCCACGGCGGCCGCCCTCGCAAACGGCGCTTTCGTGCGTCCCGGCCTGGTCGTCGGCGCCAACAACAGTACGCAGATCGCGCGCGAGGAAATCTTCGGTCCAATCCTGACCGTGATACCCTTCGACACCGCTTCAGAAGCCATCGATGGCGCCAACGACTCTCCGTTCGGCCTCGTTGCAGGTATCCACACATCCAACATCGACAAGGCGCTGGGCGTCGGATCGAGGTTGCAGGTCGGCCAGGTCTGGATCAACTCCTTCGGAGTGGGACTTGACGTCGAATTCCCGTTCGGCGGCTACAAGCTGTCCGGCTATGGCCGCGAAAAGGGTCTGGAGGCTCTGGCCGCCTACCAGCAGATCAAGAACATCGCCATCCATCATCCCTTGCCGGCCTGAAACGAACGGTAGCGACTGACAATACCCGTTCAGTGCGAACGCCCACATGCCGTCTTGGCCATGCCAGTGCGTTCGCGCCGACCCATCCCGAAAATGCCCTAGGAGGAGCAAACATGTCACTGGTCATCGAAGGCGAAGAGCATATCAAGGCCCCGATCGAAAAGGTTTGGGCTGCGCTGAACGAACCGGAAATCCTGCAATCCTCGATCCCGGGTTGCACCGATCTGGTCAAGACTTCGGATAACAACATGAAGGCGACCGTCGTGCTCGCCGTTGGTCCGATCAAAGCTAAGTTCGCCGGTGAAGTGACCCTCAGCAACATCCAGCCGCCCAATTCCTACACCATCCAGGGCGAAGGCAAAGGCGGCATCGCAGGCTTTGCCAAGGGAGGCGCCGATGTCGCCCTGACCGCGATCAGCCCGGATGAAACGCTGTTGAAGTATCAGGCGCGCGCCGACGTGGGTGGCAAGATTGCACAGCTCGGCAGCCGCCTCATCGTCTCGACCTCGAAAAAGCTCGCAGGCGAATTCTTTTCCAACTTCAACAAGACCATCTCCGAGCAGGCCTGACAGCCAGCGGGAAGACCAAACAGCGTGCGGAATTGAAGCCATCCGAGAAGGTTTGCCGCATCCGCAGGCTGTAGAGCCAAGCCGAATCAAAAAAGGTCACATAGCAAAAGGTGCGATGGACCTTGGCGAAGGCCTTGGTTTCCAAGGCACCCCGCAAGGGGCACCAACTTTGGGCACCGATGCGCGATACCACTAACCCTTGACGCGCTTATATATCGCGCGTTAGGCCGTCATATCACATCTCACCACCTCGGATTGGCTTTCAAGCAATGGAAATCTTCACAGCGGCAGGGTTCACCGCGCTCCTGCAAGTAATCGCGATCGATCTTGTGCTGGCGGGAGACAACGCAATCGTCATCGGGCTCGCTGCCGCAGGTCTGCCCGCCGAGCAGCGGAAGAAAGCAATCCTGATCGGCGTCATCGCCGCGACTGTCCTGCGCATCGGCTTTGCCATCATCACCGTCCAGCTCCTCGCGATACTCGGCCTTCTGCTCGTTGGCGGCATCCTGCTGCTTTGGGTGTGCTGGAAGATGTGGCGCGAACTGCGTACGTCGCACGAAGATGAGCATGAGGCGACCGAGGCCTTGTCAGATGCCGACCTCGATGGCGACAGGGCGGTGGCCGGCAAGGCGAAGCGCAAGACCCTTGCCCAGGCGGCAACACAGATTGTCATTGCCGACGTTTCCATGTCCCTGGACAACGTGCTGGCCGTTGCCGGTGCTGCGCGCGATCACCTCACCGTGCTTATCATCGGTCTTGTCCTGTCGATCGCGCTTATGGGTCTGGCTGCTTCTTTCATCGCCAAGTTGCTGCACCGCTATCGCTGGATCGCCTATGTCGGCCTGCTCATCATCCTCTACGTCGCGCTCGACATGATCTACCGCGGCACGGTCGAGGTCTGGCCGCACCTCAGCGTTGCCCTCGCCTAGACAACCAAGGCAAACCATATCCATGCGGCGGGAACTGTGATAACAGGCCCGCCGCAATCACTTTTCCGGAAAATTTGCATGTCCAACCCCCGCGTGAGCTTCGTCAGCCTCGGATGCCCAAAGGCACTCGTGGATTCCGAGCGCATCATCACCCGCCTGCGCGCCGAAGGCTACGAGATCGCACGCAAGCATGACGGAGCCGACCTCGTCGTGGTCAACACCTGCGGCTTCCTCGATTCGGCACGCGAAGAGTCGCTCGGCGCGATCGGCACGGCGCTCAAGGAAAACGGCAAGGTCATCGTGACCGGCTGCATGGGGGCGACACCCGACCTGATCCGCGAAAAGCATCCCAACGTCTTGGCAATCACGGGACCACAGGCTTACGAAAGCGTCATGGCCGCGGTGCATGAAGCCGCTCCACCAGCGCATGATCCCTATGTCGATCTGCTGCCGCCGCAGGGCGTCAAGCTGACGCCGCGCCACTACGCCTATCTGAAGATTTCCGAAGGCTGCAACAACCGCTGCACCTTCTGCATCATTCCCGCCTTGCGCGGTGATCTCGTATCGCGCCCGGCCGCCGACGTGCTGCGCGAAGCCGAGAAGCTTGCCAACGCAGGCGTGAAGGAAATCCTCGTCATCTCACAAGACACAAGCGCCTACGGCGTCGACATCAAGTATCAGACAAGCGTCTGGCAGGACCGCGAAGTTCGCGCAAAGTTCCTCGACCTCTCCGAGGAACTGGGCAAGCTAGGCGTATGGGTGCGCATGCACTACGTCTACCCCTACCCGCACGTCGCCGATGTCATCCCGCTGATGGCGGACGGCAAGATCCTGCCCTACCTCGATATCCCGTTCCAGCATGCCTCACCGCAGGTGTTGAAGAACATGCGCCGGCCCGCCCATGGTGAAAAGACGCTGGACCGCATCCGTTCGTGGCGTGAAGTTTGCCCGGACCTCGCGATCCGCTCCACCTTCATTGTCGGCTTCCCCGGCGAAACGGAGGAAGATTTCGAGATGCTGCTGGACTGGCTGGACGAGGCGAAGATCGATCGCGCCGGCTGCTTCAAGTATGAACCTGTCGGAGGCGCGCGCTCCAACAAACTCGGCCTCGAGCAAGTGCCACAGGAAATCAAGGAAGCACGCTGGCATCGCTTCATGCAGCGGCAGCAGAAGATTTCCGCGTCTCAGCTGGCAAAGAAAGTCGGCAAGCGCCTGCCCGTCATCATCGATGAAGCGCATGGCAACGCAGGCAAGGGTCGCACCAAATACGACGCTCCGGAAATCGACGGGTCAGTGCACGTCCAGTCACGCCGCCCGCTGCGCACCGGTGACATCGTCACGGTGAAGATCGAGCGCAGCGACGCTTACGATCTTTACGGCACGGCCGTCTGACCCTTTAGACAATTCCATGAATGCAAAAAGGGCGCCTCGCGGCGCCCTTTTCACTATTACGGTTGAACGCGTGCCTTACTGCGGCAGCTTGTCGTCCACGCCCTTGATGTAGAAGTTCATGCCGAGCAGCGTCTTGTCGTCGGCAACTTCGCCGTCCTTCAACCACTCGCTGCCGTCCTGCTTGGCAACAGGTCCGGTGAAGGGGTTCCAGCCACCAGCGATCTTGGCTTCGGTTTCCTTCGCGGCAGCCGCGACGTCATCCGGCAGGTTGGTGTACGGAGCCATGTGCACCGCGCCTTCCTTGATGCCTTCCCAGCGATCCTCAGGCTTCCAGGTGCCGGCAAGCACCTCGCCGATACGCTCGACATAGTACGGACCCCAATCGTCGACGATCGCGGTGTACTGCGACTTAGGCGCAAAGGTGATCATGTCGGAAGCTTGGCCGAAGCCGTGCAATCCGCGCTCCTGGGCGACCTGAAGCGGTGCCGTGGAGTCGGTGTGCTGCACGATGATGTCGGCACCCTGGTCGAACAGGGCCTTGGCAGCGTCGGCTTCCTTGCCGGGATCGAACCAGGAGTTGACCCAGACGATCTTGACCTTGAAGTCAGGATTGACCGACTGCGCGCCCAGCATGAAGGCGTTGATGCCCATCACCACTTCCGGGATCGGGAACGACACGATGTAGCCGGCGACGCCTGCCTTCGACTGCTTGGCTGCAATCTGGCCGATGACGTAGCGGCCTTCATAGAAGCGCGCGTTGTAGATGCCCAGATTGTCACCCATCTTGTAGCCGGTGGCGTGCTCGAACTTGATGTCCGGGAACTTCGCAGCGACCTTGACCTCGGCGTCCATGAAGCCGAACGAGGTTCCGAAGATGATCTTGCAGCCTTGACGGGCAAGGCGCTCGAAGGCGCGCTCTGCGTCCGGGCCTTCGGCGACGTTCTCGAGATAGGCCGTCTCGACCTTGTCGCCAAATTGCTTCTCGACTGCGAGACGTCCCTGGTCATGCTGGTAGGAGTAACCGAAGTCGCCGATAGGGCCGACATAGACCCAGCAGGCCTTCAGTTTTTCCTGCGCTTGCGCCGTCGCAGCGAAGGAAAGCGTCGCAGCCGTAGCCGCAAGCGCAATAAGCAGTTTTTTCATCATGTTACCTCTCTGTGTTTAGCCACTAGGCTTCTGCTTGTTATTAGCGATCTGGCACGAATGGCTGCCCAAGGGAAGCAGGCGTATTCATCATGGTCAGGCGCTTGTTACGCGAGATTAGAACAAGAACCACGATGGTTGCCAGATAGGGCAGCGAAGAAAGAAACTGCGAAGGCACAGGAATGCCAAAAGCCTGTGCATGAAGCTGGCCGATCCACACCGCGCCGAAGATGTAGGCACCCGCCAGCACCCTGAGCGGACGCCACGAAGCGAACACGACGAGCGCAAGCGCGATCCAGCCGCGACCGGCAGTCATGTTCTCGACCCACTGAGGCGTATAGACCAGCGACAGGTGAGCGCCGGCGAGACCGGCACAGGCACCACCGAAGACGACCGCCAGATAGCGATAGCGGATAACCTGGATGCCAAGCGCGTGGGCAGAGGTGTGGCTGTCGCCAATCGAGCGCAGCGTAAGTCCGGTCCTGGTCCTGAACAGGAACCAGGCAACGGCGATTACCAGAACGATTGACATGTAGAAGATCGGGTCCTGGCCGAACAGCAACCTGCCGATCACCGGTATGTCGGTGAGGACTGGAATATAGAGGTTGGGCAGGCGCTCGCCGGGAAGACCGACGAAGTTCGTGCCCATCATGCCGGACAGGCCAAGGCCCAGGATCGTCAACGAAAGGCCGGTCGCCACCTGATTCGTGGCAAGCGAGAGCGTCATCACCGCAAACAGCAGCGAGAACAACGCACCAAGCGCAATGCCTGCGAACAGGCCGATCCAGGGATTTCCAGTGAGATAGGCTGCACCGAAACCGCCGATGGTTCCCATCACCATCATGCCTTCGACGCCAAGGTTGAGAACGCCGGAGCGCTCGACCACCAGTTCACCGATTGCAGCGATCAAAAGCGGAGTCGCGGCGGTGGCAATCGTCATCAGTATGTTGACGGTGATATCCATCAGCGTGCCTCCTCAAGCTTTGCGGCGACTTGCGGTTTTGGCGCGCCAAGACCGACCAGACGGATGCGGTAGTGGATCAGTGTGTCGCATCCGAGCACGAAGAACAGCAGCATGCCCTGGAACACCCGGGCAACCTTGTCGGAAATGCCCAGCACACTTTGAGCCGCCTCGCCGCCGAGATAGGTCAGGCCCAGCACCAAGCCTGCAGCCACGATGCCAAGCGGGTTCAGGCGGCCAAGGAAGGCAACGATGATGGCGGTGAAGCCGTAGCCGGGCGATATGCTCGGCTGAAGCTGGCCAATCGCGCCCGAAACTTCGGAAATTCCAGCCAATCCGGCCAGGGCGCCCGAAAGCATGAACGCGAAGAACACCATGCGGTTCAGGCTGAAACCTGCAAAGCGCCCCGCCCGCGGGCTGGAACCAAGCACGCGAACTTCGAAGCCCTTCAGCATCCGGCTCATCATGAACCAGACCAGTACGGCGGCGACGAGTGCAAACACAAAACCCAGATTGGCTCGGCCCGACATCGGCATCAGTTCAGGCAGGACCGCTGAGCTGTTGAATTGCACCGTTTGCGGAAAATTGAAGCCCTTTGGGTCGCGCCAAGGGCCGCGAACCATCCAGTCAAGGAACAGTTGGGCGACATAAACCAGCATCAGGCTGGTCAGGATTTCATTGGTGCCGAAACGCGCCTTCAGGAATGCGGGGATACCAGCGTAGAGCGCGCCGCCCACCATTCCCATCAGGAGCATCATCGGCAGCACGAACGGCCCCTGCATCTCCGGATAGAGGACCGGAATGATCGAGCCGGCAATTGCGCCGACAACGAACTGCCCTTCCGCGCCGATATTCCAGATATTGGCCCGGTAGCAGACGGAAAGCCCGACCGCGATAAGGATCAGCGGCGCTGCCTTGATCGCAAGCTCGTGGATCTGCCACACCTCGGTAATGGGCGAAATGAAGTAGGTGAAGAGTGCCGTTGCCGGATTGACGCCGAGAAAAGCGAACATGATCGCACCGGCGATGATCGTCAGCCCAAAGGCGATGAACGGCGACAGCATCGAAAACAGCATTGAGCGCTGCGGGCGTTTTACCAGTTCAAGGCGCATCACGCGACCTCCGCTGCATGTTCGGCATGGCCAGTCTCGGCGCCACCCATCAGCAAGCCCACCTTTTCGAAGGTGGCTTCGGCAATGGGCATTGGTTTCGACAATTCACCGTGGTGCATGACGGCAATCGAGTCGGAAATCTCGAACAATTCATCAAGATCCTGGCTGATCACCAGGACGGCCGACCCGCTGCGCGCCAGTTCGATCAGCGCCTGTCGGATATGCGCGGCAGCGCCGGCATCAACGCCCCAGGTCGGCTGGTTGACAACCATGACCGAAGGTTTGCGGTCGAGTTCGCGCCCAACGATGAATTTCTGCAGATTGCCGCCGGATAGTGCAGCGGCTTCCGGGTCAGGAGCGCTCTTGCGAACGTCCATCACCTCGATAATCCGCTGAGCGGCGCTGTAGATGCTGCTGCTGTTGACAGTTCCTCCCGCTCCGACGAACATTTTTCCATCGGTTGCATGGCGCGACAAAAGCAGGTTTTCAGACAGTTTCATGCGCGGAGCCGCGCCGTGACCAAGTCGCTCTTCCGGTACGAATGCGGCTCCGAGAAGCCGTCTGCCCGTTATGCTCAGTCCGCCGGCGTTCTTGCCGCGAATGCGGACCGAACCGGCTTCCTGCTGCAACACTTCACCAGACACCGCTTCGAAGAATTCGCCTTGGCCGTTTCCGGCCACCCCGGCGATGCCGATGACCTCGCCGGCGCGCACCGACAGGTTGATGTTCTTCAACGGAATGGAAAACGGTGTTGCCGGCTGGCGGTTCAGATTGACAACCTCCAGCAGCGACTGGGCTTTCTCAATACCTTCGACCGGCTGGCGCACGACCGCATGGACCTCGTTGCCCACCATCATTCGCGCCAACGATGCAGCGGTTTCCTCGCGTGGATTGCAATGGCCAACCACCTTGCCGTGCCGCAGCACCGTGGCGCGGTCGCACATGCGCTTCACCTCTTCGAGGCGATGCGAAATGTAGAGGATCGACTTGCCTTCCGAACGCAGCCTTTCCAGCGTCTCGAACAGCTTATCCGCTTCCTGCGGCGTCAGCACGGAAGTCGGCTCATCGAGAATGATGAGTTGCGGCGTCTGCAACAGGCAGCGGATGATTTCGATGCGCTGGCGTTCGCCAACGGAGAGGTCGCCCACCAGTGATTCTGGATCGAGCGGCAGGCCGTAACTATAGGAAAGCGCCCTCGCCTTAGCCGCGATCGTGCCGATCGGCGCGCCGTCATCGAGCGACAGCGCAATGTTTTCAGCCGCCGTCAGCGCTTCAAACAGTGAAAAGTGCTGGAACACCATGCCGATGCCAAGCTTCTTGGCGGCTCCGGGGTTTGGAATGCCTACCTTTTGGCCATTCCAGAAAATATCGCCCGCATTCGGCTCGAGCGAGCCGAACAGCATCTTGACCAGCGTGGATTTTCCCGCGCCGTTTTCCCCCAACAAAGCATGGATTTCGCCTTTGGCGATTGCCAAGTCGATATGATCGCAGGCCTTGAGGGAGCCGAATATCTTGGTAAGGCCGCGAACCTCCAACAGGTTCACAGCGTTCTCTTGTACACTCACAGTGCCTCCCATCTGGTGTGCCAGATATGTTCTGTGTTCCCGAAGCTATCGTAGGCGCGACTGGGAAATTACGCAAAGCGTCCCGCAACTTGAAAGAGCTTCAAGAATTTCAGGGCCAGTTGGGAATGCTACTATGGGAGAAGGATGGTCGTCCCGGTGGTCTTTCGCCCTTCCAAATCAGCGTGAGCCTGCGCGGCATCCTTTAGGGCATAGCGCTGGTTTATCTTGATCTGGACTGCCCCGCTCGCCACGACATCAAACAGCGCCTTTGCCGACGCCTCCAGATCGGCACGCTTGGCGTTGTAGGAAAATAACGACGGCCGGGTTGCGAACAGCGAACCCTTCTGGGCCAACAGGTTGATGCTGAAAGGCGGGATCGGTCCCGACGACTGCCCGAATGACACGAAGGTGCCCAGCGGTCGCAAGCAGTCGAGCGAGCCGGGGAACGTATCATTTCCCACGGAATCGTAGACGACATCGCATTTTCGGCCGCCTGTAAGCTTGGCCACCTCGGCCACGAAGTCCTGCTTGCGATAGTCGATGACATGGGAGAACCCGTGCGCCTTGGCCAGTTCGATCTTGTCGGGCGAGCCAGCGGTACCGATGACAGTTGCCCCGATGTGCTTGGCCCACTGACCAAGGATGAGACCGACGCCGCCGGCAGCAGCGTGATAGAGGATGGTATCGCCGGCCCTCACCTTGAACGTACGCAACAGAAGATATTCCGCCGTCATGCCTTTCAGCATCATGGCTGCAGCTTGCTCGTCGCTGATGCCAGCGGGAATTTTGACGACCTGGTCGGCTTCGATCACGCGCTCCTCGGCGTAAGCGCCAAGCTTTACCGCATAGGCGACACGGTCGCCCGGCTTAAGCCAGTCGACGCCTTCCCCCACGTTGACCACGACGCCTGCTGCCTCCCCGCCAGGTATCAGCGGCAACCCGTCCGGGGCCGGATAAAGCCCGGTGCGGTAATAGACGTCGATGAAATTGAGACCTATCGCGGTGTGCCTGACCCTGATCTGCCCTTTGGAAGGGTTGCCCGGCTCAAAATCTTCATGGACGAGGGCTCCCGGCCCACCGTGGGCGTGGACGCGAATTGCTTTGGGCATGATCAGGCTTTCTTGGCACCGAGGTTAGGAAAAAATTGCATGACGCCGCCGATGCAGAACAGGTAGAGACCGGTTACGGTGATCCCTATCTTCGTGAACTGGCTGACATTTTCGGCGAGCACGCCGATCTGGCTGTAGAATACCGCAAGGGCAGATTCCGCAAGCGCGATTGCCCCAAAACCGCACCAGAGCAGTGTGACGGTCAGGTTGATTGGGCGCAGCCGCTTGACCCGCACCGGATGCAGGAAATTGATCGGCACGAAGGTAAGCAGGCCTGCCACCACCACAACACCAAAGGAAACCCATTGACCCGGGCCAACTACGAACAGCGTGAACACCACCATGTTCCACACGACCGGGAATCCCTTGAAGAAATTCTCCTTCGTCTTCATGCCGGTGTCTGCGTAGTAGATCGCGCTGGAAACCACGATGATCGCGGCTGAAAGGAAGGACAACCCCTCGCCCATCAAGCCGAATTGATAGAGCGCGAAAGCGGGGATCAGCACGTAGGTGACATAGTCGATAATGTTGTCGAGCAGTTCGCCCGACCAGGTCGGCAGGATTTCCTTGACCTCGAGCTTCCGCGCGATCGGTCCGTCGATGCCATCGACGAATAAGGCAAGTCCCAACCACCAGAACATTGCCGTCCAACGTTCTTCGCTGGCTGCCACCAGCGAGACGAAAGCCAGGAAAGAGCCTGATGCAGTCAGCAGGTGAACAGAGAAGGCGCGCGCCTGCGGCCATGTCACCTTCTTTTTGGGTCTCGGGATGCGATCCCGGATCTTCTTGCCAGTTACATTCTTGCTCACAGCCCGCCAGTCCAGTTTGCAATGGCGTCAAACGCTTTCCTTGATCGGGCAAGCGCGGTCTACGGTCAATGCGAACCTAATAGTAGGCAAGCTGGCCGCACAAGAAATATCGTTCGCCCACCAATCTCATTGAAGGGATCGGCTGAAACGTCGCGTTGAAGGTCAGGCCCCGTGGGCTATACTTGACGAATACGGAGCCACTCTCATGTCGAACCAGAAATTGGATCAGCGCGTCATCGTGGCCGGCACCGGCCCTGCCGGACTGATCGCTGCCCTTGCCTTTGCCGACGCCGGTTTTGGCGTGTCGTTGGTGGGCCCCGAAGCAAATGCCCAGGATGGCCGCACGACCGCGCTGATGAACCCGGCTCTCGCGATGCTGGATCGGTTGGGCGTGCTGAAGCCATTGGCGCACAAGGCAGCGCCCCTCAAGATCATGCGCATAGTCGATGCGACCAGCCGGTTGATTCGCAGTCCGGTCGTTACCTTCCGCGCCAGTGAGATCGACGAGCATCGGTTTGGCTTGAACATGCCGAATGCCGTCCTCAACCAGACGCTTGCGGAAACGGTGGCGTCCCAGCCGGCAATTGAATGGCATAAGTCACTCGTTTCCGCATGGCGGCTCGAAGCTGACCGCGCCACCGCAGTACTGGCCGATGGCAGCGAGATCAGCGGACCTTTGGCCGTTGCAGCGGACGGAAGGCTCTCGCAAGCCCGGGAAGCAGCGGGCATTGCCGTTTCCACGCGCAGCTATCCGCAAGCTGCTCTCGTGCTGAATTTTGCCCACACCAGCGACCATGCCTTCACATCGACCGAGTTTCACACCGAAACCGGGCCGTTCACGCAAGTTCCGCTACCGGGAAAACGTTCCAGCCTTGTCTGGGTGGTCAAGCCGGAAACCGCGCAGGAATTGGCAGCACTCGATGACGGAACACTGTCAGCGCGCATCGAGGAAAAGATGCAGTCGATGCTTGGCCGCGTGACGGTGGACAGCGGGCGACAGATCTACCCGCTTTCTGCCACTACACCTTGGCGCTTTGCCAACAACCGGGTCGCGCTGGTCGGGGAAGCGGCACACGTTTTCCCGCCAATCGGCGCACAAGGGCTCAATCTGGGCATCAGGGATGTTTCTGATCTTATTGATGTTGCTGTCAAAAACAGGTCTGACCCTGGAAATGCCAAAGCACTGTCGGCCTATGACTTCAAGCGCCGCCCGGATATCCTCGCCCGCAGCAGCGCGGTCAACCTGCTCAACATGACGCTTCTGTCCAACATGCTGCCCGCCCAGATGGCCCGCAGTGCCGGATTGGATGTGCTTCGCGCCTTCGCCCCACTGCGCGCTTTCTTCATGCGCGAAGGGTTGCGGCCGGGCAGCGGCTTTTCCGCCCTGACCAGCACCTTACGGAAATAGGTCAGGCGGCAATATGCCGTGGGTGATGGCGTAGAGCAGCCCCGTCACGGTCAACACCGAAAGGCAAGTGGTAATGAGCACGCTTGCCGAGGCGCGTTCGACCCACACGCCATATTGCTGGGCAATGACAAATACGTTCGTCGCCGTTGGCAGAGCCGCGAGAAGCACCGCCGAAAACAGCCATGTTTCCGAAAAATTGCCAACCGCGCTCAAGACAACGTAGCAGAGCAGCGGATGCACGACGAGTTTCAGTATGGCGATGGGCGCCATCTCGTGCGGCACGCGCTTCAAAGGCCGCAAGGCCAGCGTCACACCCATGGCAAAGAGCGCACACGGCGCGGCAGCGCTCGACAGATAGACAAGCAGCCGCTCCACGGGCACAGGTGGCTTGAGTTCGAAAAAGGCCGCCGCAACGCCAAACGCCGTGGCGATGATGAATGGATGCAGGACAATCTTCCTGACGACTTCGCCTGCGAGTTGCAGCGGCGGGTTTTTGTCATCGCCGGAAAGCGCCATCATCATCGGCGCGACGGCAAAATGCATAATGTTTTCAAAGCAGAATATCAGCGCGACGGGAACCGCGGCCCTCTCGCCGAAGGCAAGCAGCGCAAGGCCTGGGCCCATATAGCCGATGTTGCCGTAGGCGGCGGCAAGCCCCTTGATGGTGGCCTCGGCAATGGCCCCGCGTGCAACGATGAGCGAACCGCCGAACATCATCATGAAAATAGCGAAGGTCGACAGGACCGAGCCGGCAATGAAGCGCCATTCCGTCAATTGTTCGAAGGGCGTCTTGGCGAGAAGTTGGAAGAACAGGGCGGGAAGCGCCAGATAGATGATGAAGGTGTTCATCCATCCGAGTGCGTCCAGCGGCTGGCGGGTAATCCTGGCAACGATATAGCCAAGGAAGATCAGGCCAAAGAATGGGATAACAAGGCCAACAACTTCCAACATATGCAATCACCGCACGAAATCTTGAACCGGGCTAGCCCGTTGGTCTAACGCCCGTCAACCCATACGGGATTGAATTGCCGTGGCGTATGGGCCAAATAGAGTCAGTGGTTAGGATGAGTACAATGAAAACGGCCAAGTTCTCGATCGGTCAGGTCGTGCGCCACCGGCTGTTTGGGTTCCGCGGCGTCATTTTCGATGTCGATCCGCAGTTCGCGAACTCGGAGGAATGGTATCAGTCCATCCCGGCGGAAGTCCGCCCGCGCAAGGACCAGCCCTTCTACCATCTGCTGGCACAGAATTCGGAAACGGAATACGTCGCCTATGTTTCCGAACAGAATCTGCTTGAGGACTCCACCGGCGAACCGGTGCGCCATCCCCAGATCCGGGAAATGTTCCTGAAAAGCCCGGATGGCCGCTACGAGCCGAAGCATCAGGTCCGGCACTAGGCCGGACCGAAGGCAGAAACCCAGCACTCGACCGGGCCAAAGCCCGGCCAAAGCGACGTTGTCAGGCGTCCTTCTTCTGCGCGGCAACGCGCAGCGACAATTCCCGCAACTGCTGCGGCGTCGCTTCCGCCGGTGCGTTCATCAGCAAGTCGTAGGCCTGCTGGTTCATCGGGAACATGGTGACTTCGCGCAGGTTCTTTGCCCCAACCAGCAGCATCACGACGCGGTCGATGCCGGCCGCCATGCCGCCGTGCGGCGGAGCGCCATACTGGAATGCGCGATAGAGGCCGCCAAAGCGTTCCTCCACCGTCGCGCGGTCCAGACCAACGATCTCAAACGCCTTGACCATCGTCTCCGGCAGGTGGTTGCGGATACCGCCCGAGGCAATCTCGAAGCCGTTGCAGACCATGTCGTACTGGTAGGCCTTGATCGACAGCGGGTCCTGGCCGTTCAGCGCGTCGATACCGCCTTGCGGCATCGAGAACGGGTTGTGGCCGAAATCGACGCGCTTCTCGTCCTCATTCCATTCGTAGAACGGGAAGTCGATGATCCAGCACAGTTCGAACCGCTCGCGGTCAACGAGGTTCAACTCCTCGCCGGCGCGCGTGCGTGCTGCACCGGCAAAGCTGACGAACTTCTTCGGATCGCCCGCAACGAAGAACGCCGCATCGCCATCTGCGAGACCAAGCTGCTGACGGATGGCTTCCGTGCGTTCCTCGCCAATGTTCTTGGCAAGCGGACCGGCGCCTTCAAGCTTCTCGCCTTCCTTGCGCCAGAAGATATAGCCGAGACCCGGCTGCCCCTCGCCTTGCGCCCATGAGTTCATGCGGTCGCAGAACGCGCGGCTGCCGCCTGTCTTGGCCGGGATTGCCCAGACTTCAGCCTTGGCATCATTGGCAAGGATGTTGGCGAACACCTTGAAGCCGGACTCGCGGAAGTGGTTCGACACTTCTTCCATGACGATCGGGTTGCGCAGATCCGGCTTGTCGGAACCATACTTGCGCATCGCGACATCGTAAGGAATGCGCGGGAATTCCTTGGTTACCGGCTTGCCTTCGGCAAAGGCTTCGAACACGCCGCGCATGACCGGTTCCATCGTGCCAAGCACATCGTCCTGCTCGACGAAGCTCATCTCGAGGTCGAGCTGGTAGAATTCGCCGGGCAGACGGTCGGCGCGCGGGTCTTCGTCGCGGAAGCATGGCGCGATCTGGAAATAGCGATCAAAGCCAGACACCATGATGAGCTGCTTGTACTGCTGCGGCGCCTGCGGCAGCGCGTAGAAAGTGCCCGGATGAATACGGCTCGGCACCAGGAAGTCGCGCGCGCCTTCCGGCGAAGAAGCGGTCAGGATCGGCGTCGAGAACTCGGTAAAGCCGACCTCGCCCATGCGCTTGCGCATTTCGGTGATGATGCGCGTGCGGGCGACGATGTTCTTGTGCAGCGTTTCGCGGCGCAGGTCGAGGAAGCGGTATTTCAGCCGGATGTCTTCCGGATAATCCGGTTCGCCGAATACCGGCAGCGGCAACTCCTTCGCAGCCGACAGCACCTCGATGTCGAGCGCGAACACCTCGATTTCACCAGTCGGCAGGTTCGCATTGGCCGCTTCGGCAGAGCGCGCCTTGACTTCGCCATCAACCCTGATGACCCACTCGCCGCGCACGGTTTCGGCCGACTTGAAAGCCGGCGAATCCGGATCCGCTACGATCTGCGTCAGGCCATAGTGGTCGCGCAAGTCGATGAAAAGAAGACCGCCATGATCGCGCACGCGATGCACCCAGCCAGAGAGACGGACGGTGGAGCCGACATCGGCTTTCCTCAATTGAGCGCAGTTATGGCTGCGGTAACGATGCATTGCCTGAATCCGATCAGAAAGTTCCGGTAAAGCCGAAGCACTTGCCCGGCCTGAAAATTGGCGCGAAAAGCGCATGGGCATGGCTTTTTGTCAAGGCGAGAGCAGCACCAACAGGGCTTCGCCTACCTTAGCCGGGCTCAATCCATATTGCAGTGCGCCTTGACGAATGAACTGCCGGCTGAAATTGAAAGAGACCACCCGGTCAAAAAAAGCGATTTGATGCACGTCATTACTACCCAAGGCGAACTCGAAGCCGCCATAAAAGCACTCGAGCAGTCGGATTTCGTTACGGTCGATACCGAATTCATCCGCGAAACGACGTTCTGGCCGATCCTTTGCCTGATCCAGATGGCGGCACCAGGTGTCACCGCGCTTGTCGATCCATTGGCGCCCGGTCTTGATCTCAAGCCATTCTTCGAACTGATGGCCAACGAAAAGGTCGAGAAGGTCTTTCACGCCGCGCGGCAGGACATTGAAATCATTGTCCATCTCGGCAATCTCGTGCCGCATCCTGTTTTCGACACGCAGGTCGCGGCCATGGTCTGCGGTTTCGGCGACAGCGTTTCCTATGACCAGTTGGTGCAGAAGATCACCGGCGCTCGCCTCGACAAATCGTCGCGTTTCACAGACTGGAAGTATCGGCCTCTATCGGACAAGCAGCTTGAATATGCCCTTGCCGACGTTACCCACCTGATCGACGTCTACAAGCACCTCAAGGCCGAACTCGATCGCGAGAATCGCGCCCATTGGCTGAATGAGGAAATGCGCGTGCTGACGTCGCGCGAAACATACGACCCGCACCCCGACGATGCGTGGAAGCGGCTGAAGATGCGGGTACGCAAGCCGCAGGAACTCGCCATCCTGCAGGCCGTGGCGGCATGGCGCGAACGTGAGGCGCGCGAACGTGACGTGCCGCGCGGACGTATCCTGAAGGACGACGCCATCTATGAGATTGCGCAGCAGGCGCCACGCGATACGGACGCGCTCGGCCGATTGCGCAGCACACCAAAAGGATGGGAGCGCTCGTCCAGCGCCGCCGCATTGCTGAGCGCGGTCAACGGGGCCGTTTCCATACCCAAGGAAATGATGCCGAAGTTGCCCAAGCAGTTTCAACCGCCGGAGGGATCGAGCGCCGCCTCGGAATTGCTGAAAGTCTTGCTGCGCCTTATCGCGGAGAAGGAGGGCGTCGCCACCAAGGTCCTAGCATCAAGCGACGATATTGATCAGATAGCGGCCCAGGGAGAGGCGGCGGATGTCCCTGCCCTGCACGGTTGGCGTCGGGCCGTTTTCGGCGACCATGCGCTTCGCCTGGTGCGCGGCGACATAGCAATCAAGTTCGACAATCGCCGGATCGCGGTCTTCGACCTCGATCCTTGACAATCGGCTAGACCGCTCCGGCCAGATGCAGGGCGAACCATGCCCACATCAGGACCAGCACGATGAATCCGACTGCGAAAGTCAGGCTGCGGATGCGCAGATTGTTGCTGGTCACATGTATGTAGGCGTGGAAATAGCGCAGCGCGACGAACACCCAGGCCAGCAGAACGGCAACGAACGACACGCCATTGGTCACGAACAAGGCCAGGCATACGACGTGAAACAGGACCGGCAATTCAAACTGGTTCATCAGATTGTTCGCCGCCGTGACGCTGGCGGCTGGTTCCTCAGTCCGAACCTTGAACTGGCGGATCTTGGCCCCGTCACGCGTTACGGCAAGACGCCTGCGCCATCCCAGCAACACATAGATCGCGGCGACCAGTGCAAAATGCGCGACCATGGGCCAGAAGATTGCGATGGGATTCATGCGTTGCGGTCCTGACCCTGATTGTCATTGCGATGCCGTCGTTGACCGGCTAGCACAAATGCCACGATTACAACGATCGGGATCGCACCCAGCGCAAATTTCGTCACGATCAACGCAGAGGCGAGCGCAAGCGAATCGGGATTGGCGGAGAGGAAATCAGATAGCAGGCGAACAACCGCGAGGTTTTGGCCGTAGTCGGCCAATGTATAGGGAAGCACCAACCCTATCGAAACGAGCGCCTGTCCCCGTTGGGAAAGAGACGCAAATCCCGGCAGCCGCCGCCCTGTTGCCATCAAAAGGCTCACCATCGTCAGCGACAAAAGAGCTGGGAACAACAAATCAAATGTCAGATAATGCCAGACGATTATCGTCTCGCCGCCGCCTCGTCCAAGCGCCGTCATCCAGGCCATGCCCTCGTCCGGCGTAAAGCCGAAAGCGCGTATGTCCAAGGACGCCAATCCACCGCTCAAACGCTGAAAATACAGGAACTCCAGTGCCGTCATGGCTGCGAACACAGCAGCCGAAGAAAGCAACAGCGCCCCCGCATGGCGCGGTAATTGCGCCACTGCGGCAATCAGCGAATGCAGAATGCCGTGCTGCTCAGATTCCGCCTGGGTAATTGGGGCTTTCACGGGTGATCGTGACATCGTGGGCATGGCTTTCACGAAGGCCGGCATTCGATATACGCACGAATGTGGCGCGCTCGCGGAAGTCGGCAAGGTTCCGGCCTCCGACATAACCCATAGCGGCTTTTAAGCCGCCTGCAAGCTGATGCAGCACGCCCGATACGGGACCTTTGTAGGGAACCTGGCCTTCAATGCCCTCCGGGACCAGCTTAAGCGTGTCACGGACTTCGGCCTGGAAATAACGATCCGCCGAGCCGCGCGCCATCGCGCCGACCGATCCCATGCCCCGATACGCTTTAAACGAGCGGCCCTGATGCAGATAGACCTCGCCCGGGCTTTCCTCGGTGCCGGCAAGCAGAGATCCGATCATCGCGGCGCTGGCGCCTGCCGCCAGCGCCTTGGCCAGATCGCCGGAGAACTTGATGCCGCCGTCGGCGATTACGGAAACGCCGGACTTCTGCGCTGTTTCGACAGCCGCCATGATTGCCGAAAGCTGCGGCACGCCAACGCCGGCCACGATGCGGGTGGTGCAGATCGAACCCGGACCAATGCCGATCTTGACCGCATCGGCCCCGGCATCGATGAGCGCCTGGGTGCCTTCCGCCGTTGCCACGTTACCAGCCATGATGCGGACGGAATTGGACAGCTTCTTTGCCCGCGTCACCGCATCCAGCACGCGCTGCGAATGCCCATGCGCGGTATCAATCACCAGTAGGTCAACGCCGGCCTCGATCAGGCGTTCAGCGCGTTCGAACCCATCGTTTCCGACGCTCGTTGCAGCTGCGACGCGAAGCCGGCCCTGCGCATCCTTGCTGGCATGCGGGTTGAGCTGGGATTTTTCCATGTCCTTCACGGTGATCAGGCCGACGCAGTTGCCCTTCTTGTCGACCACAACCAGCTTTTCGATGCGATTCTGGTGCAAAAGCCGCTTGGCTTCCTGCTGGTCGACGTTTTCCTTCACCGTAATCAGGTTTTCGCGAGTCATAAGTTCATAGACACGCTGCGTCGGATCGGAAGCAAAGCGCACGTCGCGATTGGTGAGAATACCTACAAGGCGCCCAACTGTGTGCCCGCCGACACCGCCGTTCTCGACAACGGGAATGCCCGAAATGCCGTGCAAATTCATCAAAGCAAGCGCATTGGCCAGCGTGGCATCCGGGCCGATGGTGACCGGGTTCACCACCATGCCGGACTCGAACTTCTTCACCTGCCGTACCTGTTCAGCCTGCTCGACAGGATTCAAATTCCGATGGATGACACCGATGCCGCCCGCTTGCGCCATGGCGATCGCCAGCCTGGCTTCGGTCACGGTGTCCATCGCCGCCGAAATAATCGGCAAATTCAAATCGATATCGCCGGCAATTCGCGTACTGATATCAGTCTCGCCCGGCATCACTTCCGAATGACCCGGCTGCAACAGCACGTCGTCGAAGGTAAGCGCCAATGCGCCGGTGGACGTTTCGATTATTTTTGCCATGGCCAGTTCCCGGAATGCATGAAAGGCGCGGGAACCCGAATGGACCGCGCCGACTCGTCATCTTCCCTTTCAGGATTGGCGGTGGCTCGTAACACGTCTCATGGGCGATGAAAAGCGCGCCATCATCAGTTATTGTTGTTGCAACCTTGCATCTTTGTAACGCGACATCGACACCGTGGCGTGATAACCGGCAGACAAGTCGACAGCCACCGGTCGGCGCCCGATTCCAGGCATCCGGATTCTGATCGTGAATCGCATCATTCCGCTTGTTCTTGCGGTCGCCCTGTTCATGGAAAACATGGATTCGACCGTCATTGCGACATCCCTTCCCGCGATCGCTGCAGACATCAATACCAGCCCCATTGCCCTCAAGCTGGCGCTGACGGCCTATCTGGTGGCTCTGGCGATCTTTATCCCCGTCAGCGGCTGGATGGCCGACCGGTTCGGCGCCAAGAACGTCTTCCGCGCGGCAATCGTTGTCTTCATGACCGGATCCGTCGCTTGCGCCATGTCCAACTCACTGGGCTCCTTCGTGGTCTCACGCCTTCTTCAAGGCATGGGCGGCGCCATGATGACGCCCGTCGGGCGTCTTGTTCTGGTGCGCTCCACGCCCAAGAACGAGCTTGTCGCCGCCATGTCCTGGCTGACGATACCGGCCCTGGTTGGACCGCTGGTCGGCCCGCCGGTCGGAGGCTTCATCACCACCTACTTTTCCTGGCACTGGATTTTCCTCATCAACATACCGATCGGCTTCATCGGCATCTGGCTGGCCACGCGCTACCTGCCCGTGACCGAAAGGCTGGTCACGCCTCGGCTCGATCTGATCGGCTTTGTGCTTGTCGGCATCGGCGCATCGGGACTTGTGTTCGGCCTCTCGGTCGTCAGCATGCCCGCGCTTCCGCCCATAGTGGGCGTGGTTACGCTCGTTACCGGGCTGGTCGCGGGATTGCTCTACCTGTTCCATGCGCGGCGCACGCCGAATCCATTGCTGGCACTGGATCTCTTCCAAAATCAGACTTTCCGTACCTCGGTTTTCGGCGGTGGCCTGTTCCGCATCGGCATTGGAGCGGTGCCATTCCTTTTGCCTCTCATGCTGCAAATCGGCTTCGGCCTTACACCGTTCCAGTCCGGCCTCATCACCTTTGTCTCCGCCATTGGCGCAATCGGCATGAAGCTCGTCACGACTCGCGTGTTCCGACTGGCTGGGTTCCGGCGTGTCCTCGTGTTCGGCTCGCTGATTTCGGCCGCGTCGGTGGCGGTCAACGGGCTGTTCACGCCCGAAACCCCTTATCTCGTGATCTTGACGATACTTTTGGTCGGCGGCTTCCTGCGCTCGATGTTTTTCACCGGCGTCAACGCCCTCACCTATGCTGACATTTCGGCAGAAGACACCAGCAAGGCAACGCCGATTGCCGCTGTCGGCCAGCAATTGTCCATAGCGCTCGGCGTAGCTGTGGCGGGCGGCATCCTCGAAGTCGCCACAACTGTCCATGGCGGTCCGCTGATGCTGGCCGATTTCCACGCGGCGTTCTTTATCGTAGCGGCGATTTCTGCACTGGCATCGCTGTCGTTCCTACGGCTTTCACCGGATGCCGGCAGCGCCGTTTCCGGTCACGGTGTTCGGCCGGCCAAGGTGCTCGAAAGCGAAGCCTCTTCCTGATTACGAGGCGTTTCGGTCGTCGTCGGCCTCTGCCCTGCCCTTGAAATCCTTGGCCAGCAGGTAGAGCTCGACGGACTCATCGCGCGAAGCCGGCGGCTTGACGTGATGGACAGATTTGAAGTTGCGTTTCAGCGCATCAAGCAGACCGCCTTCCGTCCCGCCTTGGAACGTCTTCGCCAGGAAATGTCCGCCCGGCCGCAATACCGACATGGCAAAGTCGGCTGCAACTTCGCACAGGTGCATGGTGCGGATGTGGTCCGTGCGCCGATGTCCCGTGGTCGGCGCTGCCATGTCCGACAACACGATATCCGGGTCGCCGCCCAGCGCCTCAGCCAGCTTGGCAGGCGCTTCAGGGTCGAGGAAATCCATCAAAAGGACGTCGGCACCCGGCACGGCAGCCATTTCAAGGTAGTCGATACCGACCACGTGCGGCGCTTCGGCAGTCGATTTCGTGCGCACTGCCGCCACCTGGCACCAACCTCCGGGAGCCGCGCCAAGATCGATCACGCGCATTCCCGGCTTCAACAGATGATGCTTGTCGTCGATCTCGATCAGCTTGTAGGCGGCACGCGAGCGATAGCCATCCGCCTTGGAGCGTTGCACGTAAGGGTCGTTCATGTGGCGTTCCAGCCAACGGCGCGACGATTCCTTAAGCCCGCTCTTTTTCTTGACCCGGGTGCGCAATACGCGCATTCCTCCGGCGCCCGGCTTGGCAGGTTTCTTGGTCATGGCCGCCCCCCTCTTGGCCGTCCATCTCTCCAGACGCCATCGTCAGCCATCAGTTCGCTCAGTATGCCTTCCCTCAGGCCCCTGTCCGCGACCCGAAGCCTGTCAGCGGGCCAAACTGCCCTGATCGCCTCGAGAATAGCGCAACCCGCCAGAACGAGATCGGCCCGGTCGGCACCGATGCAGGGATTGGCCACCCTTTGCTGGAAATCCCAGCCGAGCAGCTTTTCCACCATGCGATCGACATTGTCGCTGTCCATCCACAAGCCGTCGACGCGGCGGCGATCGTAGCGGTCCAGTTCAAGATGAACGCCGGCTAGCGTGGTCACGGTACCGGACGTGCCCAGAAGATGGAACTTAGGCGTGGCCAGTACATGGTTCAGGCGGTTGCGCCCTTCAAATGCATCGAGGCGCGTAGCAACATCATCTACCATTGCCGCAAAGACATCGCGGGTCACCGTCTTGCCGCCAAACCGCTCGGCCAGCGACACGACGCCCACCGGAAGCGAAGTCCACGAGACGATATGGTTTGCCAATCGCGACGAGCGTCGCTTGGTCAGGTCGATCAACGCGATTTCGGAAGAACCTCCACCGATGTCGAACAGCACAACACCTTGCGTGTCCCGCTCGACCAGCGAACCGCAACCGGAAACCGCTAGCCGCGCCTCGGTGCGTCGATCGATGATCTCAAGCTTCAGGCCGGCCTCGCGCTCGACCCGATCAAGAAACTCAGCGCCATTGTCCGCGCTGCGGCAAGCCTCAGTCGCTATCAGGCGCGAGCGCGCGATCTTTCGGCTGCGCAGCTTGTCACCACATATTTTCAAAGCCTCGACCGCTCGATCCATGGCCGCGTCGGACAGCCTGCCGCTCGCCGATAGGCCCTCGCCCAGCCTCACAATACGCGAGAACGCATCGATGACGCGGAACTGGCCATTGCGCGAGGGTATGGCTACGAGCAGCCGGCAATTGTTGGTGCCAAGATCCAGCGCAGCGAATACCGGCAGGTCGTTCGCATGATGCCGCCTGCCGGGGTTGGCCGATGCCGGGCCGGGTTCCGCGCGCTCTACACCGGTTTGAACCCCCGCAACATGGCTCTTGGCTGGGGCGACAGGTTCTGCAGCGGCCGGCGCAACCTGAACCGCGGCCTCGCCATCGCGCGCGAAAACCTTGCGCCCGCGTCTGCGCTTGCGCCGTTTCCTCGTCTTGCCTTTGGCATTTTCATTGTTGGCCGCGTGTCCCACCTGCCCGTTTCCGGCCAAGGCTGCCGGCTCACCATCACCATGGTGGCCAACTGAAAAGGTAGCTTTGCCTGTCGGCTTCGCTGCCTCCCCGGACTCGCGAACCTCCAGCACTTCAGTGCCGGCGTTGCGGTCTGTCACAGGTCGTTCCTTCCGACGCCGCGCGAACCGGAATTTCCGGACGCAGCACGCGAATATGTTTCAAGTTGGCGCCAGATTAGCAGCGTGCCGCGCAATCACCAAGAGCAAAGCGTCGAAAGATCAAGACCCGCCAAACTGCCGGGAGAAAGCCAAGTATTGATGATTTCAATAGGTTCCGACCTTGGTAGCAGCCATTTGAAGACCTGCAAGGTTGAATAGTCGGCTTCGATAAGGCATTGCTGAAATGCACGATTCGGAAGGCGGCCCCGACATGAGCCGCCCTGCACCGCACCTCGGGGGAGGCGTTCGTCGCGCATGACAGGCAGCTCATGAATTGGAAACGATATTTCTGGCCCACCGTCGGCCTGACCGCAGTTGCGTTTTCGATTTGGCTGCTGCTGGATGAGTTGCGAGGGATCTCGCTTGACGACGTCTGGGACAGCCTTCTCGCCATACCCGTTCACGGGTGGTTGCTTTCTGCACTTAGCGCTATTGTTGCCTATGCCGCGCTTGCCGGCTATGACCACATCGCGCTCCTTCACATCGGCAAGCGGGTATCGTGGCTGTTTGTGACGCTGTGCTCGTTCACCACCTACGCCCTCTCCCACAACATCGGCGGTTCGGTTTTTTCAGGAGCCGTGATCCGCTACCGCGCCTATGGCACCAAGGGCCTGACCGGGCATGAAGTCGGCATACTCGTCGCCGTCTGCTGGTTCACCTTCGTACTGTCCTCGATACTGGTTGGCGCCATCGTGCTGATTCTAGTGCCCGGCTTGTTCGACCGCTTTTCCAGCATCGGCTTCCACAGCTTTTCGGGCGCGACCGGGCTGATCATGCTGTTACCGGTCATTGCATATATCTTCGGCAGTTGGCTGCACTTGAGGCCCCTCAAGATCGGTTCGTTCCAGGTGCACTATCCGCGCCTGCCAATCGTGGCGCGCCAGTTGATCATCGGCCCGCTCGAACTGCTTGCGGCTGCCGCCATCATCTATTTCGCGTTGCCTGAGGCCGGAAATCCTGGATACCTCGTGGTTCTGGGCGTCTTCCTAGTGTCGTTCTCAGCCGCCCTGATTTCCCATGCTCCGGGCGGACTTGGCGTGCTCGAGGTGGTGTTCCTGGCGGGCCTTTCGGAAATGGACCCGGTCCATGTGCTGGCCGCCCTTTTGGTATTCCGGCTGTTCTATCTGATCATCCCGTTGATCGTCGGCCTTGTGGTCGTGCTTTTGTTCGAACGCTCACAATTCGACAGCAACAACGGTTGAAGCCTTTCATGGGCTTGACTATTTCACGGCGGCGATTAAAACGCGGCCACTTACCGGAGCGTGGTTCTGCACTGCGCTGGCGGACATGCTGGAAAACCAGCCTTCCGCACACTGCCAAAACATCGGCTCAGATGCTTTTTGGGGAATAGGTTAACGGTAGACCCACGGACTCTGACTCCGTTAGTCCTGGTTCGAATCCAGGTTCCCCAGCCACCCTTTTATCATTATTTTTCAATTACTTATATAACATTAGAAAATGCTAAGCCTTACAGCCAAGCGGATGATACACATGACATCCGGTCTACCAAATCAGCCATCCTAATGCCGCCAAATGAAGGGCAAGGATCGCTAGCTAGCGTATGCTGGCTTGACGGACGAACTAAACGCCGCGGTGATCAGCAGCTTCACTTTTTGACGTATCGCTGCGTGCGAAGTGCTTCGAAGCATTTCTGGTAGTCAGTAATATATTTCATGGATCGTGTTCTCTCCCCAAGTGCGTTCACACTTTCCACGTTCAAATCAATATCGACCTTAATATCACTCTCACCGTTGTTGCTGTTGAACGCGACGGTAAGCTGATTTCTTCCCATAGCTTCCACAAGCATATCAATCGTCGGTGCGAGCTGGAAAATCGCGAATATCCCGCCCGGAACATCACTAGGGCTAGCACTCACCATCGACGCCAAGTTGGTTTGATAATCAGGGCCGACGAGATAAACCCTTGTTGGCGCGGCCGGGATAAATGCAAACGCCCCGTTGTTTAGGGCTACCTCATTCACAACCAGCTTCACGTTTGAACCAAACGTGTCGCCAACCTTCATCACACCAACATTTCCGGAAAGCTGAAGATACTTTCCCTGCCGATAAACGTGATCCTGCACAACAGCGTCAAACACGAGCAGACAGCCCGTCAGCTTGCCCTCTCGCATATATGGCTCGACCTTAACTGATGAAGTGCCTTCCATGCGGCTCATCATCATGTCGAGCGCAGCATCCGCATAGGCGGTTGTCGCCAACGTTGAAGCAACAACCAGAGCACAAACGATGGCCCGCATAATCCCCACCCATGCACGTGCGGTAATTAAGTGAAGCTTTGACTCTGTTCAGAGGAAAAAGCAAAGGCGAGTCCGTGGACTCGCCTTGCCATGCGTCAAACTCTTGCCGTGCGGTGTTCGTGCCGCACGATGCACCGTTCCTCGAACAGGCGCATCAGGTTCATGATCTCTTGCGGATAGTCTCGATCCGTGGCGTCCCGGTTGATCGTTATCTTTGGTTTCTGGTCTTGAGCGACCGCCAAGCAAGCTTCGACTGCGTTTCTCAGACCGTTCGTTATGGCTACCGCTACCAAAGACGGGTCGCCTTGGTGTCTAGTGGACTTCTCGAAGGTGAGTGGCGGAAAGGTGAGACTCGAAGTTTTGAACCCAGGGCGAGTCCACAACGATTATACCGTGCATCAACGATGACCGCCCCTCAGAGCAGACGCGTCAGTTCGACCTAGACATCTTCACCTGCCCGATCCGCAGGGGCTCCGACGAGCGGCCCGACGCAGAAGTGCTCCATGTGCCGCTCGGCGAGCGGGCTGTGGAATTCGCCGAACTCCGCCGTGGCGTCCTTGCCGCCGTACATGCGTGCCACGAAAGGTCCGCCCGGGTGGTGATCCTTCCACTCGGTAAAGTCGTAGACCTTGCCGCGGATGACAATCCAGCAGTCGCCGAACGAAGTGTGCTGCGCGAGTTCCTCGCGTGTGACGGGCCGGTCGCCGGTCAATGATTTCGCCGGCTTCCACAGGTTGCGGGCGATCTCCTGGCGCGCGCTGCCCAGCGCCGCGGTCCGCGAGCGGAAGTCCCACGGCCCGAGCTTCCTGAGCGGCAGCTTGTCGCCGATCGATCGCGCGTCGAACGCGTAGATCCACGAGTCGTCGGTGCCCGCACGCTCGTTGTGATCGAACATCGGGTAGTCCCGCTCGTTGACAGCGGCGAGGATCGCCCGCCGCTCGGGTGCGTCCACCGGCTCGAGGTGCTTGAAGAGGAATTTCGACGCGAACTGGAACCGCGTCGCGCGGTAGTAGCGCACACGCTCGTAGTGGAGCAGCGCGCTGTAGATGTCCGTACCGTGGAGCTCGAAGCACTTTCCAAGCGCCGCGGCGTCCTCGAAGGCCTGTGCGGCACCCTGGCCGTAGGTCGGCAGCATCGGGTGAGCGGCGTCGCCCACCAGGCCCACGCGACCCTCCGTCCAGCTCTCGAGCGCATCCCGGTCGTAAAGTCCCCACTTCGTCGGGTTCTCGATCAGGCTGGTGAGCGCGACGACGTCGCCGTGACGGGGGTCGCCCGCGAACGCCTTGCTCATGTTGCCGACCATCTCCTCACGGTCGGCGGGGAACCAGTCGCCCTCTTCGCGCTCGAACTCCTCGGCGTTGGGCTCGTAATAGGCAAGCCACACGTTGAGCAGCTCGCCACCGCGGACCCAGTACGTGAGGTGCTGCGCCGTCGGGGTCTCGCGGGAGTCCATCGACATCGTCTCGATGGGGTTGAAGTCAAGCGGGCTGCCGTCGGGCTTGCGCGCTGCGGCGACCTTGTCCCTCGGGACCAGACCGCGGTAGACGACGACCTCGGTCCAGCGCTTGGTCGACACGCCGGGCCAGACCGCATCCAGCACCCGGGAGTTGATGCCGTCGGCGCCGATCACCAGATCGCCGGTCTCGGTCGTACCGTCGGAGAATGTCACGGTCACGGACTTCTCGCCTTGGCTTATGGCCTCCAGGCGCTTGGCCATATGGACCTGGATCGGGCAGTCGGCGCCCGTCTCGGGCGCGAACTCGAGTACCCGCTTGTGGAGGCACATCAGCAGGTCCATGCGGTGCATGTGGTGGAAGCCGGCGGCGTCGTTGGCCGACGTGTTGTGGTCGAGCGGCTTGCGCGTGATGTGGCCGTCCTCCCAGATCATCCGCGTCTCGCTGAGGATCGCCGCCCTGCCGCCGTCGACTGCCCCGGCGGGGCCCTTGGGGTCACCGCCGTCGAGGTCGACGCCGAGCCACCGGCACAGCCTTGCTCCGTTCGGGGGGATGTTCAGGCCCGCTCCCGCGGTGCTCGGCGTGCGCGTCTGCTCGAAGACGTCGATCGACGTGAAGACGCCCGACTTCCGCAGCGCTAGAGCGGTCAACAGCCCTGCCATGCCACCACCTGCGATAAGAGCCCGCATGATGTCCCTCCCGTTCCTCTCCGTGGGTTGCGTCCGACCGTACGAACCAACCTTCTTAATTCATTCACACGTGAATTACATTCAACCTCCCCGAAGTCAAGGCTCTGTCCGGGTTCAGCACATATGAGATGGTTGGGAGGGTCGGCAGCTGAAGGTTTTCAGATGTTCGGCGGGGGTTATGTGACCGGCCAGACTAGCGTAGTCGACGGCGGCGCCACGCTGCCCAAGGCCGGCTTCGCGGTCGAGCGCAATGGGCCGGCATGCGCGCCATCTCGGCGAATTTGCACAAGCTTCAGTACACTACTCTGAAGCGGATTCGGGGCCGGTTCGGCTGATTCGATCCCGCGATCGCCATCAGCCCGCCGCGGCAAGTCCCGCGTCCAGCCCCTCGGCGATCGTCGCTATGTCCTTCGCGGTGACGATCAGCGGCGGCGACAGGATGATCATGTTGCCTGACACGCGCAGCATGATGCCCGCTTCATAGGCGGCGTCGGCGATCTTGGCCATCGTCTTCTTGTCGGCCGGCTTCTTGGTTGCGCGGTCGGCGACGATTTCAAGTCCCGCCATTAGCCCCTTGCCGCGCACGTCGCCGACAAGTTCGTGCTTCGCCTTCAGGTCTTCCAGAGCCTTTGCCAGTTCGGGGCCGCGCGCCGCCGCGTTCTCGTTGAGCCTCAGGCGCTTCGTCTCGGCCAGCGCCGCGATGCCGGCGGCGCAGCCAACCGGGTGGCCGGAATAGGTGTAGCCGTGTCCGATGGCACCGAAGCTGGTCTTGTCGGCCTCGAAGACGTCCGCCACCTTCTGCGAAATCAGCGTGGCACCCAGCGGGAAATAGCCCGAGGTGATCGCCTTGGCGACGGTCATAAAATCCGGCTTCACGCCCCAAAGCCCGGAGCCCGACCAGGCGCCGGTGCGGCCGAAGGCGGTCACCACTTCATCGGCGATCAGGAGGATCTCGTGGCGGTCGCAGATGGCGCGCACCAGCGGCATGAAGGTTTCCGGAGGCACGATCACGCCGCCGGCGCCCAGCACCGGCTCCATGATGAAGGCGGCGATGGTATCGGCTCCCTGGAAAGCGATCTCCTCCTCGACGGCGCGGGCGCAGAGCTGCGCCAGCTTCACCGGATCGGATTCATCGAACGGGTTGCGGTAGGTCCACGGCGCCGGCGTGTGGAAGACGCCGGGCAGCAGCGGCTCGTAGTTGCGGCGGAAATTGGCGTTGCCGTTGACGGAGGCGCCCCCGAAATGGGTGCCGTGATAACCCTTCTTCAGCGCCAGGAACTTCGTCCGGTCGGCCTGGCCGCGGATTTTCCAGTACTGACGGGCAAGGCGCAGAGCCGTCTCGACTGAATCGGAGCCGCCTGAGGTGAAGAAGGCGCGCACCATGCCTTCCGGCTCGAACAATTGCGTCAGTTCGTAGGCCAGCTCGATGGAGGGGCCGGTCGAAGTGCCGCGGAAGCCGGAATAATAGGGCAGGACAGTGAGCTGTTCGGCGATGGCCTTTTTGATCGGGTCACAGCTATAGCCGAGGTTGACATTCCACAAACCGCCGACCGCGTCGAGCACAGTGCGGCCCTCAATGTCGGTCACATGAGCGCCCTCGCCCTTTATGATGACCTTTGGTGGATTGGAGCGCACCTCCGCCGGATGCGCCATCGGGTGCCAGATCGGCTTGCCGTTATTTTCGATCAGGAAATTGGTGTCGCGCATGTCAGGTCACTCCAGGGGTCAGGAAAAAGCGATGCCGAAATGGCCGAGCGCTTCGGTATAGGATTTGGCGGGTTGCGCCACGTCGAACCACGCCGCGATCATGCCGGCGGCGAGCGCACCGTCGATGTTGCGCTTCTGATCATCGACGAAGACGCAAGCCTCAAGCGGCACGCCGAGTGCGCCGCCCACCGCCCGGTAGGCGCGCAGGTCGGGCTTGAGGATGCCGGTATAGGTTGCGTCTACAATCGTCTCGAACTTGGAAAGCAGCGGCAAGCGGCCTCGGAAATCGGCGCCGTAGAACAGGTCGAGCTCATTGGACAGGATTGCGAGGCGGACGCCGGCGGCATGGGCGGCGCGGATGGCGCGGTCTGCCTCCGGCCGCACCGCAGCTGCCGGGTCCGCGCCGCGGGCGCGACGCACGAAGGTGGACATGTCCGCCCAGTCCTCGCCGACCAGCGCACCCATCTCGCGCGTGCGCGTCCTCCAGTAGTCGCGCTCGCTGATTTCGTCGGCCTGCATGGAACGCCACAACGGATCGCCTGCAGGGTCGAACGGCCCGCGCCATCCAAGCGTTCCGGGTTTCAGGCCGAGCGCCTGTTCGGTCAGCGCGTGCGTCTCGAACAGCGTCTTCGTCACCACTCCGCCGAAGTCCAAGACGAGGGCTTGCGGCTTGCTCGCACGCTCTCCACTCATCGATCCGCTCCTTGGCTAAGGTTGTGACTGTGTGCCTGAGAGCGGGTCGTCGCGGCATGCGAACAGGCCTGCGGATGCTTCTCGACGTCGTCTCTAGAGTCGTCAATAATCGAAAGCCCCTCGCCCCGAACACCGAGGCGCAGCCAACCGCGTGATCCGTAAGCAACCCACGCGGCCCCTGCGGGTCGCGCACAAGATGCTTGCTCAACGTGACGGAATCTCATCCTGCCGCCTCGCCGTGTCGAGCGCCTGGCGCGATGACGCCCTCGGCCACCCAGCGGTCGAAGATTTCCAGCGCTTTGGCGACGAACGACGGGTCGTTGATGTGGGCGGCGATCTCATGCAACTCGGCGTTGGAGGGAACGGCGTCGCGCATTTCGTCGATGAAGTCGGCGAGTGCGTCGGGCTCGTGCAGAGGCTCGCCTTGCCTGTCCCATTGTTCGATGCCGCCGGCGGGCAGGATGAAAGCGGTCGGGCCCGTCGCGCCGGCGAGCTTGGCGCCGATGGCGCGGGCGATCTCGCGCCGGGTCGGGCCGTCGACGGTGACGGAGGCGACCAGACGATTGTGCACGTGGTAGGGGCGGTCGGCGAAGCGCGCCGGGGTCGGCTGCCAGGTTGGGAAATCGACCATGTCGGCGGCGCCCGGCGCGACGATCTGCGGCACGGCGGTGCGGCCCGCGTTCTCCAGCCGGTCGGCGCCGGAACTGACGACTGAGCCCATCAACTGGTTGGCGACCTCCTGCAGGGAGAAATCCATGACCGCGGCGAAGCCGCGCCGCGCGGCGATCGCCTCCAGCGCACGACCGCCCATGCCGGTGGTGTGGAAGACGGCGACCTCGTAGCCGCGCTTTTCAAGTTCCGGCTTCAGCGCCGCCATGTAGGCGAGACAGCTTTTGCCCAGCGAACTTATGCCGACCACAGGGCGTTCGGCCCTTGGCGCGACGACGGCTCGGGCCGCGCCCACCACAGCACCGCAAGCCTGCGACAGCACCGCCTTGCAGGTGTTGTTGAGACCGTGGAGGCCGCCGGCCCACAGGATCATCATCAAATCGGTGGCGATGCGTTCGGGCGGGACCAGATGCGAGTAGGCGATGGTCGAGACGACGAATTTGGGCGCGCCGAGCGGCAGCGCCAGGGCGACGTCGAGGGCTAGGTCGGTCCCCATGGTGCCGCCGAGCGCGATCATGCCGTCGATCTCGCCGCGCTCATGCAGCGAGCTGGCGAGGGCCGCCGCGCCCCGCGCCATCAGCGTCATGGCGGAATTCTCGTCGCCGTTGGCCCCAATCGCCTCGATCGTGGTTCCGACGGCGGCGGCGATCGCGTGCTTGTCGTGCTCGGGCCGGTAGGGTGGGTCGCCCAGTACGGAAACGTCCATCATGACGGCACGTCCGCCCACGGCCTCGATGCGCTCGCGCATGAAGGTCAGTTCGTCGGCCTTGGTGTCGCCGGTGCCGATCACCAGGATGCGTGGCTGGTTGGTCAAGGTTGCGCGATCTCCGGGATTGGAATCAGGAGGCCCGCGCGCGAGCGGGCGGAGCCGAGCGGCCGTAGAGCCGTTCGCCGATCTCGCGCGCAGCGGCCGACGCCAATGCGCCGTAGCGGTCTAGGTCGCCACGGGCGACGCGCGAGCGGGGAGCGGCGACGGCTATGGCGCCGACCGGCCTGCCGCCGGCGTCGAGAATGGCGGCGGCGGCGCTGTCGACGCCCTCCTCGAAGCCCTGTTCGCCGACGGAATAGCCGCGCCGGCGCGCCTCGCCGACGCGCCTGGCGAGCTCGGTCGGATCGGCGATGGTGTGCGCCGTGTAGGCCGGGAGCGGAGCTGCAAGGACGGCGTCGCGAAGCTTGGCCTCGGCGAAGGCCAGGAAGGCGATGCCAGAGGCGGTCGCGTGCAGCGGCAGCAATTCGCCGAGCGGCACGAAGATGCGGTTGGCCCGCTCCGATTCGACGACATGGACCGAGACCAGGCCGCGCCGCGAATATTCCGAAACATGGGCCGTCTCGCCGGTTTCGCCCGCCAGCCGCTCGACCAGTGGCGCGGCAGTGCGCAGGAAGGGGAACTGCGCCTCGCGCATCAGCGCCAGCCGGGCGATGCCGCTCCCCAGCCGGTAGTTGCGGCTGCCCTCGTCCTGCTCCACCAGCCCGCAGTCGATCAGCGACATCAGCAGGCGCCGCGTCGTCGTCTTGTCGAAGCCGGCGCGCCGGGCGAGATCGCCCAGCCCCGCCTCCGGCGCGTCGGCACCGAGCGTTTCCAGCAGCAAGACGGCCTTGGTCACGGTGCTCACGATTCCTCTCCGTGAACTACTTAACGTGCGAAATAGCTTGACAGTTCGGAAGCTTGTTTGCAAGTCTATATACGAACCGGCGTTACGAATAATGAAACTCACACGGCGGCAACGCCAACGACGGTTTTGGAGGAGCGCCACGGCTGGAGGGAAACCGGCCGCGGTGGAACAAGGAGGAGAAACATGCGCAGATTGCTCGGCTTGGCGCTTGCCGCCGCCGCATTGACCGCCCCGTTCACGGTCCCCGCCTTCGCGGACTATCCGGAGCGTCCCGTCACCTTCATCGTGCCCTGGCCGCCCGGCGACCTGGAGGACCAGCTTACCCGCATCATCGCCGACGAGATGACGACGGAAACCGGCGTGCCGGCCAAGGTCGTCAACCGTCCGGGCGGCGGCGCGGTCGAAGGCGCGACAGCCGTCGCGCAGTCCGATGCGGACGGCTACACCATCGGTTCGTTCGTCATCGACGTGCCAACCATGCACATCATCCGTGCCAACGCATCTTACACGCGCGACACCTTCGAGCCGGTCGGAATTTTCCTGACTTATCCCTTCGCGCTCGTCGCGTTGAAGGATGCGCCCTACAACAACATGGCCGAGCTCGCCGAATACGCGAAGTCGAACCCAGTCAAGCTCGGCCATTTCGGCTACGACCTGGTACCGACCATGGCGACCTTTGCGGCCGCCAAGCAGCTCGGTTTCTCGTTCGGCTCCGACGCCGCTTTCGACATGCTCGATTGCGGGACGTTGAAGAATGGCGACGTCAACGTCATGAACACCACCATGGCGACGGTGCTGTCCTGCCTGGACGACGTAAAGGTGATCGCCGCCTATACGGACACGCCGCTGTCGATCAAGCCCGACGGCAAGCTGCTCTCTGAGCAGGTGCCAGGCATGAACCTCACGCTGTGGAACGGCCTCTTCGTGCCGAAGGGCACGCCGCAGGAAGTCAAGGACAAGCTGGCTGCCATCGCCGAGAAGGCAATGAAGTCGGATAAGGCGCAGGAAGTCGCCAAGGCCACCGGCGCGGGCGTTTACTGGATGGGCGCGGCCGATGCCGCCAAGCGCATCGACAAGGACTATGCCGCTGCCGAGGCGCTTCTGAAGGCCGTCGAGGCGAAGTGATTGCCAAGGGCGCGCCGCGACAAGCGGCGCGCCCTTTTCCTTAACCAGTTGGAAATCGGTCATGGCGCTCAGCGATCCGCCCGGCAGCGAGCTTGAGATCGTCGAAAGCGACGATGAAGAGATCGTTCCCCCTGAAGCCGAAGGCATGGCTGCCACCACATTGCTGGCCGCCGTATTGGTGCTGATTGCACTCGCTCCCTTCGCGACGCGGTCGCAACCCGTGGGCAAGGCCTGGTACCTGGCGCCCATCAACTGGCCGCTGTTCAGCCTGGGCATCGCCGCGCTGGCAGGCACCCTACTCGCCTGGCAATTCTTCTCAGCGTGGCGCGCCGCGCCCGATCGAACGGCATTTCGCGGCAATGCGCGATGGGCGTTCGGCGGCATGAGCCGGGCGCTCGAATACAGCTTCTACTTTTGCCTATATCTGCTCGCCGTCGCTTGGATCGGCTTTTCGATCGCGACGCTGATCTTCCTTCAGTTCATCGTCTGGCGATCCGGCCTGCGTGGCCTGAAATGGGTACTTTCAACGCTTTGCGTCACTGTCGCGATCGTCATCATCTTTCGCTTGGGCATCGGCCTCTGGTTTCCGCTTTCGCCGCTGCTGAAGCGTTTCCCCGCATGGGTCGGAAATAATCTTGGAGGTTTCCTTTGATCGACGCCGTTGTCCTCGGCTTCGAGCACGTCGCCACGTGGCAGGTGATCTTCGCCCTGCTGTTCGGTGCGCTGTGCGGCATCATGGTAGGCGCGATCCCCGGCCTCGAGCCGGCTGGCGCCATGGCGATCTTGCTGCCGTTCAGCCTGCAGCTGGAGCCGCTCGCGGGAATAACGCTGCTGCTCGGGTCTTATGGCGGGGCCTGGTATGGCGGCGCGATTCCCGCGATCCTGATCCGTGTGCCCGGCACGCCGGTGAACGTGCTGACCACCTATGACGGTTACCCGATGGCGCGCCGCGGCGAGGCGCATCGTGCGCTTTCGCTTGCCTATTCCTCGTCTTTCATCGGCGGCACCGTATCGGTGCTGGCGCTGATCTTCCTGGCACCATACCTCGCCAAGGCCGCGGAGAAATTCGGGGCTCCGGAATACGCCATGATCGCGGTGCTGGCACTGGTCTCGGTGATCCTTGCCCATCAAAAGCACGTCGTCCCCGCGCTGCTTTCGCTGGGCATCGGCATGTTCCTCGGCACCGTTGGTTTCGAACCGCTGTTCAACACGCAACGCTACACCTTCGATCAGCAATGGTTGCTGGGGGGCGTCCCCATGGTGCCTGTCGTCATCGGCATGTTTGCAATGTCGCAGGCCTTCGTCTTGCTTGAGACCAAGAGCCATCGTGCCGACGCCGGCGATCTGGCCTATCGCAACCGCTTCCGCGGCCTGGCCGAAGCGCTACGCTATCCCAAGGTCCTGGCGCGCTCATGCGGGCTGGGCGTGGTGCTCGGGCTGCTTCCAGGTGTTGGCGAGTTCGGTGCGCAATTCCTGTCCTACTCACTGGCGCGGCACTTCTCCAAGAACCCGGACCAGTTCGGCAAGGGCTCGCCTGAAGGCCTCGTTGCCTCCGAGTCGTCGATCAGCGCCTGCACCTCCACGGTGCTGGTGCCGCTGCTGTCGCTCGGCGTGCCGACCGACCCGCTGATGGCGATGGTGCTTGCCGTCTTCATGATCCACAACATCATCCCGGGCCCGCAACTCTTTGCGCAGCATCCGGATTTCATCACGGGCCTGTATATCTGCCTGCTGCTCCTCAACATCTTCGTGCTCGGTTTCCTGCTGGTCGCTACGAAATACGTCGTGAAGCTCTCAAAAATCAGCCCGCGCATGATAGGTGCCGTCATCCTGGTGTTGGCGCTGATTGGCACCTACACCCAGAATTACCGATTGACCGACGCGCTGATCACGTTGATCTTTGCGATCATCGGCCGTTTCTTCATCCGCAACGGCATCCCGGCTTTTCCATTGGTCATCGGCCTCGTGCTTGGCCCGATGTTCGAGCTGCGCATCATGCAGTCGCTCAGCCTCTCCAACGGCGACCCGACGATCTTCGTGAGGCGTCCTGTCGCCGCCGGGCTGCTCCTGCTCGCACTGCTGGGCGTCGGCCTGTTCGCTATGTCGTATCGCAAAGGTCGTTCTCCCAAGACCGAGCAAAACAAGGCCGTCAACGATGCAACAAGCTGATATCGACGCACTGCGTTCGCGAACCCTGGCTCCGCAAGGCCTGTTCATCGCCGGCAAATCCCAGCCGGCATCGACGGGCCGCGTGCTTGAGGTGACCTCGCCGATCGACGGCGCTAGGCTCACCACCATTGCGGATGGCGGGGCGGCCGACATCGACCGCGCCGTTGCCACTGCCCGCGCGGCCTTTGACAAGGGCGTGTGGTCGCGTGCTGCGCCCGCCGAACGCAAGAAGGTGCTGCTCAAGCTCGCCGGCCTGCTCGAAGACAACGCTCTGGAGCTGGCCGTGCTCGGCGTGCGCGACAACGGCACCGAGATCGGCATGGCCTACAAGGCCGAGCCGCTGTCGGCCGCTGGCACCTTCCGCTTCTACGCCGAGGCCGTCGACAAGGTGTTCGGCGAGATCGCGCCGACCGCCGGCAACGTGCTCGGCCTCGTTCACAAGGAGCCGCTCGGCGTCGTCGGCGTTATCGTGCCGTGGAACTTTCCGATGATGATCGGCGCCTGGAAGATCGCGCCGGCGCTCGCCGCCGGCAATTCGGTCGTGGTCAAGCCGCCGGAGATCGCCTCGCTGGCTTTGCTGCGTCTGGCCGAATTGGCAGCCGAGGCCGGCCTGCCGGACGGTGTGCTCAACGTCGTCACCGGCAAGGGTTCGGTCGCCGGCGAGGCGCTCGGCCTGCACATGGATGTTGATGCGATCGCCTTCACGGGCTCGGGCGCGATCGGGCGCAGGCTGCTCGACTATTCGGCGCGCTCCAACCTGAAGCGCGTCTATCTGGAGCTCGGCGGCAAGTCGCCCAACATCGTCTTCGGCGATGCGCCGGACCTTGGCCAGGCGGCGAAGGTCTCGGTCAACGGCATATTCCGCAATTCCGGCCAGGTTTGCGTCGCCGGCTCGCGCCTGCTGGTGCAATCCTCCATCTATGACCGCTTCATGTCCGACCTGCTCGACGCCACCGCAAAGCTCAAGGTCGGCGACCCGCTCGACTTGACCAGCGACATCGGCGCCATCTCCAGCGCCGACCAGCTTGAGAAGGATCTCGGCTTCGTCGCCAGGGCCGAAGAGGAAGGCGCAAGGCGGCTGACCGGCGGCACGCGCATCCGCCAGGAGACCGGCGGCTACTACATGGCGCCGACCGTGTTCGAGAACGTCACCGCCGAGATGACGCTGGCGAAAGAGGAAGTGTTCGGCCCGGTGCTGGCGGTCATGCGCTTCGACACGGAGGAGGAGGCGGTCCGCCTCGCCAACGCCACCGTCTACGGCCTCGCCTCGGCGGTCTGGACGTCGAACCTCTCGACCGCGCATCGCATGGTCCGCGCCATCAATGCCGGTGTCGTCCACGTCAACACCTATGGCGGCTCGGACATTACCGTGCCGCTGGGCGGCGTGAAGCAGTCGGGCTTCGGCCGGGACAAGTCGCTGCACGCGCTGGACAAGTATGTCGAGCTGAAGACAGCGTGGATTTCGCTCTGACAGTGGGTATTGTGATATGCGTGCGCTTGAGATTTCAGATCGTGAACTGAATGCCCTGATGACGGAAGCCACAAAGCTGGCAGCCGACTACTGGGCTTCGCTCGAGGAACGGCCATCCTATCCGTCGACCAGCGGTGCGGAAACAATGCGCCTCTTCAATCGCCCGTGGCCAGATGCAGGCCAAGGCCGCGAAGTTCTTAGCTATTTCAAGGAGATCTCCGAGCACTCCCGGCCATGCACGGGGCGCTTCTTTGGCTATGTTGCCGGATCGGGCGAGCCGGTCAGCGCCATCGGGGATTTTCTCGCATCGGTTCTCAACCAGAACACAACGTCGTGGCGGTCAGCTCCCGCCGCGGTCACAATCGAGCGCGCGGTCGTTGGTTGGCTTGCTGAAGCGGTTGGGTGTACCGGTTTCACAGGAACTCTTTGTGGCGGCGGCTCGATGGCCAACCTCATGGCTCTTGCGATGGCGCGCGAAGACATGCTGCCGGCCAACGAGGACGGGGCGCGACCGGGCGTGGTCTATGCCTCGGAAGAAGTGCACATGTCGATCCCCAAGGCGCTGGCTCTGCTGGGCCTGGGCCGTAGCAACTTGCGCCTGATTCCAGTCGACAGGGATTTTCGTTTGCGCGCCGACGTCCTTGAGGCAGCCATCGCCAGCGATCGGAAATCAGGCAAGACGCCCTTGGCGATTGTGGCCAGCGCCGGCACTGTGGTGACAGGCTCCATCGATCCATTGCGCGAAATCGCCAGAATTGCGAGCGCGGAGAAGCTTTGGCTCCATGTCGATGGTGCCTTCGGTGTCTTGGCAGCCCTGGCGACTCCAGAGAAATTCGAGGGCCTGAACCTGGCCGACTCGATTTCCCTTGATGCGCACAAGTGGCTCTACCAGCCGATCGATTGTAGTTGCCTGCTCTACCGCAACCGCGACCCGGCGCGAAGAACGTTCTCGCATAGTGGAGACTATGTCAGGATCCTAAGTCAGGATCCCGGTGAAGCATTCGCATTTTTCGACGAATCGATGGAACTGTCGCGACGCTTCCGAGCGCTGAAGCTTTGGCTATCGCTTCAGTATCACGGACGCACGGCCTTTCGCGAAGCCATCACCCGCGATCTCAGCCACGCCCAACTCCTTGCCGAAACAATCCGGGCACACCCGGAACTGGAGGTGGTCGCGCCGGTGCCGCTAAGCGCGGTCTGCTTCCGCCATCGCGTCAAGGATAATGAAGCCATCCTGCAATCTGTTATATCGCGGGGCCGCGTGTACCTCTCGAACGCCGCAGTCAACGGACAGTTCGCGCTGCGTGCCTGTTTCGTCAATCATCGGACCGAGCCGGAAAACGTGCATGAGATCGTTTCCGAGGTGATTGCTGCCGCAGCGGAAATACACGTTTGATCCCTTCCATTTCAGACCATTCGCATCTGAAATGACGGTCGCCCGGCCAGCTTCGCCGCTTCCGGGGACGGCGTCCGCGTCCGTGATGGAACCTTCGCCAGCGCCTCCGCCCTACCCGCGGCGACGTGAACCCGGTCGCGACGGCGGCTATTCCGCCGTCGCCTCCGACTTGACGAGGCCTTCAAGGAGATCGAGGAGCTGCTCATGCCGTTCGGCACCGTAGCGTTTTTCGATGGCGCCATAGATGGCGAGGCGTTCCGGCGCGAGATCCTCGATCAGCGCCACGCCGGCCGGCGTGATGGCCAGAACGGCGCGGCGGCCATCCTCCTTCACTCGGCTGCGCTTGATGAACTTGCGCTCGACCAAGGCCTTGATGATGCGTGTGAGACTGGGCGGCAGGATGGAGGCACGGTTGGCCAGTTCCGTGGCCTCGAGCTGGCCCGCCTCAGCAAGGACGCGCAGGACGCGCCACTGCTGCTCGGTGATGTCGTGGCGCGCGAGCATGGGCCTGAAGCGGGCCATGATAACCTCGCGGGCACGCAAGAGCGCCATCGGCAGGGAACGCTGGGTGCTGGATGGGAGCAAGACATGCCTCATCGTTGTTGCCTGTTCGCCGGCGTCGCCCCACAGAAGCAGGCCGCGCGCCGGCAATCGCCGCTGTATCCCCGATTTTCGAACAGCCGGCAATCCTTCAACAGCAGGAAGGCGGCGCTTGACAATCAAGGCCCGCAGTGTAATTCACGTGTTAATTACAATCCAGCGTAGCTGGCGGAGGGCGCGATGCCGCATATGTCGGTGGAATATTCAGCGAATCTCGACGGCCAGGTCGACATCGCCGACTTCTGCCGGCTGCTGTCGCGCGAGATGCTGGCGACCGGCCTGTTCGAACCCGGCGCGGTGCGCGTGCGCGCCCATCGGGCCGAGGCCTATGCGGTCGCCGACCTTTTGCCCGAGAACGGCTTCATCGACCTCAACCTCCGCATCGGGACGGGCCGCAGCGCCGAGGACAAGAAGCGGGGCGGAGAAGCGATCTTCGCCGCCGCCTCGGACTATCTGGCCAGTCTTTTCGCCACACCGCACTTCGCCCTGTCGCTCGAGATCCGCGAGATCGATGCCGAGCTGAGCTGGAAGAAAAACGCCATTCATCCGCGACTGCGCGGCAAATAGCAGAAGGATCGGCCCATGACCGCGCTAGACGAGAACCTGAAGAAGGCCGAAGCCTATCTTGAGCGCTTGCGCCGCGACGGCGTGCTGAACCATATCGCCGGCGAGGCCGTTCCGGCGCTGGACGGCACGACGTTCGACAGCGTTTCGCCTGTCGATCTGAAGCCGCTGGCAAAGGTGGCGCACGGCAAGGCCGCCGACATCGACCGCGCCGCCAAGGCCGCCAAGGCCGCGTTCCGCGAATGGGCCGCAATGCCCGGCGCCGCGCGTAAGAAGCTGCTGCACAAGATCGCCGACGCCATCGTGGCGCGCGCCGAGGAAATTGCCTTCGTCGAGTGTATGGACACAGGCCAGTCGCTGCGCTTCATGTCCAAGGCGGCGCTACGTGGCGCGGAGAATTTCCGCTTCTTCGCAGACCGTGCGCCCGAGGCCCGCGACGGCAAGGCGATGCACGCGCCGGGCCAGCTCAACATCACCACGCGCAGGCCGATCGGCCCGGTCGGCATCATCACGCCGTGGAACACGCCCTTCATGCTGTCGACCTGGAAGATCGCCCCTGCCCTCGCGGCGGGCTGCACGGTGGTGCACAAGCCGGCCGAACTTTCGCCGCTGACCGCGCGCCTGCTGGTCGAGATCGCCGAGGAAGCCGGCCTGCCCAAGGGCGTGTGGAACCTCGTCAACGGCTTCGGCGAGGACGCCGGCAAGGCGCTGACCGAGCACCCGGACATCAAGGCGATCGGCTTCGTGGGCGAAAGCGCGACCGGCTCGCTCATCATGAAGCAGGGTGCGCCGACGCTGAAGCGCGTTCATTTCGAGCTCGGCGGCAAGAACCCGGTGATCGTCTTCGCCGACGCCGACCTCGAGCGCGCCGCGGACGCCGTGGCGTTCATGATCTACTCGCTGAACGGCGAGCGCTGCACCTCCTCGTCGCGCCTGCTGGTCGAGGCGTCGGTCCATGACGCGTTCACGGCCAAGGTGGCGGAGAAGGCGAAACGCATCAAGGTCGGCCACCCGCTCGACCCCGACACGGTGATCGGCCCGCTGATTCACCCCGAACATCAGAACAAGGTGGTCTCCTATATCGAGCTCGGCGGCAAGGAAGGCGCCGGCATCGCCGCAGGCGGCGCGGTCACCAAGGGCGCAGAAGGCGGCAGTTTCGTGCAACCGACGCTTTTCACCGGCGTGTCCAACAGCATGCGGATCGCGCAGGAAGAGATTTTCGGGCCGGTGCTGGTTGCCATCCCGTTCAAGGACGAGGCAGAGGCTCTGGAACTCGCCAACGACACCCGTTATGGCCTCGCCGGCTACCTGTGGACGGCGGACGTGACGCGGGCGCTACGCTTCTCCGACGCGCTGGAAGCCGGCATGGTGTGGGTCAATTCGGAGAATGTGCGCCACCTGCCGGCGCCGTTCGGCGGCGTGAAGAATTCCGGCATCGGGCGCGACGGTGGCGACTGGTCGTTCGACTTCTATATGGAAACGAAGAACGTCGCGATCGCCACCGCGCCCCACGCAATCCCGAAACTCGGCGGCTGACCCCGACGCCGGACACAACAAGAAACCAGCACGAACTGGGAGGAACAATTGCCACTGCCGCAGCATAACCTCTATCCGGCCTTCAACGTCGTCAGGCTGAGCCACGTCGAGTTCGGCGTGACGAACCTGGCGAAAAGTCGGGCCTTCTATGTCGACCTGCTGGGCCTTCAGGTGACCGACGAGACGGAGGACGCCGTCTACCTGCGGGCGTTGGAGGAGCGCGGCCACCACTGCATCGTGCTGCGCCAGAAGCCCGAGGCCAAGGTCGACGTGCTGGGCTTCAAGGTCTATTCGGAAGACGATCTCGACCGCGCCGAAACCTATTTCCGCGAAAGGCGGATTGAGAACCGCTGGATCGAGCGGCCATATCAGGGGCGTACGCTGTTCGCCCACGACGTGCATGGCGTGCCGCTGGAGTTCTACCACAAGATGGACCGGCTCGAGCCGATCCACCAGAAATACGCGCTCTACAAAGGCGTGAAGCCGCTACGGATCGACCATTTCAACTGCTTCTCGCCCAATGTGGACGAGTCCACGGCCTTTTTCGCGGAAATGGGATTCCGCGTCACCGAATATACCGAGGACGAGGCGACGAAACGCCTGTGGGCGGCCTGGATGCACCGCAAGGGCGGCGTGCATGACATGGCCTTCACCAACGGCCGCGGCCCGCGCCTGCACCATGTCGCCTTCTGGGTGCCGACGCCGCTCAACATCATCGACCTGCTCGACCTGATGGCCACCACCGGCCATATCGGCGCCATCGAGCGCGGCCCGGGACGCCACGGCATCTCCAACGCCTTCTTCCTCTACATCCGCGACCCCGACAACAACCGCATCGAGATCTACTGTTCCGACTACCAGACGGTCGATCCGGACCACGAGCCGCTCAAGTGGGACCTGAAGGACCCGCAGCGGCAGACTCTGTGGGGGGCGCCCGCGCCGCGAAGCTGGTTCGAGGAAGGCAGCGAGTTCGCCGGCGCCCAGGTGCGGACTGCCGACCTCAACGCGCAGCCGATCGTGGCGCCATGACGACGGCCACTTTCCCACGCCTCGCCACCTTCACGGCTAGCGGCAGGATGCGCTACGGCGCGGTCATGGACGACGGTGTGGTCGATCTTTCCGCGCGCCATGGCATGAAATGGCCGACTCTGCGAGAGGCGATCGAAGCCCAGGCCCTGCGCCATCTCGCCGAAGAGGCTGAACGCCTGCCGAGAGATTTCGCGCTGGATGAGATCGCCTACGAGATTCCCGTACCGGCCCCCGAAAAGATCATCTGCGTCGGGGTGAACTATCCGGACCGCAACGAGGAGTACAAGGACGGCCAGGCGGCGCCATCGAACCCGTCACTGTTTGTGCGCTTCCCGCGCTCCTTCGTCGGCCATGGCCAGCCGCTGGTCAGGCCGCCGGAATCGCCTCAACTCGACTATGAGGGAGAGATTGTGATCGTCATCGGCCGAGGCGGCCGTCGCATTGCCGAAGGCGGCGCGCTCGACCATATCGCGGCGCTCTCGCTGTGCAACGAAGGCACGATCCGCGACTGGGTGCGGCATGCGAAGTTCAATGTCACCCAGGGCAAGAACTTTGACCGCACCGGCTCGATCGGTCCCTGGCTGGTGCCGTTCACCGGCGAGGCGCAGATCGCGGATATCGGCCTGCAAACCCGCGTCAACGGCGAGGTTCGCCAGACGGACCGCACCAGCCGCATGATCTTCTCCTTCCGCCGGATCATCTCCTATGTCTCGACGTTCACCACGCTCGCTCCGGGCGACGTGATCGTGACCGGCACGCCAACCGGCGCAGGCGCGCGCTTCGAACCGCCCATCTGGCTCAAGCCGGGCGACATCATCGAGATCGAAGCCGAGGGCATCGGCATGCTGCGCAACGGCGTTATCGACGAGGAGATAGCCCGATGATGCGCGATGACGAGGTGGAGGACGCGGCGGCAAGGCTGTTCCAGGCCGAACACGAACGTCGCCAGATCCGGCTGCTCAGCCTCGATTTCCCGAACGCCACGTTGGATGACGCCTATCGGGTGCAAGCGGCCCTCGTACGCCGCAAGATCGCGTCCGGCCTGAAACCCAAAGGGTGGAAAATCGGCTTGACCTCGAAGGCGATGCAGTCGGCGCTCAACATCGACATTCCGGACTCCGGGGTCCTGTTCGACGATATGTTCTTCGATGACGGCGGGCATGTGCCGCCCGGCCGTTTCATCCAGCCGCGCATTGAAGCCGAGATCGCTTTCGTGATGAAGGCGCCACTCACGGGCGACCGCGTCACAATCGACGACGTGCTCGACGCGACCGACTATGTGACGCCATCGCTCGAGATCCTCGACACGCGCATCGAGCGCGTAAATGCGGAGACCAAAAAGGTGCGCACCATCTTCGACACTGTTTCCGACAATGCAGCCAACGCGGGCATTGTGCTCTCTTCGCTGAGACTTGCACCCCGCGAGGTGGACATGCGGTGGATGGGCGCCATCGTCATGTGCAACGGAGAGGTCGAGGAGACAGGGCTCGGCGCCGGCGTACTCAATCATCCCGCGGTTGGCATCGCCTGGCTAGCCGAGCGGCTGCGGCAATACGACTTGCAGATCGGCGCCGGCGATGTCGTGCTTTCCGGCTCGTTCGTCCGTCCCGTCGAGGCACGTCATCGCGACGCCATCGTCGCCGACTTCGGCCCGCACGGGACAGTGCGCATCAGCTTCGATCCCATCGCAAACGTTTCGGAAGCTGGGTTGACGACCTGAGGAGGGCCCGAAATATCCGGAGACTTCTCATGTTCGGCGTGCCTTCAAGATCACCGGCCTAACCTGGATCGTGGGTCAACGCTTCGCTTGGTTCGGACGCAATCAGCGACTGAGCAAGGACTATCGGGTGCAGAAGACATCCGAAACGACGATCGACATCCCGCCATGCGCTTCATGCTCAAACGGCTCCGGGATATTCGCGTAGTCAACCGCGAAGGAAATCGTCTGCGCCTTCCGTCGATCCGAATTGACCAGGCCTGCGGCAAACGTTCGTCTTCGTCATCGTCACCAGCCGTTAGGTCGACCGGAATATCGCCGGCCAGCAGTGAGGCGATCAGACCGGCACCGCGCGGGCGGTCGATCAGGTCGCACGAAACTTCCTTGCCAAAGAACGACTACAGTTCTTCGCGCGCGATCGGCTGCAAATAGGCGATGCACATCAGCACCAGCACCCCGGACTGCGTCAGATGGCATCGTTGCGCTCGGTGCCTCAGGACGTCCTTGCAAACGCCTTCGGTCTTCGCCTTGCCTTGCGCTTGGACACGGCGCCTCGCGGGCTCACCCCAATGGTGCGCGCATGATCGACGATCGCCTGAGCATCCTCAGTCAGCGGTGGCAACGCCGGTCCGGTCCCTGCTCGAGCAACGGGGAGAACCAGTCCGATATGGTCTCGGCGATTGATCCAACAGGTGAGGTGATCCTCTGGGCGATCAACGCAGGGGTTCAACAGAAGCGCGCGTTCCGCCCTGATGACCCGATCCGCGTCATACGGAGACGGCGCGGTCATCATGCGCGGCCCTTCGATCGGGAACAGGGATGGGCGCGATGCAACCGCTCTACAGGCAATTTTGAGCGTACTTTCCGCGGCGCTGTCAGATTGTCGGACACGAAGTTATGCCAGTACAGCTCGCTCCTTGAACTCTCTGGGGCCGAGGCACCCCATTCATTTGGTCGGCGCTTTTTGGCCGTGAAGCCTGAGCCGGAGAAGACGAGAAGGAATCCCCCTCGCCTCTAGCATCCCTGATGTCTTGCAAGTAGAAAACATCAGAGAGTCTCCTTGCGATAAATTATAGTCGATCTCATCATAACGGAATTTGACGCTGCCATCGATGCAATACAGAAAATATGTGCTTTCCAGCGGGAAATGGTCACTCATCTCATCGCTATCATTGATGAAGATCATGTTCGATTCGCCAATGACCTCACCCGGCACGTCGTGATTGCTGAACCTTAAATCCGTATTCGTACCCGCCACCCTCTTTGGAATGAACATTGCTCTGCGTGGCTCTTCGCTTCGTTTGAGAAACGCCGTGATCGACACTCCCAGTGCGGATGCAACAGTCCGCAACGTGGTAAGCGAGGGAGTGACTGTTCCGTTTTCTATCTGCGAAAGCATCGCCGGCGATATTCCCGCAGCGTTGGCAAGCTGTGCTGAATTCACCTGATAGTGCGTTCGATAGTATCGAACCGTTTCCCCGATAGATTTTCTTAAACGGGTTTCGCGTTCGTACGGTCCATCTTTTGAAAGATCTGTTTCGAAGTTATGAGTATACATCGGCGCAACCCACGCTGAATTTGCCAGTCATAACTGCATTGGTAGTCGAAGCGGTTCTCTTTGAGGGACGGAGCAAAGCGACACAAAAAAGGCGGCGGGTGATTGGCCCGCCGCCTTGCTTGTTTGGTCAGGCAACTTTGAGAGTCGCCTTGCTGGACTGGTCAGCGCTCCAGTAGGGCACTGTCCTGCGCTTAAGCATGTCGCGGAAGGCCTCGGTTGTCTGGGCAAGGAGTTCGCCGGAGCCCCAGTCGACGATGACGCCGTACTGGCGGATGAGGTCGAACATGTCGAGCTCGCCGGCACGGTAGCGAGCCGCGACCTTTTCCGCACTTTCATCGAGCCAGGCCTTGCGGTGCGATGCGATGCGGGCGCGCTCGGCAAGCGTCGCCTGTTCGTCCAGCCTGTACTCGGCCAGGTCGGCATCGACCTCCTCGACGATGACACCGTAGTCCTTCTTGGCGCGAGCGACCGAGACATAGCCCTCGATGACGTCGCTGAGCACCGCTTCAGTATCGCGCTTGAGCGGATCGCCAAGGCCACCGCCACCCGCCGACGGACGCTGGACGGTATCGCCCTGCTGCAGGGGAACGCCCGAGAACAGCGAACCAAGGTAGCGTTCGCCCTCCTGTCCCTGGTTGACCCACACGCCGTGCGGGATCGAGGGCAAGCCGCCCCACAGGCCCCAGGTGATCGAACGCTCGCGGTCGCAGCAATACGACACGACAGTGCGCTCGCACGCATAGAGTGTGCCGCCCTTCTGAACGCCGAGCCCGCCGCGGAATTCGCCCGGGCCGCCGGAATCGACCATAAGTTCATGGCAGGTGGTCAGCACGGGCGACAGGCGCTCCTGCCCCTCGAAGGGCTGGGTTCCAAGCTGTACGCCGAACACCGGGCCGGTCGCGGCCCAGCCGTCGCGACCATTGCGCGCGCCCCAGCCACCGACCATCCAGTCGTACCACATGAAGTACGGCTTGCCTTCGTGGCGGGTGTCGCGACCGCCGATCAAAAGGTAGTCGAGGTTGAAGGTGCAGGCCATGGCGCGCTCGGGCAAGACTTCCGCCCAAAGTTCGAACACTGCGTTCATGATCTTTTCGAAGGGACCGGAGGCAAAGCCTGCAACCGGCGTCGGCCATTCGGCATTGACCACCGAGCCCAGCGGACCGGCATCGACCGTGACGACGCGGTAGAAGCCCGAGTTCATCGGAATGTCGGGCGACTGCATCTTGGTGCCGGCAACCACCGCCGCAAATGCCCCGCCATAGCAGCAGTTGAGGAAGGAGCCGACGGTCTTGGGATGCGATCCGGCAAGATCATAATGGACGCGGTCGCCGTCGATGGTCATCTTGACCTTGATCGGAACCAGGCCCTCATCCAGGTCGGGGTCCACATCGATGTAGTCGATCGTTTCCCACACACCGTCCGGAAGCTCCGAGATGCGCTGGCGCGTCATGTCCTCGACATAGTCCTGCACTTCGGCGAACGACTTCTTGATCGTCTCGACGCCGTATTTGTCGCACAGGCGCTGGATCTCGCGCTCGGCAAGGCGGCAAGCTTCAGACTGGGCCTGCAGGTCGCCGATGATGTCGTTGGGCGCACGCGTGTTGTGGGCGATGAGCTCGGCGACGTCGGACAGATAGACGCCCTTGCTGTAGACCCTGATCGGCGTGATGCGCAGCCCCTCGGCCATGTGGTCGAGCGCATTGACATTGAACGACCCTGGCACAGCGCCGCCGACGTCGGCCCAGTGGCCATTGGCCTGAGCAAAGCCCAGCAGTTCGCCCTTGTAGAACATCGGCGCGAACAGGCGGGTGTCATTAAAGTGGGTGCCACCCTGGTAGACGTCGTTGATGACGAAGACATCGCCCGGATGGACATCCTTGCCGAACTTCTTGATCACCGCCTTGGCGGTCAGATGAAGCGTGCCGACGTGAGCGGCGATATCGCCGCTGCCCTGCATGATGGTGTCCCCGGTCGGGTCGCACAGGGCCGAGGAGAAGTCTCTCGAATAGATGACGAAGGAATAGCAGGTTCTCAGGATCTGCTCGGCCATCTGGTCGACGATGTTGACGTATGCGTTCTTCAGAACCTCAAACGTGACCGGATCGAGCGTGCGGCGGTCTTTCTTCGGTGCCATTTTCAATCTCCAATTCAAATTTGTGTCGAACTTGAGCGCGTTGATCAGGACTGCTGTGGAACGTGCATCTTGATGATCAGGTATTCATCGACCTCAGCTTTGATCCCGGGCGGGACCAAAATGGTGGAGTCGAGCTGATCGATGATCGCAGGCCCTTCGACGACAGCGCCCGCATGCAGCGTCGAGCGGTCGTAGACGGGCGTCTTGATGCGCTTGGGTGCTTCGTCGAAGCGCACCATGCGTTCCTCGACCGGCGCCGGGAGCGGCGCCTTGCGCAGCTTGTGCTTGGCGAGTTCCGCCTTGCGGTTCAGTCCGGTCGCCTTGACCTGGATGCGGCACACTTCCACCGGCGCATCTGGCCGCGAGTAGTTGTGCTCGCGCCCATGCTCTTCGTGGAACTGCTTGACAGCTGCGTCGAGGTCCTTGATGTCGGCGCTGACCGGGATCGACATCGAACGCCACTGGCCGAGGTAGCGCATGTCGATGAAGCGCTGGAACAACATCCGGTCTGGGCTGATGTCCTCCGTCAGCAACCGGTCGCGGCCATCTTCCTCGAGCACACGGAAGGCGCTGTTCAGTTCCTTCATGTCGATGTCGCTGACGGTGTCGATGTACATCTGCGTGATGTCGTGGGTGATGTCGACAAGCAGACAGCCCATCGCCGAGGTGACGCCCGGGTTAGGCGGGATCAGCACGACGGGGATGTGCAGGTCCCTGGCCAGCGGCACGCCATGCAATGCGCCCGCACCGCCAAACGCGACAAGTGCGAAATCGCGCGGGTCGTAGCCTTTTCTCAGCGAGACAAGGCGCACGGCATCCGCCATGTTTGCATTCGCGACCTTCAGGACCGACAGGGCCGCCTGCTCTGTTTCCATGCCGAACGGCTTGGCTATGACGCGGTCGATCGCACCCTCGGCAAGCTTGACGTCAAGCTCCACTTTGCCGCCGGCAAGCTTCGTACCGAGACGGCCAAGGAAAACGTTGGCATCACAGTTGGTCGGTTCGGTGCCGCCCTGATTGTAGCAGACCGGACCCGGCGTCGAGCCAGCCGATTGCGGCCCGTTGCGAAGTGCCCCTGCCGCATCGCGCCAAGCAAGCGAGCCGCCGCCGGCCCCGATCGTCAACACTTCGATGCTGGGGAAGCGGATCGGATAGCCGTATTCCACGTGCCAGTCGTTGGTGACATGGAGGTGACCGTCCGAGCACAGGCTAATGTCCGTGCTGGTGCCGCCCATGTCGAGGCTGATGGAGTTCTTGTAGCCTGCTAGTTCCGAAATGAAGCGGCTTGCTATGGCGCCTGCGGCGATGCCGGATGCGGCAAGGCGCGCGGCGAATTTCGTTGCGCCCTTGGCGGTCATGACGCCGCCGCCCGAATGCAGCAACAGCACCTCGCCACTGTAGCCGCCCTTCTGCATGCGGCCTTCCAGTTCGGCGCCGTAGAGCCCGGCGACCGGACCCAGAACGGTATTGGCGACTGTCGTGTTGAACCGCTCGTGCTCGAAGATCTCGGGCATGATGTCGCTCGACAGCGAGATCGTCAGCCCTGGCAGCTCCTTCAGCAGGATGTCGCGCATCCGCTGCTCGTTCGCCGGGTTCATGAACGAGTTCACGAAGCAGATGGCGACATTGTCCACCTTGCGCTTCTTGATAACGCGGGCAAGCTCACGCGCCTCGGCCTCGTCGACCTCCTCGATGATCTTGCCGGAATAGTCGATACGCTCCGTCACGACCAGCCGGTCGCGCCTCGGCAGATAGGGCGGCGCCATCTCCTTGTAGGTGTCCCAAAGATCGTCACGCGTGCCGCGCCTGATCTCGATCACATCACGAAAACCCTTGGTCGTGATCATCAGCGCCTTGGGAAAGCGCCTTGTGATCAGCGCGTTCGTGGCAAGCGTCGTGCCGTGCGAGAACAAGATGATGTCCTTCAGCGCAACGCCGCCGGCATCGATCCCCCTCAACACGCCGTCAATCGGGTCGGGCGTAGTCGGCGTCTTGGCAACATGTATCTTGCCCGACGCCTCGTTCAGTATGCACACGTCAGTGAACGTGCCTCCAACATCGCAGGCAACGCGTACCGCTGGTCCTTCGTTTACTTGGGTAGTCATTGGTACTCTCTCCTCCGTTCGACCAACCAAAAGGGCAAGATCGCCCACGCCCGCCCCACAGCGTGGCGCGAGTTGTATTGCTTGAAAGATCCGCAGCCTCGAGTTCAGGCACGGTCTTTGCACCGGCATCTGTCGATGCCGTTCAAAATGCAGATGTTTCGGATAGCTTCGTTGCTAGCGCCAAAAGCTCACGCGCAAGTAACCGATGAAATCGGTCACCAAATAGTCTTGCATAAACAAAAAGCTCCCGCAGGCTTGTTCCCTACGAGAGCTACGTTGCTCATATATAGCCGCAGCAGTGCGACAAATTTACTCTTGCTCATATATCCCATTCTGTCAATCGTAGATTCTCACAAAAGTATCGGGGCCGGTGCGCAACGCAGCATAAGGCCGAATATGCGGACGGCTACAACCGATCGTCCGCACCAGCTTCTAGAAAATTTCCAAACGTTTCCAACGATCAAGGAGGTCCACTGTGTCCAGAACCCACGACTTGCCGTCATCCGATACAGAATCCGTGATGTACGGCCTCTCCGCCATTCTCAAGGCTCGGAACGGCAGCGAGCAGATCCTGGAAAAAGCCTTGTGCGACATCGTCGAGCACGTGAAGCGGTATGAGCCAGGAACGATAGAGTATTACGTGGGCCGGGATTTATCCGACCCTACTGTCTTCACGACCTACGAGCGTTACATCAGTTCCGAAGCCATGGACGCGCACAACAGTTCCGCCGAATGCGCGGCATTTTACGAGACCATCAATCCCATCCTCGACGGCGACGTCATCCTGGTAGAGGCCAAAGAACTGGTGGCAAAGCAGACCGGAAAGCCGTAGCGCAAGCCGCGCTTTTAGACGGTGGATCGAGCACGACAGGACCTCGGTCATTCCGGCTTCGAGCCTGTTTGCCTACGGCTCCTGGAGACGTCCAGACCAAATTTCGACAACTGCACATTGCTCGGTCATATGCTTGTAATTTCAACAATTATCGGACGAATGACAGTCTAGCCGAGTGCAGAGATGGCGATGACCTCACAATGAACAGTTGACAGAATGTCGCAAACTTCATACCCTTCTAATAATCAGTTCTGCGACGCTGCGAGCTGATAACCAAGAGCAACGAAGCTCCGGTGGGCACAGCCTCACCTGGAGCTTTTTTTATTTTTCCGCTTTGACGTTCCGAAAACAAGCGCGCGGCAGGGGAAGCCGCCGAGCCTTTGGTGCATCCACCGAAGGGCGCGCCCACATGCGAAAAAACGCGACGTCAACGCACCAGACAGCAAGTCGATAGGTAACACTGTTCAGTTTCCACGATTGGGAGGAAGTAACAATGGCCTACACATTTAATCGCAGGCAATTCATTCGTTCCGCTACCGGCGCTCTGGTAATGAGCAGCACGTTGGCTGCTTTGAAGGGAGCAGGTATTGCTGCCGAAGAGCCCATCCGCGTCGCCAATATTCTTGATATGACAGGTGGCTTGAACATCTACAGCTTGAAGCAGATCAAGGCGACCGCCATGGCGGTGGAAGAGATCAACGCAGCCGGCGGCCTGCTCGGACGGCCCATAGAACTGCTGTTTTACGACTCGCAATCCAACAACCAGTTCAACTCCCAATACATGACCCAGGCGCTTGTGCGTGATAAAGCGCAAGTCGTTTTTGGTGGCGTGACCAGTTCCGCCAGAGAAACGATGCGGCCAATCGCTCGCAAATTCCGCGGCCTGCTCTTCTACAATTCTATGTATGAAGGCGGTGTCTGCGATCGCCGCCACGTCTGCGTCGCACAAGTACCTGCCCAGCAACTGGAGCCTCTCGTTCCTTATGTCGTCAAGGAATATGGGAAACGTTGCTACATACTGGGTGCCGACTACATCTATCCGCACACAACGGCAAAGTGGATCCAGAAATATACGCGCGAAGCTGGCGGCGAGGATATCGGCGTGGAGTTCTTCCCGCTCGACGTGTCCAACTTCGCACCGGCCATTTCGCGCATTCAGGCAGCCAAGCCGGATGTTGTCTGGTCGATCCTAGTGGGGTCGGCGCACAACGCATTCTATCGCCAGTATGAGGCGAGTGTCGGCAAGGCCAATATTCCTTTGGCCTCCTGCATGTTTGGCATAGGCCGCGAGCAAACCTTCCTGTCTGCGGACGAGGCAGCAGGCATCGTCAATACGACAGCTTTCCATGATGAACTACAGACCGAACAGGCCCAGAAATTCGTCAAGGCTTTCAAGGCGTATTCGGGCGAGGATGACTATGCCGGCGACTATGCCGAATACGGCTATCGCGGTGTCCATGTCTGGGCCAACGCGGTTCGCAAAGCCAAGGACGCCTCCCCTGACGCAGTGATCGAGGCACTGCCCGGCGTACAGTTCGATGCACCCGGCGGGCTGGTGACCGTGGACGGCCAGACCAACCATGCGATCATGGATATTCATCTTGTTCGCTCGAACCGCAACAAGGGCTTCGATCATATCGAAACCTTCAAGCAGCGCTCGCCGGCCGACACGCAAGCGGTCTGCGACCTGACCAAGAACCCGGACGACAACCAACAGTACACACTGCAGCTTTAGCCGCGGTCGAAGGCAAGTCTATCTGCCAACCAGGACAATCATTGGACGATCAAAAGGGTGGCGTCATGACGCGCCGCCACCCTGGTCGGCTGTCCGCGAGACCGTGTCGGGAGAAGCACGATGAGTATCCTTATCATTTACCTCTATCAGATCGCATTTTCCCTGGGGATTTTCGTGCTCATCAGTCTTGGGCTGGCGATCATCTTCGGAATGATGAAAGTGATAAATCTGGCGCAGGGCGAGTTCATCATGCTCGGCGCCTATCTGTGTCTGATCACCACGCAGGCCGGCATTCCTTTCTGGCTCGCAGTGATCCTGTCCAGCCTGGGCGTCGGCATTTTCGGCGTCATCGTCGAGCGCTGCCTGATCCAGTTTCTGTATGGACGCATCATGGACACGCTGCTGGCGACGTGGGGCCTTAGCCTGCTTATGGTGGGCATGGTGACCACGATCTTCGGCCCCCAGGAAGCCGGCGTAGACGCCCAGCTCGGCAAGTTCCAGGTCGGAGACTATTCGATCGCGGTCTACAACCTGGTCCTCATCGGTCTCGCATTCCTGATGCTCTTGTTGACCTTTTGCCTATGGCGCTACACGCGCTTCGGGCTGGTCGTGCGCGGCACGATGCAGAAGCCTCAGATGGCCGCCGCCTTGGGCATCAACACGAAATACTACTACATGCTGACGTTCGGCTACGGCTCGGCGCTGACCGGCTTTGCCGGCGCGGTCCTTGCTCCCATCGTTGGCAACCAGCCTACAATGGGCAGCTTCTATGTCGCCAAGGCCTTCGTAACCGTGATCGCCGGCGGCGATCTTCCACTCATGGGTACGCTTTTGGCGTCCTCCGTTTTCGGTGTCGCCGACGGCATCGTCTCGTTCCTGTCGACGCAGGTCGTGGGCGAGATCGTCGTGTTGCTGGTGGCAATAGTCCTGCTGCGCATGCTGCCTCAGGGCATCACCGGACGCTTCCGTCGGGGAATTTGAACATGTTCATCCAGAAATTCTTTGAAACACCTCCATCCCAGATGCCGCATCGCGTTTGGTGGAGCCTCGTCGGGTTGGCAGTCGCAATCGGGTTGCTCATCCCGCGCTTCACCGAGATCGATGTTCATCTCGATCTGTCGATCATCTTCATCTTTGCCATACTGGCCTTGAGCATGGGGTTCCTTTGGGGCTTCGTCGGCATGCTGAGCTTCGGCCAGACCGTCTTCTTCGGCCTGGGCGGCTACACTTACGCCGTCTGGTCGCTGAATTACAACGAAACCACCTTCGGCATGGTGCTGGCGATCATCATCCCTGTCCTTGCTGCCGCAGCCCTTGGATACTTCATGATCTATGGCCGCATCAGCAGCATCTATTTCACCGTTACGACGCTGGTGGTGACGATCGTGCTCGAAAAGGCGGTGCGGGCAACATCGGATGAAAGGTTCAAGATCGGCGACGTTATGCTGCGCGGTCAAAACGGCATCTCGACGGTTCCTGACCTGCAAGTTCCCTGGAACCATCACGAGACGCTTTTCCTGACCGGGGTATACTATCTGGCGTTCATCCTGATGGTGCTGTCCTACATCGGGTTGCGGCTGCTCCTGACCACGCATTTCGGGCGGGTGCTGGTGAGTATTCGCGAAAATGAACATCGCGCAGAGATGCTTGGCTATGACACCCGCCGCTACCGCTTGATGGCATTTGTCATCTCCGGCGGATTGGCCGGGCTGGCGGGTGGTCTCTATGGCGTGTGGGGAAATTTCGTCGCGCCTGAGATGATGAACCTCAGTTCGGCTGCCAGCCTTGTCATGTATGTCATCGTAGGTGGCAAATCGACATTGATCGGCCCGCTGGTCGGAACAGGTATCGTTCAGCAAGCGACCAACTGGCTTGGAACAGCTGGCCTCGGCCAGGTCAACCTCATCCTTGGCGGCGTCATGATCATCTTCGTCATGGTCTTCCCGCGCGGCGTCCTCCCCTCGCTGGGAACCGCCCTCACCTATCTGCTGCAGTCACGAAGGCATCTGTCGGTTCAATCGGATGTTGTCGGCAAGAATGCGCAACGGGAGGCATGAACCATGGTTCGATCCGACTATCTGCTGGAAACACGAAACCTGCGCAAAAGCTACGGCGGCGTAAACGCAATCGCCAATGTCGACTTCAAGCTGGAGTTCGGGGAACTCCGTTGTCTGATCGGGCCGAACGGTGCCGGAAAGAGCACCTTCTTCAAGATGATCAGCGGGCAGATCCCACCGAGTGCAGGAACCGTCTATTTCAACTCCCACAACATAACCCGATCGAGCAGGCATCAGGTCAGCCGAATGGGCATCGGCATCAAGAACCAGGTGCCGGATGTTTTCGACAACATCAGCGTAAGAGAAAATATCTGGCTTGCCGCACGCTTCCGCCATCACGAGGCGAAGGGTGCAAAGATCGCCGATCAAGTGATGGAGCGGCTTTCCCTGGCCCGGCTCGCCAACTCACTGGTGGGAGAATTGGCCCATGGACAGCGCCAATGGGTAGAGTTCGGCATGGTGATGGCGCTCCAACCTCAACTGGTTCTCCTTGACGAACCGGCCGCCGGCATGACCGCAGAGGAAACCAACCGGACGGCGCAACTCATACTCGAGCTCAACAAGACCAGCGCCATAGTCGTTGTCGAGCATGATATGCAGTTCATCCGACAGATCGCCAAGAAGGTTACGGTTTTCCATCAAGGCAAGATCCTGATCGAGGACACGATGCAAAATGTCCAGGCCAACGAGATGGTGCGGGACGTCTATCTGGGGAAATCGGGCCATGCTTGACGTCAGTTCCCTCCATTCTGGATATGGCCGCATCCCTATCCTCAACGGCATCAATTTGTCGGTGAAAGAAGGCGAAGTCGTCGGCATCCTCGGTCACAACGGCATGGGCAAGACCACTCTGCTCAAAACGCTGATGGGCGAAATCGCGGTAACCTCCGGTCGCATTTCCTTTGATGGCAAGGACATTACCGCACTGGATACCTACAGACGCTCACGAGCGGGACTTGCCTATGTCCCGCAAGGGCGCGCGATCTTTCCTGAGCTTTCCGTTCTTGAAAATCTCAAGCTGGGCGGTATCGCGCATGACGGCGACAGCGTCATTCCCGAAGTGCTCGATCATTTTCCAGTGTTGAAGGACCTGCTCGAGCGGCCCGGTCGCGGACTATCGGGTGGACAGCAGCAGATATTGGCGCTTGCCCGCTGCCTGGTTGGCCGCCCGAAACTCGTGCTCCTGGACGAGCCGACCGAAGGCATCCAGCCTTCCATCGTCGATCTGATTGCCGAGAAGCTTGCCGATCTCAACAAGGCCCTGGGCCTGACGATCCTTCTGGTTGAGCAGGACCTGAATTTCATTCGTTCGTTGGCGCAGCGAATACTGATCATCCAGAAGGGACATATCATCTCGGAAATTTCCGCTGACGAATTGGCGGATCCTCGCGTCGTCGAAGAAATGCTGGGAATTTGAACTTTTTCCGAAAACCGAAGTTTTGTGTTCCGGGAGGCGCGTGAACCGAGTTCCACATAGAAATCTGCCGGGCTTCGAGACCAACATGAGGTAAATTCGGGACCAACCGCGTGGAGCGCTTTTTTGTTGGCTCCGGCGTATGAACGGAGTTGGCGTTGGCAAGCAGGAACACAGACAAGCCGATCAGGGTTGGAGTGCTGTTTTCGCAGTCGGGGCCGACCTCGACCACCGAACAGAGCATGCTCGACGCCACCTTGTTTGCGATCGGCGAGGTAAACGAGGCCGGCGGCATCAACGGGCGCGAGCTTGTCGCCGTCTGCCATGACCCCGGCGGCGATCCGCTCGCCTACAACCTGCTCGCCAACCGGCTTCTCGCCGAAG
>NZ_JBMDKS010000140.1:0-516 GCF_057809835.1 Mesorhizobium sp. FG116
GGGCCAGGCAACGGCGATAGCGAAACTGCCGTTGAAGAGCCGGAACGTGAGCAACAAGCCTTTGTTCCGGGCAGACGATGCGGTCGGAGAACCGCACCAGGGAACCAAGGTCTAGCGGGCAACTTCCTTCATTCCAACAGCCAGCTCATGGAGGGGTGATGAAAATCGTGGCCGCAGACCTATGGACCGTCTTTCGTGCCGCTGTGGACGGATTTTTTGATGACAGCGCTCTCAGCCACGCGGCCGCCATGGCGTTCTACGCCGCAACGTCATTGGCTCCCATCTTGCTGATCGTGCTCGGCGTCGCCGGCTTCGCCACGGGAAGAGATGCCGCCGAAATCGCGATATCCGCCCAACTGACGGGCTTGCTTGGCCCTCAAGGAGCCGATCTTTTGAAGACGACGATTGAGAACGCGTCGGTAAACAAGGGAGCTCTGGCTTCCGTTGTCGCCGTTGTCACTTTGCTCATCGGCGCATCGGGTGTGTTCGGCGAGATGCAATCCACGCTCAACCTCG
>NZ_JBMDKS010000141.1:0-502 GCF_057809835.1 Mesorhizobium sp. FG116
CTGGCGTGCATGGCGCAGGGCCCATGCGAGGACTTTGCGCTTATGCCGACGCCAGCAGCATCTGGAGGCCCGCCTTCTGGCGACGATCGGCTATCCCAAGGCGGCGCTTCCCGAACGGGGAGGGCAGGGCCCTCATGCAGCCTTTTCCATCGCCGACATCGAAAGGTTCTTCGATGACGATTCCCTGGCCTGCCGTCAGGCAAGGGCCGAGTTCGCCAGTCATCAGGCAAGATGGGATAGCAGCGTCGCAGAGAGCGGCTATCTCAATGTGCTGCAACAGGAAGCTGCTTCAGAACAGCTGGAGAAAGAGGTTGCCGAGCGCCTGTTCGCCACACCCGCTTCGACATTGAGCGGCTTGCTGGCGAAGCTCGACGTGATGCTGCGCGAAGCGCCCCAGGGCAGGGAGGACGAAGAATTCCCCTGGCCACAGCTAAGGGCAGTAGCCAAGGATGTCATGCGGTTATCCGCCAGGACCTAATAGGGGGCTACACCAGGGACGGGC
>NZ_JBMDKS010000142.1:0-492 GCF_057809835.1 Mesorhizobium sp. FG116
AAGTCCATTCGCGTGAACGACTGACGGCGGCGCCATGTTTTGTCGATTTGCTTCGGCGGATTGGGACCTGAGCCGGCCCAAGGATCGTAAAACGTGATCCAATAAAGCGGGCAATATTATTTTACAGCCAGCGCCTTTGCCCAATTATCTGAAGGCCAGCGCATTCCCAAAGAGGTGCCTCGTGACAACCAGGCCGGTGTTGAAACTCACCCATTCCGGAGCCCTCAAGGCGCTCGCCAGCGCGGTTCAAAAGGCCGAGGCGCTTGGCGTGCCGCAAAACATCACCATCGTCGACGATGGCGGCAACCTGCTGGCATTCGTGCGGATGGATGGAGCAAAGCTTTTGTCGCGCGAGACCTCGATGTCGAAGGCAATCACCGCCGCCTCGCACCGGCAGCCGACCTCCAGGCTCGACCCCAATTACGAGATCAAGCTCGCCATCGCCGGCGGGGGCCGTCTGACCAACCTGGAAGGTGGGTTGCCGATCGTCAT
>NZ_JBMDKS010000143.1:0-463 GCF_057809835.1 Mesorhizobium sp. FG116
CGAGCTTCGCGCCTACTTCCTGGATCGGCTTCTTCTTTGCCGCACGTGCAATCGAAATGTCCGACATCGGCTTCATCCCTACAGTCATCTTTAGTCTCCCATTTTTTGTTTTGTTGATTGGCAGCGAAGCTTCGTCGTCAGGCGGCTTCCGGCAGGGGCAGCGGGTCAGTGAGGGCGTTTCCGACGTTGAAGCCGATGCTTGTGAAGAACTCAGCGGCGGATACCTTGGCGCCGCCTTCCGGCTTGACCTTGAGCAGTTCGACCTGGCCGCCCTGGACGATGATGGAGACGCCCTTCTCACCGATGGCGCTGATTTCGCCCGGCTTGCCGCGCACGTCCTCGAAGCGCCGCACAGGGTGCTTGCGCGTCTCGTAGATGCGGACCTTGATGCCGCCGATGGTGGTCCAGGCGCCCGGCGCCGGATCGCAGCCGCGGATCAGATTGTAGATGTGGTCGATATGGG
>NZ_JBMDKS010000144.1:0-438 GCF_057809835.1 Mesorhizobium sp. FG116
ACCCCTCATCCGACCTCGCTTCGCTCGGCCACCTTCTCCCACAAGGGGCGAAGGGGACGCTTGCGCAACCATCTCCGCCAATCACAAACATTCGAGATTGGCTGAGGCGTCGATGCCGGCCTACCTTCGCCCCCTGTGGGAGAAGGTGGCCGAACCGAGCAAAGCGAAGGTGAGGGACGGATGAGGGGTGTCTTGGCGCAAATATCCCCGTCTCCCTCTCCACGTATCTTCGCGGGGAGAGGGTAAGGGTGAGGGGCAGCGCAAACGTCGCCGACTGTGGATCAAATTCGGGCCAATCCCCGCCCAACCCCTTGTTCCCGTGCGCTTCCCGAAAAAACTTTCACCCCACTTATCCACCCCCTCTGCACCTTCCCCCATAATCTTCCCATCGCCCTTGCGGGAGACCTGGTGCGCACCGGGTATCAGGGAAGGGCGTCG
>NZ_JBMDKS010000145.1:0-434 GCF_057809835.1 Mesorhizobium sp. FG116
GTGTTCCGAACAAAGTCGATTCGATCGACAGCGCGTAGAAGCGCGCCATGTTCTTTTTCGAATCCGTGCGTTCGATATAGAGCTGGTAAGGCTGAACGAGCATGGAGTGACATTCCACTGTCCCATATCTGACGTCCAACGAGACTTATGAATCGATCCGTCGCGACCGATTCATGGTGATGATGGATGGCTGGCGGATTGTCGGTCCGGCTTGGGCGAGCCGGCCTACGGCCGACCGGGTGCTATTCGCTACGCTCACGGAGCCCGCAAGCGGTCTCCGCCCATGCGGGTGCCGCCCCCTCTCGCGGTCCCACTCAGGCCGGATCGACCGACCATCGTGGCAGCGAAGGGATACCCCTCCATTTCCAAGCCAAGGTCAGGGCCAGGCACGTACAGATGCCCAGAGCCTTGCCCGGCTGACGGCGGATACAGTC
>NZ_JBMDKS010000146.1:0-416 GCF_057809835.1 Mesorhizobium sp. FG116
CTTGAAGGCCTCGATCACGCGCTCCTCGTTCGGCGTGCGAACCCTGTACCATTCAGCATGCCCATAGGCGTTCATCGGGACCATGCAGTCGTCATTCGACGGCAGCGGTCCTTTCGCATGGGTGATCGACGACTGGCGATCGGTGGTGCCGTAGTCGCGGAGCGCCGGTGTCACGTCGAGATGCATGTTGTCGGCATAGAACAGCGTGACGCAACGGGTCTGCCGGACGACCTTCTGAACCGGATAGTCCTGCAGAGCCGCAGCGAGCGCCTGCAGGATCGCGAGTGGCGTCATATGACGATAGCGACCGCCAAGCTGGGCGACGATATCGATATCGTATTCGTCGTCGGTGCCGCGCGTGGAGATGGTTGCGTCGATGACCATCGATCCCTGGGCATAGAAATGCTCGATCTGAT
>NZ_JBMDKS010000147.1:0-412 GCF_057809835.1 Mesorhizobium sp. FG116
CGACGCCCTTCCCTGATACCCGGTGCGCACCAGGTCTCCCGCAAGGGCGATGGGGTGATTGTAGGGGAGACGCAGAGGGCGTGGACAAGTGGGGTGGAAGTTTTTTTAGGAAGTGAGCGGGAACAAGGGGTTGGGTTAACGTCAGCCTTTAATCGATCCACGTTCTGAGGTGCATGACCCCTGCCGCACCGTCACGGAATGGATCCCGGACATTCCTTTCTCGCTTCGCTCGGAAGAGAATTCCGGGATGACGAAACGGAGAGGTTGAGCCTCAACTTGATTCGGGATCACGCTCGACTAGCCGGTCTCGCATCCATAGGGCCGGACCCACCCACCGCGTCATCCCGGAAGCGAGCCGAACGAAGTGAAAGCGACGCTGTCCGGGATCCATTCCGTGACAGTGCGGCAATGC
>NZ_JBMDKS010000148.1:0-397 GCF_057809835.1 Mesorhizobium sp. FG116
ATCCGCGATATCGATCAAGCATCTCGCCCGGCAAGATGCCAAGGTGTTGGGCATTATCGGTGCCGGCCACCAGTCCACTTTCCAGCTGCGCGCTGCATTGATGCAGCGCGACTTTCAGCGGGTGGTCGGCTGGAACATCCAGCCGGAATTGTTGGATCGGCTGCAGGCCGTGGCCTCCGAACGGGGGCTGCCGTTTGAGGCTGTTGATCTGGACAGGCTCGGAGCTGAAGGTGACGTCATCATCACCATCACGTCCTCGTTTCGACCGATACTCAAAGCGTCGCAGGTTCGACCCGGAAGCCACATCGCGTGCATGGGGACGGACACGAAGGGCAAGCAGGAAGTCGAGGCTGCCCTAGTTGCGTCGGCGACGGTGTTCGCGGACGAAGTGGAACAG
>NZ_JBMDKS010000149.1:0-370 GCF_057809835.1 Mesorhizobium sp. FG116
GATCAGTAGCGGCTGACGCTTTGATCGTTGCCCAGGACACACGTCAGCGAGGTGCATAGGTGTCTCTCTACAAGCTGAAGCCAGAGGACAGAAATCTCTTCGAAGAGTTCAAGGCTCGGCCTGTCGGGCACCACAGTCCTGAGCTCCAGAAGGTCCTGAATTTGTTCCGCAGAGGTTCGATCGAAGGCAAATACGTCCTCGTTTGCACCAAGCCTCATCAAGAATGGGTTCTGGCGCAGCTGCCAATGCGGCGCGGCGGCCGGGTCAAAATCCACCACAACCGCATCTTCCATTCACTCAAGGAGGCCGAACTTGAAGTGTTCAAGCTCCGGTGGCTCGAACATACGGGCGAGCGCCTCGATGACTAGGG
>NZ_JBMDKS010000015.1:0-115809 GCF_057809835.1 Mesorhizobium sp. FG116
TAGGATCCATGCCGTGACCAAACGGCAGCGCACAAAGGGCGCAAAGGAAGGCTCCCCATTCTGAGCTGCCCCACACCCTCAATCCTCACGGCATGGATCCTCGGGTCGCGCCTTTCGCTGCGCTCAGGCTTGCCCGAGGATGACGAGGGGAAGGAACCTCTCGCGCCAAGACGATCCTCACACACCGCGTCATCCCGGAAGCGAGCCGAGCAAAGCGACGGAGATGCTGTCCGGGATCCATTCCGCGTTCTGGTAGGGTAGGGCTGGAGCGATTCAAAATGCCTATTCAAGCTCAAACATGACAAAAATAATCATGTTTTTGCCAAGACTTTTCAATGACTTGGCTTGAAAATTGACCAATTGATAAAAAATCAGAATGTGCTAGCATTTCCACAACGATAACAAAGGGGAATGTGGAATGGCGACAGGTCATTTCAAGGACGGCATTGCCGACAATCGGCTTGCTCCTGAAACATATGCGGACAATTTTTCGGATTTGCATCCGCCGCTTGATCACCACGAAGCGCTGGTCGAAGCCGACCGCTGCTACTTCTGTTACGATGCGCCCTGCATGACGGCGTGTCCGACGTCGATCGATATCCCGATGTTCATCCGGCAGATCGCGACCGGCAATCCGTTGGGATCGGCCAAGACGATTTTCGACCAGAACATTTTGGGCGGCATGTGCGCCCGCGTCTGCCCGACCGAGACGCTGTGCGAGGAAGCCTGCGTGCGCGAAGCCGCCGAGGGCAAACCGGTGCAGATCGGGCGCTTGCAACGCTACTCGACCGACGTGGCGATGGAAGAGGAAAAGCAGTTCTACAAGCGCGCCGCCTCGACGGGCAAGCGGGTGGCCGTGATCGGCGCCGGTCCCGCTGGTCTTGCCGCCGCCCATCGCCTTGCCCGCCATGGCCACGACGTCATCATTTTCGAAGCCAAGCCGAAATCGGGCGGGCTCAATGAATATGGTATCGCGGCCTACAAGAGCACGGACGACTTTGCCCAGGCCGAAGTCGACTACGTCACTGCCATCGGCGGCATCGACATCCGCAACGACATGGCGCTTGGCCGCGACGTCCAGCTTTCCGACCTCGTTCAGTCCTACGATGCCGTTTTCCTCGGCATGGGCCTTGGCGGCATCAATGCGCTGAAGGCCGACGGCGAGGATGCCAAGGGCGTCGAGAACGCGGTTGAGTTCATCTCGGTGCTGCGCCAGACCGGCGATCTCGCCAAGCTGCCCATTGGTCGCCGCGTCGTCGTCATTGGCGGCGGCATGACGGCGATCGACGCCGGCGTGCAGTCGAAGCTGCTCGGCGCGGAAGACGTTACCATCTGCTACCGGCGCGGCAAGGAAGACATGAATGCGTCCGGCTTCGAGCAGGATCTTGCTGCAGCCAACGGTGTCACCATTCGCCACTGGCTCCAGCCGAAGCGCGTGATTTCGCATAACGGCAAGGTCACCGCCATCGAACTCGAATACACCGCCATGAAGGACGGCAAGCTTGCCGGAACCGGCGAACTCCTCACGCTTCCGGCTGACCAGGTTTTCAAGGCGATCGGCCAGACCCTCGTACCAGCTGCGCTGAACGGCTCCAGTGCATCCGTCGAACTGGAGAACGGCCGCATCAAGGTGGATGCGGAAGGGCGCACGTCGATGGCCAAGGTTTGGGCCGGCGGCGACTGCATCCGCGGCGGCGAAGACCTGACGGTGACCTCGGTCGCCCAGGGCCGCGACGCAGCCGAAAGCATCCATCGCGCATTCACCTCGAACGGGAGGGCATGACCATGGCGGACATCCGCAATAATTTCATCGGCATCAAGTCGCCCAACCCCTTCTGGTTGGCGTCGGCCCCGCCGACCGACAAGGCCTACAACGTCGAGCGCGCCTTCAAGGCTGGCTGGGGCGGTGTCGTCTGGAAGACGCTCGGCGAGGAAGGCCCGCCGGTGGTCAACGTCAACGGTCCTCGCTATGGCGCGATCTGGGGTGCCGACCGGCGCCTGCTCGGCCTCAACAACATCGAACTCATCACCGATCGTGACTTGCAGACCAATCTGCGCGAGATGAAGCAGGTCAAGATGAACTGGCCGGACCGGGCGCTGATCGCATCGATCATGGTGCCCTGCGTGGAGGAGAGCTGGAAGGCGATCCTGCCGCTGGTCGAGGAAACCGGCGCTGATGGCATCGAGCTCAATTTCGGTTGCCCGCACGGCATGTCCGAGCGCGGCATGGGCGCTGCCGTCGGTCAGGTGCCGGAATACATCGAGATGGTGGTGCGCTGGTGCAAGCAGTACACGCGCATGCCGGTCATCACCAAGCTGACGCCGAACGTCACCGACGTGCGCAAGCCGGCAAGGGCGGCGAAGGCCGGTGGCACTGATGCGGTATCGTTGATCAACACGGTCAACTCGATCACCTCGGTCAATCTCGACACGTTCTCGCCAGAGCCGTCCATCGACGGCAAGGGGTCGCACGGCGGCTATTGCGGCCCGGCGGTCAAGCCGATGGCGCTGCACATGGTTGCCGAAATCGCCCGCGACGGCGAAACGCGCGGCCTGCCGATTTCCGGCATCGGCGGCGTCACCACGTGGCGCGATGCTGCCGAATTCATGGCGCTCGGCGCCGGCAACGTGCAGGTGTGCACGGCGGCGATGACCTATGGCTTCAAGATCGTGCAGGAAATGATTGCCGGTCTTGAGAACTGGATGGACGAAAAGGGTCATCGCAGCCTCGACGACATCGTCGGGCGTGCAACGCCGAACGTCACCGACTGGCAGTATCTCAACCTGAACTATATCGCCAAGGCGCATATCGACCAGGAAGCCTGCATCAAGTGCGGACGCTGCCACATCGCCTGCGAAGACACCTCGCACCAGGCCATCACGTCGATGGTCGATGGAGCCAGGCACTTCGAGGTGATGGAAGACGAGTGCGTCGGCTGCAATCTGTGCGTCAATGTCTGCCCGGTTGAAGGCTGCATCACCATGGTGCCGCTCGAAGTTGGCGTTCTCGACCAGCGGACCGGCAAGCCTGTGTCGCCCAACTATGCCAACTGGACGACGCATCCGAACAATCCGATGGCCAAAGTGGCTGCGGAATAGGCTCCTCCTGAAGCAGACGAAACCGCCGCGTAGCGTATCGACGGTTTCGTCTGCGGGGAGGAGTTTTCTTTTGAACATATTGACGATAAAAAATATCCACGATATATTATATCCATGATTAGAAAGCCAATGGCATGAAACTCGGCGAAGGCGTTGAAGCTGCGATTCATTGCGCCGCCATGCTTGCTGGCGTGGATGGAAACGCCACCTTGTCGGGCTCGGCAATGGCTGAGGCCTTCGGTGTGTCTTCGAGCTATCTGCTCAAGCATCTCAACGCGTTGACCAGCGCGGGCGTGCTGGAATCTCTGCCGGGTCCTGCTGGCGGCTACCGTCTGGCCCGATCGGCGGAACGCATATCGTTGCTGGATATCGTGCTGGCGGTGGAGGGGCCCTTGCCCGCCTTCAGGTGTGGCGAAATTCGCCAGCGTGGGCCGGTCAAGCTTCCGGCCTCAGCCTATGCGAAACCGTGCGGCATCAACGTCGCTATGCTCAGGGCCGAAAAGACCTATCGCGCCGCGCTCGCCGCCGAAAAGCTTTCCGACATCGTGACCGGTTTCCAGAATGACGCAGACCCGCGTTCGGTTGCGGCCAGTTGCGCCTTCGTGGCGCGCAATCAACGGCCGCAAAAAGTCAGTTCCCCGAAGTAGCAGTGAAAGGAAAACCCATGAAACAGAGGCTCCAGTTTTTCGCCAAGGCGCCCAAGCTTATGGAACAGGTGAGGGCACTCAATAAGGCTGTCGAGGAAAGCGGTCTGGAGCGGAGCCTGCTCCATCTCATCAAGTTGCGCGCCTCCCAGATCAACGGCTGCTCGTTTTGCGTCGACATGCACAGCCGCGAAGCGCGCGAAGATGGCGAAACCGAGCAGCGCCTCTACCTCGTGGCGGCATGGAAGGAATCGCCGCTTTTCTCCGAGCGCGAGCGCACCGCATTTTCCTGGACTGAAGCCGTCACCAATATCTCGCAAGGCGGCGTCTCGGATGCGCTCTACGAACAGGCGCTGAAGCAGTTTTCCGAAGAGGAACTGACGAAGCTCACGGTTGCTGTCGGCATGATCAACGTCTGGAACCGGCTATGTGTCAGTTTCCACGCGCTGCACCCGGTCAAGGAAGCCAAGGCCGCCTGAACAAACAATCAGCTTTGTGGCGCTTCATCACTGAGGCGTCACGAAGCTATCCGTGATTTGCAGAAGCCGCACGGCGCAATTGAATGCTCAGCGATGAACCTTCACCGATAACATTGACCTCGCCGGTTTTTCTCAGATTCTTGAGGAATTTGCCTTTGCCGCAGATAGTCGGAGCCAATTTTGGAACTTCGTTGGTGATTGCTTTAGCGAGAAACGACAGAGGAACCGCGCCCGCCGGATTTTTGGCTGAAAGGGTTCTGATGAGGGTTGCAATTTGAGGGTGGAGTTTGGTGCCGGGCTTGGGCGATTCCACCACCGCTTTGCGCTCGCCATCAAGAACGAAGAACTCGGTGCAATTCTTGCGGAACGCGGCATCGGTCTTGCTCTCGCCAAACCCATAAACCTGTTTTCCATTTTGGCGCAGACGCATTGCCAGCGGCAGAAAATCGCGGTCGCTCGATGCAATGCAAAATCCGTCGACCTGTCCAGAGTAGAAAAGATCCATGGCCCGGATCGTCATGGCGATATCGGTAGAATTCTTGCCCTTGCCACCAGAAACTTGGAGAACCGGTTCGAGGGCAAATTCCCGGACCCCGACAATCCACTCCGAGTTTCGGTTCTCGGAGAAGTCGCCGAAGATTGCCCTTACGATGGGATTTCCAAGGGTCTCGACGTGACGCAAAATGTCGGAGAGAAGTCGAAACGGAATGTTGTCGGCGTCTATCAGCAATGCAAGGCGCGGCTTGTCCACTTTGTTCTCCAGCCAATGCTGGACGCACAGTAGGGCTTCGACTTCAATTCCAGATTGCAAAAATCCGGCGTATTTGAACGAATTGGCGCATGCCGGCTCCTAGCCCGCAGGCTTCAATCCGTTGATGATCAGTTGCTCCAGGAAGCGGGCGGCGTCCTCGAAGCGACCGTCGCCGCCTCGATCCGAACCGAGGACCGCGCGCACCTGCACGTCGAAATCGGCATAGTGCTGGGTCGTCGCCCAGATCGCGAAGATGAGATGATAGGGGTCCGTCTTCGCGATCTTGCCGGCATGCATCCACCCGGTGATGACGGCAGCCTTCTCGTCGACGAGGTTTTTCAGTTCGCCTTCCAGCATCGGCATGATGCGCGGCGCGCCCTGCAGGATCTCGTTGGCGAAAAGCCGGCTTTGCCGAGGATAGTCGCGCGCCATTTCGAGTTTACGACGAATGTAGCTCTTGAGTTCGGTGATGGGATCGCCGACATCGTCAAGCTCCCGCAACGGGGCAAGCCAGGTGTCGAGCAGCCGCTGCATCAGCGTTTCGTGGATGTCTTCCTTGCGGCGGAAGTAATAGAGCAGGTTGGGCTTCGACATGCCCGCCGCTTCGGCGATCTGGTCGATGGTGGAGCCGCGAAAACCGTTCGCCGAGAACACGTCGAGCGCCGCTTCCAAGATAAGCTCGCGCTTTTCCTGCTGGATGCGGGTGCGGCGTGGAACGGACGCTTCCATTGCTGTGCTCACTTCAATCAAGCCAAGGCTTTGGCTCAAATCTGGACCAATAGTCTGGACCAGTTTTTACCGGCCTGTGGAGCGCGCTTTCAAGGGCGCATTTCAGCTACTAATAACTTGACCGCCCATGTGGCGGTGCTAACGTTTGTCCAATCGGTCAAAAAATTGCGTAGCACGGATTTATGCGAAGGACCAAGCGTTGGCCGCAACGAAACAAGAAACCAAAGGGATAGCTTGGTCATGTCTAACCGGCTCAAGGTAACGCCGAACGATCTTAGTGCATTCTGGATGCCTTTTACGGCGAACAGGCAGTTCAAGCAGACGCCGCGAATGCTGGTCGCTGCCAAGGATATGCACTACACCTCGAGTGACGGTCGCAAGATCATGGATGGCACAGCCGGCCTGTGGTGCGTGAACGCTGGCCATTGCCGTCCCAAGATCACCGAAGCGATTCAAGCACAAGCTGCCGAGCTCGACTATGCACCGGCCTTCCAGATGGGCCATCCAATCGTGTTCGAACTGGCGAACCGGCTGGTCGATATTGCACCCAAGGGCATGGACCATGTGTTTTTCACCAATTCCGGTTCGGAATCGGTCGAGACCGCGCTCAAGATGGCTATCGCCTATCATCGCGTTAAGGGTGAGGGTTCCCGCACGCGCCTGATCGGTCGCGAACGCGGCTATCACGGTGTCAACTTCGGGGGCATTTCGGTCGGCGGCATCGTGTCAAACCGCAAGATGTTCGGGACGCTGCTCACCGGCGTCGATCACATGCCGCACACGCATTTCCCGGACAAGAACGCGTTCTCGCGCGGCGTTCCCGAGCACGGCGCAGATGTCGCCAATGAATTGGAACGTATTGTCGCGTTGCACGACGCCTCGACCATCGCAGCCGTTATTGTCGAACCGGTTGCCGGTTCGACGGGCGTCATCCTGCCGCCCAAGGGCTACCTGCAGAAGCTGCGCGATATCTGCACCAAGCACGGCATCCTGCTGATCTTTGACGAAGTCATCACCGGCTTTGGTCGTCTGGGCACCCCGTTTGCCGCCGACTATTTCGGCGTTGTTCCAGACATCATGACAACGGCGAAAGGCGTGTCCAACGGCGTCATTCCGATGGGCGCGGTATTCGTGAAGAAGGAAATTCACGATGCCTTCATGAACGGGCCTGAGCACCTGATCGAGTTCATGCACGGCTACACCTATTCGGGCAACCCGATTGCATCGGCTGCTGCGCTTGCAACGCTGGACACTTACAAGGAAGAAGGCCTGCTGACCCGCGGCGAAGAACTGTCTGCTCACTGGGAAGATGCACTGCATTCGCTGAAGGGCGAGCCGCATGTGATCGATATCCGCAATATCGGCCTCGTTGGCGCGATTGAACTGGAGCCGATCGCCGGCCAGCCGACCAAGCGGGCATTCTCGGCTTTCCTCAAGGCGTTCGAACGCGGCCTGTTGATACGCACGACCGGCGACATCATTGCGCTGTCGCCGCCGCTTATCATCACCAAGGGCCAGATCAACGAATTGGTGGATCACGTCCGCGAAGTTCTTCGCGCGGTCGACTAAATAAAATCGACGCGACAGGCGGCGTCGGGAACCGCCGCCTGTTGTGAAATGGAATGAGAGGGAATTGCATGTCCGCACCGGGCGAGAATCTGCGCATCAATGCCGAACGGCTTTGGGATTCGCTGATGGAAATGGCGAAGATCGGCCCCGGCGTTGCTGGTGGCAACAATCGCCAGACGCTGACAGACTCAGACAAGGAGGGGCGGGACCTCTTCAAATCGTGGTGCGACGCCGCTGGTCTGAGCATGGCCGTCGACAAGATGGGCACCATGTTCATGACGCGTCCCGGCACCGACCCCGACGCATTGCCGGTCTATGTCGGCTCGCATCTCGATACGCAGCCGACGGGCGGCAAGTATGATGGTGTGCTTGGCGTTCTTGCAGGGCTGGAATTGGTGCGCAGCCTCAACGACCTTGGCATCAAGACCAAACATCCGATTGTCGTCACCAATTGGACCAACGAGGAAGGCGCACGTTTCGCGCCGGCCATGTTGGCTTCTGGCGTTTTCGCCGGCGTGCATTCGGTTGACTACGCCTACGGACGCAAGGACCTCGAAGGAAAGAGCTTCGGCGATGAGTTGAAGCGTATTGGCTGGGTAGGTGACGAGGAAGTGGGCGCGCGCAAGATGCATGCCTATTTCGAGTACCACATCGAGCAAGGGCCGATCCTCGAAGCCGAGAAGAAGCAGATCGGCGTGGTCACGCACTGCCAGGGTCTGTGGTGGCTGGAATTTACGCTGACGGGCAAGGAGGCCCATACGGGTTCGACGCCGATGAACATGCGCGTCAACGCCGGTCTGGCAATGGCCCGCATCTTCGAGATGGTGCAGAAGGTGGCGATGGATGCTCAACCGGGTGCGGTCGGTGGCGTCGGCCAGGTCAAGTTTTCTCCCAACTCACGCAACGTGCTGCCAGGCACGGTAATATTTACCGTCGATATTCGTTCGCCCGATCAGGCCAAACTCGATGGCATGCGTGCTCGCATCGAGAAAGAGGCCGCTGAAATCTGTGCTGCGCTGGGCGTCAAGTCCTCGGTCGAGGCGGTAGGGCACTTCGATCCCGTCACCTTTGACCCAACCTTGGTCGGGCGGGTGCGCAAGGCTGCCGAGAATCTCGGCTACTCGCACATGAACCTGATTTCCGGCGCTGGGCATGATGCCTGTTGGGCGGCGAAAGTTGCGCCTGCGACAATGGTTATGTGCCCGTGCGTCGATGGCTTGTCACATAACGAGGCCGAAGACATTTCAAAGGAATGGGCGGCCGCAGGTTGCGACGTGCTGTTTCATGCGGTCGTGGAAACGGCCGAAATCGTATCTGATGGAACGGAGTGAGTTGAGAACGCTCAATGGATGTCGATGCGCTACTGCAAAGCGTAATCCGGTTTTCCAACTTCATGACGTCGAGACTGATCGTCTCCGGCGTGGTGTTCTACGTGGCGGCGGGCTTCACTCCGATAGGCAGCACATCAGCGGGGTTCCTGCCAGATGTCGAACTCGTCAACCAGGTCGTTCAAAACTACCAGACAATCTTCGACGTCCTGGGCGTTTCGGATTTTGCGCTTCTGTTGATCCTGTTCATGTTCCTGACCACGATCCACATCATCTATGTCGTGTTCAGGCGCATCGGGGAATATCTGCCGCCGGCCATACTTCCACTTCCCGGTTGGACGGCAACGGACGACGTTACGCTGAGCGCGTTCGACATCCTAAGGGATGCTCGTGGAGACGAGCACACCGAGGAGGAGAATCAGCGGCTCTACGAATTCAAGAAGAAGCTGAAAGAGATCGAGGACGGAATCGAGGAAAAGTACCGGGCAGAGTTGGAAGGCGTGAACGCAGCCTTCTCGATATCCAAGACCTTCATTCTTTTTTCAGCGGGAGCTTGGGCCTATGCGATGGTTTCGGGCGAGTATTCCGGCGACACCAATTTCCTTTTGCTGATCCTCGGATTGTCTCTGCTCACCGCGCTTTATACGACCTTCGCGATTTTTCGGGCCAACCATTTCCGCATCGCCAATCTGCGCGAAGATATCATCGTGCAGTTTCTGGGATTCGCGAGAATCTGGCTTTCGGAGGACTACCAGCAGCAGATCGCAAAGGCATGCACGCCCTCACGCAATCTTCGTTCGGCGCATTTCGCCGTGGTGGTTCCGGTCTATGGAACGCTCGACGTACTGATAGAGGATATGCGGCAGTGGCGCAGCCGGCGTCAGCGGAGGATTGCGAACTGAGCTAGCAGCGCAGCGGCGCCAAAAACTCGTACGGTACGAAACCGACAAAGAACACTACGGAAATACGGGGAATAAGAACAATGTCAAAAGTCATCAAGAACGGCACCATCGTCACCGCCGACCGGACTTACAAAGCCGACGTGCTGATACAGCACGGCAAGATCATCGGCATCGGGCCGGACCTGCATGCCGATCATGAGTTCGATGCTACCGGCTGCTATGTCATGCCTGGCGGCATCGACCCGCACACCCACCTCGAAATGCCCTTCATGGGCACCTACTCGGCGGACGATTTCGAGAGCGGCACGCGTGCCGCACTCGCCGGCGGCACCACCATGGTGGTGGATTTTTGCCTGCCCGCGCCGCAGCAGTCGCTGCTTGAAGCGCTGCAGATGTGGGACAACAAGACTTCCAAGGCTGCTTGCGACTACTCGTTCCACATGGCGATCACCTGGTGGAGCAAGCAGGTGTTCGAGGAAATGGCGAGTGTGGTCGATCGCGGAATCACCTCGTTCAAGCACTTCATGGCCTACAAGGGCGCGCTGATGGTGGACGATGACGAGATGTACGCGTCGTTCCAGCGTTGCGCAGGGCTCGGCGCATTGCCTCTCGTCCATGCCGAGAATGGTGACGTCGTGGCCGCGCTGTCTCAGAAATTGCTCGCCGAAGGCAACAATGGGCCGGAAGGGCACGCCTATTCACGGCCGCCCGAAGTGGAAGGCGAGGCGACCAACCGCGCCATCATGATCGCCGACATGGCCGGCGTTCCGCTCTATGTCGTGCATGTTTCGTGCGAGCAGAGCCACGAAGCGATCCGCCGCGCACGCCAAAAGGGTATGCGCGTATTTGGCGAGCCGTTGATCCAGCACCTGACACTCGATGAAACCGAATATTTCAACAAGGATTGGGACCATGCCGCGCGCCGGGTGATGAGCCCGCCATTCCGCAACAAGCTGCATCAGGACTCGCTGTGGGCTGGCCTCCAGGCCGGGTCGCTGCAAGTGGTTGCAACTGACCACTGCTCGTTCACCACCAAGCAAAAGCGCTTCGGCGTTGGTGATTTCACCAAGATCCCGAACGGCACTGGCGGCCTCGAAGATCGCATGCCGGTTCTATGGACGAGGGGTGTCAACACCGGGCGTCTGACGATGAACGAGTTCGTGGCGGTCACCTCGACCAACATCGCCAAGATCCTCAACATGTATCCCAAGAAGGGTGCCATCGTGGATGGCGCCGATGCAGACATCGTGGTGTGGGATCCCAAGCGCAAGAAGACGATCTCGGCCGGCAGCCAGCAGTCGGTCATCGACTACAACGTGTTCGAAGGCATGGAACTGACGGGTCTGCCTCGGTTCGTATTTTCACGCGGTGAACTGACCATCCAGGAAGCCGAGGTCAAGGCGCATCCGGGGCATGGCGAATTCGTTGCGCGCGAGCCCTATGCAGCGGTCAATCGGGCGCTGTCGACCTGGAAGGAAATCTCCGCACCGCGCAAGGTGGAGCGCACCGGCATTCCGGCGACAGGGGTTTGATTTGCACCTATTGTATCTTTTGGCAGCGGTCGCCATCGTCTCGGCGTCCGCGCCGAAGTCCGCGTTACTTGCTACAAGTCCCCGAAAGCTTGCGAGGAGCCAAGAAAACCGTGACGTTCTGGGAGGAGCAGTCAAATGTCGATAGTGATCCCGGAACCCAAACAGGTTGCTGCCATGTCTGAGATCAAAAACCCCGTTATCGAGGCCAGCAAGCTCGGGCTGACGTTCCAGACAAATGACGGGCCGGTGCAAGCGCTGGCCAATGTGGATCTGACGATAGGCAAGGGCGAGTTCGTGTCCTTCATCGGGCCGTCCGGTTGCGGCAAGACCACCTTGCTGCGGGTTATCGCCGATCTGGAGAAGCCGACGTCGGGCAATATCCTGGTCAACGGCATGAGTGCCGAGAAGGCGCGTGAGGCCCGCGCCTATGGCTATGTCTTTCAGGCGGCTGCGTTGTTTCCCTGGCGCACCATTGCGGGCAACGTCGCGTTGCCGCTGGAGATCATGGGCGTATCCAAGGCCGAGCAGGCCGAGCGCATCAAGCGCACGCTCGATCTGGTCAACCTCTCCGGATTCGAGAAGAAGTATCCATGGCAGCTCTCGGGCGGCATGCAGCAGCGTGCCTCTATCGCCCGCGCGCTCGCCTTCGATGCCGACCTGTTGCTGATGGACGAACCCTTCGGCGCGCTCGATGAAATCGTGCGCGATCACCTCAACGAGCAGTTGCTCGAACTGTGGGGGCGTACCGAAAAGACCATCTGCTTCGTGACCCACTCGATCCCCGAGGCGGTCTATCTGTCGACCCGGATTGTCGTGATGTCGCCGCGCCCGGGGCGGGTGACCGACATCATTGAATCGACCCTTCCCAGGGAACGACCTCTCGATATTCGCGAGACGCCCGAATTCCTGGCGATTGCAGCGCGCGTTCGCGACGGCTTGCGCGCCGGCCATTCCTACGAGGATTGATCAGGATGGATCGTCTTCGTGACAAGATCGTTCCGGTCACCACTTTGTTGGCCATTCTGGTCGTGGCCTGGTACGCGTTTGCGGTCATTCTCAACGCGCCGTTCCAGCGTGACCTCGACAGGCGCGCCGGCGAGACGCCCGGCACGGTGGAGTTTATCGGCAAGACGCTGACGCAGGCGAAGCCCACCTTGCCGTCGCCCGACCAGGTGGCGACGAACTTTTTCGAGAACACGTTCCTGCGCAAAATCACCAGCAATCGAAGCCTCATCTACCATTCCTGGGTGACGCTCTCCTCGACCTTGCTCGGTTTCGCGTTCGGCACGGTGCTGGGAATCGTCATCGCGGTAGGCATTGTCCATGTGACGACGCTCGACCGCAGCCTCATGCCATGGATCATCGCCTCGCAGACCATTCCGATCCTTGCCGTCGCGCCGATGATCATTGTCGTGCTAGCGGCCGTCGGCATAACCGGGCTCATTCCGAAGGCGTTGATATCGACCTACCTGTCGTTCTTCCCGGTTGCGGTGGGCATGGTGAAGGGACTGCGCTCGCCTGAACTCATGCATCTCGACCTGATGCATACGTACAACGCCAGCCCTTCACAGACGTTCTGGAAATTGCGGATGCCGGCCTCGGTGCCGTTCCTGTTCACGTCGATGAAGGTCGCGGTGGCTGCAAGCCTTGTCGGGGCCATCGTCGGCGAACTGCCGACCGGTGCTGTCGCCGGCATCGGCGCCAAGCTGCTTGCCGCGGCCTACTACAGCCAGTCGATCGACATGTGGTCGGCGTTGGTGGCAGGCTCGGTCGTCGCTGCACTTTTGGTGGTGGCGGTCGGCATTGTCGGGCGCTTCGTCGAACGGTCCATGGGCGGGAGGCCGGCATGAACCGCTTCAAGCCCTCATGGCAAGCCGTGCTTGCGTTCCTGCTTTGCCTGGCTTCGGTCGCTTCCGGCTCCATTGCGGCGGCAGACGCAGCAGGTGTCTATCCCTATGAAGGGACCAGAGGCCTGATCCTCGCGCTGATCGCCGGCGCAGCATTGGTTTCCATGTTCCGCATATCGGCGATAGTGGAGGCATTGGTTCTGTTCATCGGAGCCCATCTCGCCGCCTGGCTGTTGATCCGGGGGATTGCCGGCGTGGAAGGGACTGCCAAGGCCCCATTTTACCTGCTCATTGCCGCCGCATGGCTGCTCGCGTGGCGCTGCGTTGCCGTGCTGTCGTCCATCCGCACCGGCTCGAAACAGGCTTCGATGGCGCTTCGTCTGATCGTTCCGACGATATTCGGCGCGTGGATCCTGATCATATGGGAAGCGGCGACGCGCGGAGCCGGCATTCCCTTCATCCTGTTGCCGCCGCCGAGTTCAATTGGCGTGCGCATCGTCAACTCGCTGCCGATCCTCGCCGCTGACGTCAACCAGACGATCTTCAAGGCCGTGCTTTTCGGCTATCTCGTCGGCTGCGGCGCGGGTTTCCTCGTCGCCATCCTTGCCGACCGCGTGCCGTTCATGCGGCGAGGCCTGTTGCCGATCGGAAACATGGTGTCGGCGCTGCCAATCATCGGCGTAGCGCCAATCATGGTCATGTGGTTCGGCTTCGACTGGCAGTCGAAGGCGGCGGTGGTCATTATCATGACCTTCTTCCCGATGCTGGTGAACACCGTGACCGGGCTTGCGGCTTCCGGCCATATGGAGCGCGACCTTATGCGCACCTATGCGTCCGACTATTGGCAAACGCTGTTCAAGCTGAGGTTGCCGGCGGCGGCACCGTTCATCTTCAATGCGCTGAAGATCAATTCCACGCTGGCGCTGATCGGTGCAATCGTGGCCGAATTCTTCGGCACTCCGGTGGTCGGCATGGGCTTCCGCATCTCCACCGAAGTCGGCAGGATGAACATCGACATGGTGTGGGCCGAGATCGCGGTTGCAGCCCTTGCCGGCTCGCTTTTTTATGGAGTGGTCGCTCTCATCGAGAGAGCCGCCACGTTCTGGCATCCGTCTGTCCGAGGTGGATAGACGCGGTAGTGGGTGATAAGCTTCGAAAACTTAACTCCAGAGGGTAAAAACATGAAAAGACTTCTACTTCCTGTGTTGGCCGGCGCTCTCTCGCTGGCGGCATTTCAAGCAATGGCTGCTGACAAGGTCACGCTGCAGCTGAAGTGGGTGACGCAGGCCCAATTCGCGGGCTACTACGTGGCGAAGGACAAGGGCTTCTATGAAGCAGAAGGCCTTGACGTCGACATCAAGCCGGGCGGACCGGACATTGCGCCTGAACAGGTGATTGCCGGCGGTGGCGCCGACGTCATCGTCGACTGGATGGGCGGCGCGCTGGCTGCTCGCGAAAAGGGCGTGGCGCTGGTCAATATCGCGCAGCCTTTCAAGAAGGCCGGCATGGAACTGGTGTGCCCGAAGGATGGCCCGATCAAGACCGAAGCCGATTTCAAGGGCCATACGCTCGGCGTCTGGTTCTTCGGCAACGAATATCCGTTCTATGCCTGGATGAACAAGCTCGGCTATTCGACGGAAGGCGGCGCTGACGGCGTGACCGTCCTGAAGCAGAGCTTCGACGTTCAGCCGCTGATCCAGAAGCAGGCGGACTGCATCTCGGTCATGACCTACAACGAATACGGCCAGGTGCTCGACGCGGGCTACAAGCCGGAAGACCTCATCGTCTTCAACTATACAGCCATGGGCAACGATCTGCTCGAAGACGGTCTCTATGCGCTTGAAGACAAGCTCAAGGACCCGGCGTTCGAGGACAAGATGGTTCGCTTCGTTCGCGCCTCGATGAAGGGCTGGAAATACGCGACCGAAAACGTCGACGAAGCAGCAGGGATCGTCGTCGAGAATGGCGGGCAGGACGAGAACCATCAGAAGTTTATGATGGGCGAGGTTGCCAAGCTTATCGACAACGCCGACGGCAAGCTCATTCCGGAAGCTTACGAGCGCACCGCCAAGGCTCTGCTCGACCAGAAGATCATCACCAAGGCTCCTGAGGGCGCTTACACCACAGCCATCACCGACAAGGCCGTGCAGTAAGCCGACAGGCTGTCTGACTTGATTTGGAAAGGGGCGGGAAACCGCCCCTTTCTGTATGGGTTTGCGGGAGTAGCCGGATATTCCTCTCTGGCTCGGTTGAAAGAAAATCCCGGCATGACGAAGCTGAGAGGTTCGCGCTTTCGCTTGCGCAGGCGAGCGGCGGCCTAAACCCGCCGCTCCTTGATCGTGTTCATGACAAGGCTGGTTTCGATCGAAGCGACGCATTTCAGGCGCGCGATCTTCTGCTTGATGAAGCGCTCGTAGTCGCCAAGGTCCGAGGCGGCGACCTTCAGCATGTAGTCGCGCGAGCCGGTAACCAGATGGCATTCCAGCACCTCGTCCCACTCCTGCACGGCCTGTTCGAACATGACGATCTCGTCTTCGTTCTGCTGGTTGAGGCGAATGGTGGCAATGGCCATCATGGTCCAGCCGAACGCTGCCGGATCGACCAACGCGGTATAGCCCCGGATAACGCCGGTTTCTTCAAGCCGCCGCACCCGCCGCAGGCAGGGCGAGGGCGACAGGCCTATGCGCTCGGCCAACTCGTTGTTGGGCAGGCGCGCATCCGCCTGTAGCTCGCGGAGAATTTTCTGGTCGAACTCGTCGGCAATTTTCTGCTGCATGCCTTGCTCCATGCGAGACTGGATTGCGCGCACACGTTCACAAGGGTCACGAAATAGCAAGGACCCATCCATTGGGATCGGCTAAATTGTGCCGGCAATCTCATCTCGAGGAACATCATGACCGCGCCAAAGCCTTCCAAGACCCATATCGGCAACCACAAGCTCCACCCCGAAACACTGATGCTGGGCTATGGCTTCGATCCGCTGCTTTCGGAAGGTGCGGTCAAGCCGCCCGTATTCCTGACATCGACCTTCGTGTTCAAGTCGGCGGAAGAGGGACGCGACTTCTTCGACTACACGTCCGGCCGCAAGGAACCGCCGAAGGGTACGGCGGCGGGGCTCGTCTATTCGCGCTTCAACCACCCGAACAGCGAGATCGTCGAAGATCGCCTCGCGGTATACGAGAACACGGAGTCCTGCATCCTGTTTTCCTCCGGTATGTCGGCGATTGCGACGGCAATCCTGGCCTATGCCCGGCCGGGCGACGTGATCCTGCACTCGCAGCCGCTCTATGGTGGCACGGAAACGCTGCTGGCCCGCACGTTGGCAGGGTTCGGCATCGGTGCGGTAGGTTTCTCCGACGGGGTCGATGCCGGCGCGGTGCGCAAGGCTGCCGACGAGGCAGCCGCCAAGGGCAAGGTTTCGATCATACTGGTGGAAACGCCGTCCAACCCGATCAACAGCGTCATCGATCTGTCGCTGATGAAGGCGGTTGCCGACGAGCTTGGCAAGAAGCAGGGACACCGGCCCGTCGTGATGTGCGACAACACGCTACTTGGCCCGGTGTTTCAGCGGCCGATTGAATTTGGAGCCGACGTTTCGCTCTACTCATTGACCAAATATGTCGGCGGCCATTCCGACCTCATCGCAGGCGCGGTGATGGGCTCGAAAGCGGTGACCAAGCCGATCAAGGCATTGCGCGGCGCGATTGGCACGCAACTCGATCCGCATTCCTGCTGGATGCTGGGGCGCTCGCTGGAGACGCTTTCGATCCGCATGGAAAAGGCCAACGCCAATGGACGTGTCGTCGCTGAATTCCTGCGGGATCATGCCAAGGTGGCGAAGGTGCACTACCTGCCGTTCCTCGACACGAATTCGCCCGAGGGCAAGGTGTTCGCGGCGCAGTGCAGCGGCGCTGGCTCTACATTCTCGTTTGACATACGCGGCGGCGAGAAGGCGGCGTTTACCTTCCTCAACTCGCTCCAGGTGTTCAAGCTGGCTGTGAGCCTCGGCGGCACGGAATCGCTCGCCAGCCACCCGGCTGCGATGACGCATTCGGGCGTGCCGATAGAGGTGCGCCAGCGCATCGGCGTGCTGGATACGACGATCCGCCTGTCGATCGGCGTCGAGCATCCCGACGATCTGGTCGCGGATCTCGCCCAGGCGCTGTCCGCCGCCTGAGGTTGGCCTTAGCGTTTGTCGCGGATGTCCGAGAGCGTCCGCGACGGCGTGATCGCCTCTGGATCGAGCTTGATCTCGATCAGCGCCGGCTTGCCGGCAGCACGCGCGCGCTCGAAGGCCGGGATGAAGTCGGCCGTCTTCTCGACCGTCTCGCCGTGTCCGCCATAGGCGCGGGCAAGGGCGGCAAAGTCCGGGTTGACGAGGCCGGTGCCGGACACCCGGCCGGGATATTCCCGCTCCTGATGCATGCGGATGGTGCCGTAGATGCCGTTATTGACCACGATCACGATGATTGGGAGGTTGTACTGCACTGCGGTGGCAAATTCCTGGCCGTTCATCATGAAGCAGCCGTCGCCGGCAAAGGCAATGACCGTGCGGTCGGGATAGAGCGCCTTGGCCGCAACGGCGGCGGGCGTGCCGTAGCCCATCGAGCCGGAGGTCGGCGCGCCCTGCGTCCCGTAGCGGCGGAATTTGTAGAAGCGGTGGACCCAGGTGGCGTAGTTGCCGGCGCCGTTGGTCAGGATGGCGTCTTCCGGCAAAACCTCGTTGAGATAGGCGATGATCGGCCCCATCTGCACCGCGCCGGGACCGGTTTGCGGTGGCGTCGACCACTTAAGGTAGTCGGCATGAAGCTGCTTCGTTTGCTCGACCCATGCCGGAGCTGTCCTCGGCTTGCGGCCCGAAAAGGCTTGGGCAAAGGCGGCGGGCGAAGCATTGATGGCGAGCGTCGGACGATAGACGCGGCCAAGTTCGCTGGTGTCGGGGTGAATGTGGACAAGCTGCTGGTCCGGATACGGGCTCTTGAGCAGCGTGTAGTCCGATGACGGCATCTCGCCGAAGCGGCCGCCGACGAGCAGGACGAGATCGGAGCCCTTGATGTAGTCGCCGAGCTTCGGGTTGATGCCGATGCCGACATCGCCGGCATAGTTCTCGTCACGATGGTCGAACAGCATCTGGCGGCGGAACTCGACGCCGACCGGCAGCGACCAGTTGCGGGCGATTTCTCTCATGTCTGCTGTCGCCTGCTCGCCCCAGCGGGTGCCGCCGAGAATGGCGACAGGGCGCTTTGCCTTGGCAAGCAGGGTCTCAAGCTGGGCAAGTTCGGCTTCGCCGGGCCGGGTCTCGACCGGAGCCGAAGGCAGCGCGGCCGGCGCTTCGACCAAACTGGTCAGCATGTCTTCCGGAAGCGCGATGACGACCGGGCCGGGACGGCCGGACGTTGCCACCGAAAAGGCGCGGGTGAGGATTTCGGGGATGCGGGCGGCGTCCTCGATTTCGGTTGCCCATTTGGCGATGGGGCCGAAGAAGGCGCGGTAATCGACTTCCTGGAAGGCTTCGCGCTCGCGGGCCTTCTGGGCGATCTGGCCGATGAACAGGATCATCGGGATGGAATCCTGGCGGGCGATGTGGATGCCGGGCGAGGCGTTGGTGGCGCCGGGGCCGCGGGTGACGAAGCAGATACCCGGTTGACCGGTGAGGCGGCCGTGGCAGTCGGCCATCATCGCGGCGCCGCCTTCCTGACGGCAGACGACGGTTTCGATTTTCGAATCGTGGAGCGCATCGAGGACGGCGAGATAGGATTCGCCCGGCACGCAGAACACGCGGTTGACGCCGTTGGCTTCCAGCGCGTCGACGATCAGTTGTCCGCCGGTCTTCATGATTTCGTCTGCTCCAGTTCGGCAAGGATTTCGCTGGTGTGCTCGCCAAGCCGGGGCGAGGGGCGATTGTAGGTCAGCGGTGTCTCAGACAAAACGATTGGCGCGCGCACGGACGGCAAAGCGTTGCCGTCACCGTCATCGAGGTCGAGACGCATGCCGCGCGCGACGACCTGCGGGTCGGCGAAGGTCTGGCCGATGTCGTTGATGGGGCTGGCCGGCACATGCGCTTTCTCGAGCGCCGCGAGGATGTCCTCGCGTTTGCGGTCGGCAAGAGCCTCGACCATGTGATCGTGCAGGGCGACGCGGTTGGCGACGCGGGCCGAATTGTTGATGAAGGCCGGGTCGTCGGCCAGTTCCTCGCGGCCGATGATGGCGCAGAATTTGCGGAACTGGTTGTCGTTGCCGGTGGCGAGGATGAAGTGGCCGTCCTTGACCGGCAAAACCTCGTACGGCGCGATGTTGGGATGCGCGTTGCCCATGCGCGTCGGCGGCGTGCCGGAAACGAGATAGTTCAGGTTCTGGTTGGCGAGGACCGAAATCTGGGCATCGAACAGCGCCATATCGACATGCTGGCCTTGGCCGGTCGCCTCGGCATGGCGAAGGGCTGCCTGGATGGCAATGACGGAATAGAGGCCGGTGAAGATGTCGGTTACGGCGACACCGACCTTTTGCGGTTCGCCATCGGCGGCACCGGTGATCGACATCAGGCCGGACATGCCCTGCACGATGAAGTCGTAGCCGGCGCGAGGCGCATAGGGGCCGTCCTGGCCGAAGCCGGTGATGGAGCAGTAGACGAGGCGCGGGTTCACGGCCTTCAGGCTCGCATAGTCGAGGCCATGCTTCTTGAGGCCTCCGAGCTTGAAGTTCTCGATCAAGACATCGGCGCCGGCGGCGAGCTTGCGGATGGTTTCGGCCCCTTCGGGGGTCGAGAAGTCGACGACGATGGAGCGCTTGCCGCGATTGCAGGAGTGGTAATAGGCGGCGGAGAGGTTTTCGCCGTCCTTGCCGGTGACGAAGGGCGGTCCCCACTTGCGGGTGTCGTCGCCGTCGGGGCTTTCCACCTTGATGACGTCGGCACCCAGATCGGCCAGCAACTGCCCGGCCCAAGGACCGGCGAGGATGCGGGCAAGTTCAATTACGCGGACGCCTTTGAGCGGAGCTTCGGTCATGGATATCTGCGCCGTTGGTCGAGAGGATAGACGTGCTCTAGCAACCCGTAGCCGCGATGTCACGGACCTTGCGCTGGGCCAGCACGGCAGGCGCTATTTCAGCACGCCATCCAGCCATGCGGCGAAGTCGGCCATGACCTGATCGCGGTTGATCTCGTTCAAGCTTTCATGCCGCGTTTGCGGGTAAATGGTTGAAACGAGATTCGAAAAGCCCATCCGCCGCATGCGCTTGGCCAGATGCGCGACAGCCTTGCCGCCATCGGTCGCGGGGTCGTTCTCGCCGCCGACGAGATTGAACGGCAGGGCCTTGCGCACGGCGGCAAAGTTGGCGTCGTCTGCTCCATCAAAGATGAAGCCGAACAGGTCGCGCCACAGCGATACGGAAGCTGGCCAGCCGCAGAGCGGGTCGGCGACGTATTTGTCGACTTCGGCGGGATCGCGCGACAGCCAGTCGAACAAGGTGCGGTGGCCGGCAATCTTGCGGCCCCATGCGCCGAACGTCAGGCGCGGCAAAAGCTGCGAGGGGACATCAGAGCCGAGCCGGAAGCGCTCCCACGCGAGGATGGCGAGTGCGGCGCGACCGGGCAGGCCGGCAGTGAAGTTGGCGTTCCAGACTGCTGCGGCGTGGATGCGCGCGGAATGCCTCAGTACGAAATTGAGCGCAATGAGTCCGCCCATGGAATGGCCGAAGGCGATGACGGGCAAGCCCGGATGGTTTTTTGCGAGGAGGTCATGGACGGCGGCAACGTCAGCAATGACCTTGTCGCCGCCATTTTCGTTGCCGAATCGGCCCTGCGGAGCGTCGGGAGCGCGGGTAAAGCCGTGGCCGCGATGGTCGTGGGCGTAGACGTGACAGCCGCGCATGCTGAGAAAATCGGCAAAGCGGGCGTAGCGGGCGGCATGTTCGGCAAGGCCGTGGTTGATCTGGATGACGGCGCAAGGCTCCCCCTCGGCGCGCTTCATGTAAAGATTGAGCACCGCACCGGTCGGCGAAGCTAGAGTTGTTTGATCGTCGAATGACATTTTTGCCCGCCCTTCGGCTTGGAGAGTAGATCGGGCAGGGATGGCGTCAAGGCGGCATCCCGCCAGATGTCAGTGACAGCGAACATTGCCGGTGAAGTCAGTGGCCATGTCCGGCTGACAGGGTCGGTTGCGCTGCCTGTTCGCCAACCAAAGGTTCGCCCACGATCCGGTCACGGCCGCTCGCCTTGGCGGTGTAAAGACGCTGGTCCGCTATCGCGAACAAATCTGACAGGCTGTTGGTCGAACTCGACAGGGTGGCAATGCCGGCGCTGATCGTCAGTTCGGAAAGATTGGCGACGTTCGCTGCCTTGACGGCATGGCGGATGTTTTCGCCAAGCAGGCGGGCAACCGCGTGCGGGTGAGGGCACAGAACCGCGAACTCCTCGCCGCCGGTGCGGTAGACGCGGTCGCCGGGACCGGCGACATCGCGCAGCAGGATGGCAATCGACCTGAGCACACGATCGCCTTCCGCGTGGCCGAAGCGGTCGTTGATCGACTTGAAGTGATCGACATCGAGAACGAGCAGGCTGAGCGGCTTGCCGGAAGCGAGGCTTGCGGCAACGTCCTGCTCGCCATCGGTCTCGAAGCGGCCGCGATGCCAGAGGCCGGTGAGGCCATCACGCCCGACGTGCTGGATCAGCGCTTCGTAACGCTCGCGGTATGTCAGTGTCTCGAAGATGTCGCCAAGACCGCGCGGCGCGGGGATGGGATGCGATTCCGCCCAACGGATATAAGCGACGAGCATCATGGAGTAGACAAGCGCCGCGCCCATCTTGGCGTACCAGCCGCCAAAGAAGACTTCTGTCGGCGCGCCGGTGACGAAATGAAGCGCGGTGAAGAAGCCGATCTGGTCGAAGGTCAGCACGCAGGCGGTCGAGACCAGAATCCGGGCAAAAAGCGATTTGCGCAGATATTTGCCGAGACGCTCGTAGAGCAGGATGATGAGAATAGCATCGACGAAGAGCAGGGTCGTGCCCCAGACCATCAGCCAACCCATCTGGTCGATGAAGGCGATATCCGGGCGTTGTCCGTTGGGCAGCGGGGCGATGTCGTGCTGACGCAACAACAGCACAAGACCGATCATCAATGCGTTGCCGAACAGCAGGCCGTAGATCGGCTGGCGCACCGTGGTGGCGTCTTCCTTCATGTAGACCAGAAGCAGCATCACCAATTTGCCGGAGAACAGCACCGACGAGCCGGGAGAGACGATGCCGAACGGCAAGGCGACATAGAATGCGCTGGCAAGATAGGTCTCAAGGAAATGCATGACGCCAAGCGCGCAGAAGAAAACGCCGATGCCGATGCGCCTGCGGAGCCGGAACAGCGTCACCATCACGCCGAAATAGGCGGCTGCTTCAAGAAAGAGCAGAAGGCTGTTGTGCAATACGATCGGCTCCCAACTGCGGAAATCGCGGACTGCGGGCATTTCCTTCCATCCCCTTTTGCCGGGGAAGGGTTAATTGCGCCTTTCTTTTGCGTGGATTTGTATAGGTCCATGCGGGGTTCGTAGGGCTAACCCCGGTACCGGGCCGCCGGGGGCGTTGCGGAGTGGGCCAGCAACTGGTGCCGAAAGCGATTGCCGTTTTGCGCCCCATCGCCTACATAGCGGCCAACCTCCGTCCAGCGTGACCGAGAAGGTCACCTTTTTCAGGGAAAGCGCGCGTGGCACGCCAGTTCATCTATCATATGGCCGGCCTTTCAAAGGCCTACGGCACCAAGAAGGTGCTGGAAAATGTCAACCTGTCCTTCTACCCGGACGCCAAGATCGGCATTCTCGGGCCGAACGGCGCTGGTAAGTCGACGATCCTGAAGATCATGGCCGGTCTCGACAAGGAGTACACCGGCGAAGCATGGCTCGCGGAAGGCGCCACTGTCGGCTATCTCGCGCAGGAGCCGAAGCTCGATCCGGCCAAGACGGTGTTCGAGAACGTCATGGATGGCGTTGCCAAGAAGACCGCGATCATCGAGCGCTATAACGAGCTTATGATGAACTACTCCGACGAAACGGCGGAGGAATCGGCCAAGCTGCAGGACGAGATGGATAGGTTGAACCTGTGGGATCTCGAACAGCAGGTCGAAATGGCGATGGAAGCGCTGCAATGCCCGCCCGGCGATGCGGAAGTGACCAACCTGTCGGGTGGCGAGCGCCGCCGCGTGGCGCTGTGCCGCCTGCTTCTGGAACAGCCCGACCTGCTTTTGCTCGACGAACCGACCAACCATCTGGACGCCGAAACGACGGCCTGGCTGGAAAAGCACCTGCGCGACTATCCGGGCTCGGTGCTGATCATCACCCACGACCGCTACTTCCTCGATAACGTCACCGGCTGGATTCTCGAACTCGACCGCGGCCGCGGCATTCCCTACGAGGGCAACTACACCAAGTATCTCGACGCCAAGGCCAAGCGCCTGATCCAGGAAGGTCGCGAGGACGACGCCCGCCAGAAGGCGATCTGGCGCGAGCGCGAGTGGATCGCATCTTCACCAAAGGCCCGCCAGACGAAGTCGAAGGCCCGTATTCAGGCCTATGAAAACCTGGTCGAGCAGGCTCAGACCCGCAAACCGACGGATACGCAGATCGTCATCCCGGCCGGCGAGCGTCTCGGCAATGTGGTGATCGAGGTTGATAGCCTGAACAAGGGCTTTGGCGATGAGTTGCTGATCGAAAACCTGTCGTTCAAGCTGCCGCCCGGCGGCATCGTCGGCATCATCGGCCCGAACGGTGCCGGCAAGACGACACTGTTCAAGACCATCACAGGCCATGAAAAGCCGGATTCCGGTTCGATCCGCATCGGCGAGACCGTCAAGCTCGGCTATGTCGACCAGAGCCGCGACGCGCTCGACCCGAACAAGACCGTCTGGGAGGAAATCTCGGGCGGCGCCGAGGTGATCAAGCTCGGTAAGCACGAGGTGAACAGCCGTGCCTATTGCTCGTCGTTCAATTTCCGTGGCGGCGACCAGCAGCAGAAGGTGGGCAACCTTTCGGGCGGCCAGCGCAACCGCGTGCACCTGGCCAAGATGCTGAAGAACGGCGGCAACGTGCTGCTGCTCGACGAACCGACCAACGATCTCGACACCGAGACGCTGGGCGCGCTGGAAGATGCGCTGGAAGCCTATGCCGGCTGCGCGGTCATCATCAGCCACGACCGCATGTTCCTCGACCGCATGGCCACCCACATGCTCGCCTTTGAAGGCGATGCCCATGTCGAGTGGTTCGAAGGCAACTTCGAGGAATACGAGAAGGACAAGGTGCGCCGGCTGGGCGTCGAGGCAACCACGCCGCACCGCATGACGCACAAGAGACTTACCCGCTAAAACTGCCTGGGCGCCCCGCCGACAAGCGGGGCGTTTTTCATTTCGAGGAAATTTTCATGGCCGACTGGTCTGCCGCCCAATACCTGAAATTCGAAGACGAGCGGACACGGCCTTCGCGCGATCTCGTTGCGCAAGTGCCGGTGCCAAATGCCCGACGGGTTGTCGATATCGGTTGCGGGCCGGGCAACTCGACCGAATTGCTGGTTGAGCGCTGGCCGGATGCCGAGGTCAGCGGCTTCGATACCTCGCCCGACATGATCGACAAGGCGCGCAAGCGTTTGCCGAATGTCCGCTTCGAGCTGGCGGATGCGGCCGGCTGGACGCCTGAAAAGCCCGTCGATGTCATCTTCGCCAATGCGGTGTTCCAATGGCTGCCGGAGCATCCTGCTGTATTCCAGCGGCTGATGGGCCTGCTTGCGCCGGGCGGGGCGCTGGCCGTGCAGATGCCGGACAATCTCGGCGAACCGTCGCACCGGCTGATGCGTGAGGCTGCGGCTGAAATGCCGTTTGCCGCCAAGATGGCCAATTCGGCGCGCGACCCGCTGCCGCCGGTGGCCCTCTACTACGACCTGCTGACGCCGTTGGCCGAGCGTGTCGATATCTGGCACACCTACTACAATCATCCGCTGGCGAATGCCGAAGCGATCGTGGAGTGGCTGAAGTCGACCGGCTTGAAGACCTTCACCGACCCGCTGGACGAGGACGAGAAGAAAGCCTTCCTCGCCCGCTATCTGGACAAGATCAGGCAGGCCTATCCGCCGGCCGCCAACGGCAAGGTGCTGCTGCGCTTTCCGCGCCTGTTCATCGTGGCCAAGCGGGGGGCGTAGCCTAAGGGTCGCTTTTTCTGGAATTGCCTATGCGTCGTCATCATCCGGATCGAGCAGGCGGGTGGCGCGCCATTTGGTCAGCCACGCATTGATGTCGTTGACGACGAAAAAGCGGGCGGCGTCGCGGTCGTAACCTTCAGCGAGAAGCTTTTCGTAGTCTGTGTGGACATGGCGGACATGGGCCACGGTGGCGAGCCAGACCGCAATCGTCGGCGGCAGCGTTTTCAGGTGTCGCGACGAGGCGTCTTCGCGAATCCTTTCCATGTCGGCATAGGGCGCGAGCGGCAAAAGCGCCGTCAGCGCCTTGCCGATGGCGCGCCGTCGCCCGGTCGATGCGTTCATCACCGGCTCTTGGGCGTCATGGCGTCGGCCAGCAAATCAACCGAGGGAAAATACGGCTTGATGTCGATGACCGGGGTGCCGTCGAGCGCGTCGATGGCTTCCAGTTCGATCACGCCTGTTTCCCGATCGACGCCGAGCAGCCTTGCCGTATGCAGGCCGACCGGGTTCGGGCGGATGGGCGAGCGCAAGGCGAAAGTGCCTTTTTCCTCAGTGGCATGGCGCGGTTTTTGGACAATCAGATTCCGCGGCACCTGATGCAGCCACGTGAAGATGTGGGCGTGGGTGTAGCCTTCGAGGCCGAGCAGTCCCTCGCGATAGGGCGGGTCCAGCACCAGAGATGCGCGCTGGCCCGTTTCAAGGGCAGCTCGCATGTTCTTGGGGCATTCCGAACGTTCACGCCATGGCGAGCGGATGCGGCCGATGAAAACGATGTGGGCGTCGCCGGGCAAGGCACCGGGATCGAGCGCCATAACCTTTTCATTGTCTCGCAATTCAAACATCGAAGCTGTTCCCGATTCGGAAGCGGTATGGTCGTGCGCCGGTAGCCTAGCAGGTGGGAGTGCGCGGCGGCAGCGGTTCTCGGAGCGATATTGACTGTTGTCTTACTGACGAAAATGACATAAACATATCTTTATATCTTTTCGAAAGATGGCAGATGAACGTTTCACTCGACACCATGGTGGATACATTGAAGGCAGCGGCTGAATCCAGCCGGCTGCGTATCCTGGCGCTGCTGTCACGCGGCGACCTGACCGTTTCGGACCTCACCGAAATCCTCAACCAGTCGCAGCCGCGCGTGTCGCGGCACTTGAAGCTTTTGCTCGAGGCCGGCCTGATCGGTCGATACCAAGAGGGCTCGTGGGCGTTTTTCCGCCTGTCCGATTCAGATGCGGCGCGAGAGTTCGTACTCGGCCTGATTGCCGGCATACGCGGCGTAGATCCGCAGATCGAACGTGATCTTGAGCGCTTGTCCGCCGTGAAGCGCAAGCGGCAGGAGCGGGCGGCGGAATACTTCTCCGAGAACGCCGCGAGCTGGGACGAAATCCGCTCGCTGCATGTGCCGGACCAGGCCGTGGAAAACGCGCTTTTGACGCTGGTCGGCAAGCGCCCGTTCCAATCCATGCTCGACCTCGGCACCGGTACCGGACGGCTTCTGGAGATTTTCGCCCCGCTTTACCGGCGCGGCGTCGGCATCGACATGTCGCGCGAGATGCTGACGGTGGCGCGGGCCAATCTCGACAAGGCGGGCGTGACCAACGCACAGGTGCGGCAGGGCGATATCTTTTCGCCGCCGGTGGAGCGCGACGCCTTTGACCTGGTGACCATCCATCAGGTGCTGCACTATCTGGACGATCCGGCCCGCGCCATCAGGGAAGCGGCGCGGCTGCTCAGGCCATCCGGCCGGCTGGTCATTGTCGATTTCGCCGCGCACACGTTGGAGTTCCTGCGCGAGGAACACGCGCACCTGCGTCTCGGCTTTTCGGACAGGCAGATTAGCGAATGGCTGAACGAGGCCGGCCTCGACCTGGAGTCCAGCCAGGATTTCGAACCGCGCGGCAATAGCGAGGCCAAGCTCACCGTCAAGCTGTGGCTTGGTCGTGACAGGCGCCTGCTCATTGCCGATCCCTCCAACGGCAACCAGTCCATCAAGATCGGGGAAGTCGCCTGATGAGCCAGTTCCGTTTTTCGCGCCGGCCCGACATCGGCGACAAGATCAGGGTCTCCTTCGAGTTCTTTCCGCCGAAGACCGACGAGATGGAAGCGCGGCTGTGGGAGACGGTGAAGCGACTTGAGCCGCTGAGGCCGAACTTCGTTTCGGTGACCTATGGCGCGGGTGGCTCAACGCGCGAACGGACGGCGCGCACGGTGGCGCGCATCCTTGGCGAGACGTCGCTCAGCCCGGCGGCGCACCTGACCTGCATCGATGCAAGCAGGGAAGAGGCCGACAACGTGATCCGGCAGTTCGCTGCGCTCGGCATCACGCGCTTCGTGGCGTTGCGCGGCGATCCGGCGGCGGGTGCCGGCACGCGCTACCAGCCGCACCCGGACGGCTATGCCAACGGGGCGGAGATGGTCGGCGCGCTCAAGCGTCACGGCGATTTCGACATTTCCGTTTCCGCCTATCCGGAGAAGCACCCGGAGAGCCCGGACTTCGCCACCGACATCGACATGCTGAAGCGCAAGGTCGACAACGGCGCGACGCGGGCGATCACCCAGTTCTTCTTCGATAACGACATCTACGAGCGTTATGTCGAGCGGGTGCGGCGCGCGGGGATCTATATCCCGATCGTGCCGGGCATCCTGCCGGTTCACAACATCGCGCAAGTGGCGAGTTTTTCCGGGCGCGCTGGAGCCCATGTGCCGGTTTGGCTGAGGGAGCGGTTCGACGGGCTGGAATCCGACCCGCAGACGCACGCGCTGGTGGCCTCCGCCGTTGCGGCCGAACAAGTGCTGGACCTGGTCGAGCGCGGGGTGGGGGATTTCCACTTCTACACGATGAACCGGGCCGATTTGGCCTTTGCCGTCTGCCACATGATCGGCATCCGCTCGCACAAGCCCGAGGCCAGCCCGAATTCAGCGGCGGCCTAGAGAGCAGCAGAAACAAAAAGGCCGGGGAAAATCCCGGCCTTTTCGTCTTCTCTGCTTTGTCAGGTGCTAGCCTTCTCCGCTTAAGCGGTTATGGAAGAACGCCCACGATAAGAGCGCCGATAAAAGCGAATGCAGCGCAGATCATTAATGCGTTGATTGGCCTCGTCAGTCCCATGGATAGCCTCCTCTTGAAAAGCTATGGCCGGAATCTAGAAGCATTTCGGCCACAGGCAAGCGGAAAATGTGCTGCATTGCGACGCAAATGTGGAATTTTCGACCTGATTTTCGTGTTAGGCGTTGAAATTCCTTGGCAAACGGCATCGACGCGACTGTGAATAAATTGTGGCGTGATCGTGTCATTTTTTGTGAAAGATACGACCGTCGATGGTCACGAGGCCAAGGCCGATGATCGCCATGCCGACGATTTCGAACGCCTCCAGATGCTCGCCGAGGAAGGCCACGCCGAGCAGGATGGCGCTGACTGGCACCACGAGCGTGACCAATGAGGCGTTGGTTGCGCCAGCCGACGCGACGAGGTTGAAAAAGAGAATATAGGCAAAAGCCGTCGACAGGATCGCCAGCGCCAATACCGCTGCCCAGACAGGTGGACTTGCCGAGAACAGACCCGATGGTCCGTGAACCACGAGGACGACCGGGATCATCATGATGGTCGAAGCCGTCAATTGGCCCGTCGCGACGACGGGCGGAGGAACGGTCCTGAACTTGCGGGCGACCATCAGCGCCACCGCGTAGGATATCGTTGCCCCGATCAAGGCAAACTTGGCCCAGACCGGGCCGCTGAGGCCGGATGACAGGCCGGGGCCGATCATGACGACGGTTCCGCCTATGCCAAGCGCGATGCCGGCAATCTTGCCCGGCGAGAGCTTTTCGTCATCGGTGAAAAAGTTGGCGATGATGAGCGTCCAGAACGGCGTCGTGGCATTCAATATGGCGGCCAGTCCGGCGCCCAGTTCGGTCTGCCCGGCAAAGATCAGCGAGAAGGGGATGACGTTGTTGGTCAAGGCCAACGCGAAAAACAGGCCGGTGTGAGCGAAGGCAATGCGGAAAGAGGGCCCGCGAATGGCGAGGTAGAGGTGGAGTGCGACCGCGGCAATGGAGACGCGGAAAAACACCAGAACGAGCGGATGAACTTCCGCAACCGCAATGCGGGCGAAGAAGAAGGAGCCGCCCCATATCGCGCCTAGCACAAGCAATTGCACCCAGTCCTTCAGCGCCATCGGCTCGCGCTGGGTCGTCTCGGTTATCACTGTCATTGGGGAATTCCTGAAAAATGCGCCGAAGGTGTCGGTTCCGCCTTCTGGGGCACTTTGTGGCGCGTAGCCACCCGAAAACTGCAACCTTCCACTTGATTGGCGAGATTTAACCCCGCCAAGTGAGGGGAGCGAGGCATGGAGGGGTTTTCATTCTCCGTCAGCCGGGATTAGTTTTGCGCCCGAAACAGGGATTCGCTTGATGCAGCGATTCGAAAATGCGCGCGATGCCGCGCTGGCTCTGCGCCCGGACGAACCGGTCTATTGTTTCCGACCCCAGGTGCTGAAAGCCGACACCGTACAGTTCATGGGCATGTTTCCGGGCAAGACCGCCTATGCGGTGAAGACCAATGGCGAGCCCATTGTCCTGAAGGCACTTGTGGAAGCCGGGGTAACGGCCTTCGACGTCGCGTCGCCGGGTGAATTCGCGGCGGTGCGGGCGGTGTCGGACGATGCGGAGATGCTCTACATGCATCCCGTAAAGGCGCAGGCCGACATCAAGCTGGCTCTCGAAAAATATCGAATCCGTGTCATCTCGGTGGATCATGAAGACGAGATCGCCAAGCTGACGCGGGTGGTGCGAGCACTCGATATCGATCCCGGCGCGATCACGGTATTCGTGCGGGTGCAGACCAAGGGCCATGCCGCCTACGAACTGTCCAAGAAGTTCGGGGCGGGACCAGCCTATGCCGTGGAGCTGGCGGAGCGGCTGGCCAAGACCGGCTACAAGGTGGGCCTGTGTTTCCACGTCGGCAGCCAGATCGAAGATCCCGACACCTATGAGCGGGCGCTCGCTTCGGCGGACTGGGTGCGCAACCGGCTGAGCTTCGATCTCGCGGGGCTCGATGTCGGCGGCGGCTTTCCGGCCGAGTACGGCCACGATCCGAACCGCAAGCAGGTCGAGATGCCGTCTCTCGGCCAAATCATGTCGCGCCTGTCGGGGGACATCAAGGAATACCAGTTCGACCAGATGCCGCTGGTGGCCGAGCCCGGACGGGTGATCGTGGCGCGCTGCCTGTCGCTGATCGTGCGCGTTTTGTTGCGCAAGGGCAGGCGGCTCTACATCAATGACGGTATCTGGGCTTCCTTGTCGGATTCGTGGACCGGAAAGATCACGCTGCCGGCCCGCTTCATCCCCGATCCGGCCATCCGTTCACGCAATGGTTCCGAGAAGAACATCGTACCGTTCAAGGTGTGCGGGGCGACCTGCGATTCCGTCGATATCCTGTCGCGGCCATTCTGGCTGCCCGAGACGGTCGATACGGGCGACTGGATCGAGATCGGCCACATCGGAGCCTACTCGCTGTCGCTGCGCACGCGCTTCAACGGCTTTTATCCGGATACGTTCGTCGAGGTCACCACGCCGTTCGACGAGGGTGACGCGCCGCAAGGCTTTGCGAGCCTCGAGACGATGGCGGATTAGGGCAGTAGGGCAGTAGGGCTAGAGCTTCGCCAGCAGTTCTTCGGTCGGCCAGCCGTCAACGGCGAGGCCAAGCTTCATCTGCTCCTGCCGCACCGCCTCGCGGGTGTTGGTGCCCAAAATGCCATCGACCGTGCCGACATCGTAGCCCTTGGCTTCCAGCTTTGCCTGTAGCTCCTTCATCCTGTCGCCGGTCAGGCCAGCCTCGGCATTGCGCGGATCGTAGGGCGCAGCCCCTGCGAAGCGCGTCGCCAGCACGGCGGCCGTCAGCGCATAGGTGAAGGACTGGTTCCACTGCAGGTAGACGTCGAAATTGTCGTAGGCAAGGAAGGCTGGCCCCTTGCGGCCCATGGGCAGGGCAAGGCCTGCGTTGAGGCCGTTGTCCATTAACGGTGTGCCGTCTGGCCGGGTGACGCCCCATTCAGCCCATTTCGCCAGCGGCAGCTTGTTGGTGCGGCCGGTCTGGTCCCAAGGCATGTCGTCGGGAACGCGGACTTCCTCGATCCAGGGCTGATCGCGTTTCCAGCCACGGGAAAGCACCTTGTTGGCGGTGGTCATGATGACATCGGGCGCACTGCCGCGCAGGTCCACGATACCGTCGCCGTCGCCGTCGATGCCGCGCGCGAGATAGTCGGATGGCAGGATCTGTGTCTGGCCGACTTCCCCGGCCCATGCCCCGCTGACGTCTGCCGGCAGAACGCCGCGGTCGATAAGGGTGAGCAGCGGCACGAGCTGCGGACGGAAGAGTTGGGGCCTGCGGCAATCATGGGCGAGCGTGACCAGCGCGCTCAACGTGTGGAAATCGCCCTGAACCGCGCCGAAATCCGTTTCGAGCGCCCAGAAGGCGGTGATGATGGCCGGCTGGACGCCGAACTCTTTGTCGGCGCGGGCGAAGACGTCGGCATATTTCTTGAGGTTGGTCGCGCCCTGCTTGAGGCGGTAGTCGGAAATCATTCGGCCGGAAAACTGGACGAAGGTCTGCGAAAAGACGCCTTGGGCGCGATCGCGGGCAAGCACCTTGGGATCGATGTTCGCCGCTTCGAATGCCGACAGGCCTTTCTCGCCGACGCCCGCGGCCCGCGCTTCCGAGACGATGCCCTGTTTCCAGGCTTCGAAATCGCCGCCGCATTGCTCGGCCATTGCCGAACCGGCCGCGGCTGACAGCAGCGCCGCGAGAACAATCGAGTGCAGTCGCATGACAACCTTCCGGCTTGAGGCGTGTTTCGCCGCGTTTGCCTGACGCCACTTGTGCGTCAATGTTGTCGAAAAGCAGGCTGGTTCGGCGCTGTCAACGGGTGTTCTGCCGCAGCCACTTGTCCCAGGTGGCCGCAGAGCCGTTGAAAACGTTGATATCGGCGTCGCCTCTTATGCCCGGCACGACCCCTGTTCCGGTGTATTGCCAGAAGGTGAAGGGGTGGCTGCCATACTTCTCGGAGGGGTGGCCGGCGACAGAGCGCAGCCAGTAGGGATAGCCCCTGAAGGTCGAGAGATTGTTGTCGTCGAAGAAATCGATCGAGGTGTAGATGATCGGCTTCTTGCCGTAATGGCTCTCGATGATCGACAGGAACGTGCTCATTTCGCTGCGCACCGTTTCAGGCGGTGGCCGCAGCTTGCAAGTGGGCGACAACGGATTCCATTCCATGTCGAGGACCGGCGGCAGGGCCGAGCGGTCGTTGGGAACGTTCTCGATGAACCAGCGCGCCTGTTCCGCAGCGGGGCGGCAAAAATAGTAGAAATGGTAGGCGGCGCGCGGGATTCCAACGCTTTTGGCACCGCGCCAGTGTTCGCCGAAATAGTCGTCTACGCGGTCGCCGCCTTCCGTTGCCTTGATGAAGGCAAACGAGATGCCGCTGGCCTTGACCTGCTGCCAGTCGATGGAAGTCTGGTACTTGGAAACGTCGGTGCCGTGGACCGCATAGTGCCAGGGTGCGCGGCCGGTCCATTCATGGGGGTCCCTGTCCTGGAACCGTGGCGAATGCGACGTACCGGAAGCGGACGGGCCGCTGACGGGAGCGAGGTCATCCATGGTGGTGCAGGCACTCAGCAGCGTCAATGCAACCAGCAGCGCACGTTTGCGCATCAGTTCCCCCAAGATCCGTCAGGCCAAAGTTTGCGAGGCAGGGTATGCATTGCCGGTCGCCACGCCCTGCTTCTATCGTCGCGTTGCCCCATCGTCATCTATCAACATGGTTGATATTCGATTGATGGCATTCGACAGTGCGGGGCGAATTGTGCAAGCGCCAGCGGTTTTGCAAGGGTTTGGAATGCGGTTTCTGTTCAAGATCGTCGAATGGCTCGTCGTTCTGCTCGTGCTTGCGATCATCGGTGTGTTCGCCTGGCTTTATTTCGCGCCGCCGGACCTGATCCGGGTGGGGTCGGGTTATTCCGCCAAGATCGTCTGCTCCAATGTGTTCCTTGCAGGCCGCGACCCGGACGAGGTGCTGGCAGTCGATGTCCAGGCGCCGGGCCATCCTTTGCTCAAGCTGATGTCGGTGTCCGTCGACAAGGAGGCCGGCACGGTCTCGGCGGGCCTGTTCGGGGTTCTGGGCAAGAGCGTTGCGGTGCTGCGTGAAGGCCTCGGCTGCACCAATGTGCCGGACGGCGACGTGGCGAAGGCAAAGGGTCTCACCGGGCCGGTCTTGCCGTCTTCCGCGCCTGCCGACGCGCTATGGCCGGAAGGCGAGCGGGTCGAGCCGTCGCAATCGCCCGATGTGGCGGCCATCCTCGATGACAAGGCGCTGACCGGCGTTGGCATGCGCGCGGTCGTCGTCGTAAAGGATGGCAGGATCGTTGGGGAGCGCTATGGCGAAGGTTTCGACCAGAAGACGCCGCTTCTGGGCTGGTCAATGACCAAGACGGTCAACGCGGCGATCCTCGGGACGCTGGTCAAGGACGGCAGGATCGGCGTGGACGGCAAGAACCTCGCCAAACCGTGGGATGCGGACGACCGCGCGGCGATCAGCGTGTCCGACCTGATGGCAATGTCGAGCGGTCTCGAATTCAACGAGGACTACGGCGACGTCACCGACGTGACGCGCATGCTCTATCTCGAACCGGATATGGCAAGCTTTGCCGAGGCCAAGCCCCTGGCCGGCGAGGTGGGCGCGGCGTTTTCCTATTCGAGCGGCACGGCAATGATCCTGTCACGGCTGTGGCAGGAGGCGCTGGGAGACCCGCAGCAGGCGATCGGCTGGCCGCGCAAGGCGCTGTTCGATCCGCTCGGCATGCGCAGTGCCGTGCTGGAGACGGACGAGCGCGGCACGTTTGTCGGCTCCTCCTACCTTTACGCCACGGCGCATGATTGGGCGCGGTTCGGCCAATTCCTGCTTGAGGACGGTCGCTGGGATGGAAAGGAAATCCTGCCGGCCGGGTTCGTGACATGGATGCGCGAAGTGGCGCCGGCTTCCAACGGGACCTATGCCAGGGGCCAGCTATGGATTTCCGGCCCCGGAGATGAAGAGGTTTCCGGTGCAGGCGGAGGCTGGGGGCTGCCGGCCGATACGTACTGGCTGGAGGGCCATGACGGGCAGTCGGTCGCGATTGTGCCATCAGAGCGGCTGGTGGTGGTACGCATGGGGCTGACGCCGTCGAAGCTCAACTACCGGCCGCAGAGGCTGGTGTCGGCGCTTATCTTGCCGCTGCGCCAGCCGCGGTGATGACTGCGAGCGCAGCGTAGCCGCGATAGAGCGTTTCGAAACAAAGGCTTGCGCCAACGCGTGAAGATTCTGATTCCAGCACTTCACGCAGCCGATCGCGCGGCGTGACGTGGAATTTGGCGAGCCAGGCGTGAAGCAGGCCGCGGAACCATCGCGGCAAACCTTCCTGCTGGCCGAAATCGACAATGTGCAGCGATCCGCGCGGTTTGAGTGAGGCAAGTGCTGCCGAAACGGTCTTTTCCCAGCCGGGGATCATCGACAGGGAATAGGAGACAAAAATCCGGTCGAAGTGGGCGACGCCGAACAGGGCTGCGGCATCGAACCGGGTCGCGTCGCCCTGCGCAAGCTGGATGCGGTTGGTAAGCGCCGGGCTATCGACGGACCGTTGCGCCGTTGCCAGCATTTCGGCCGAGATATCCAGCCCATACAGGCGGGCATCGGGATAGCGCCGCGCCGCCATGACAAGATTGCGACCGGTGCCGCAGCCGAGTTCGAGGATGGCCGCGCCGGCGGGTGCGTCCAATCCGTTGATGAGGCGGTCGCGGCCAAGCAGATAGTATTTGCGGGTCAGGTCATAGATGTGGCGCTGCCAGCGATAGGTGCCGTCCATCAGCGCGGCGTGGCTTTGCGCGCGGGTCGAGGCGGATCTCATGCGGCCTTCTTCACGTAGAGATGGAAGCCGCCATAGATCGCCGAGCGGTCGCGCCGTGAGAAGTCGAGCGAGGCTTTTTCCTCGTAGGCCCACTGGTCGAGCAAAGCGTGCGAGAGGCGACCCGGCAAAAGGCTCGGCTCGGCGGCGGTGCGGAATATGACGCGCGCCTCGGCCGACGCGGTGCGGGTGATTTCCGTCCACAGGCGGTTGAGCAGGCCGTCGGTCATCCAGTCCTGCGCGTCGAGCAGCACGAAGCGGTCAACGGAGCCGGCATCTTTTTCGGCCAGGAAGTCGATCATGTTGGCGTGGTGGATGGCGATGTTGCCGGTGTTTTCGCGCAGCAGGCCATGGTTCCGCTGTTCGAGATAAAGTGGCAGGGCAGCCTGGTTTTCGGCTGGATAGTGGCGCGCGAAGGCCTGCCAGGCGAAGTAGCTGTCCTGCAAGGGAAAGTCGCAGGCGAGCTTTTCCAGCCTGGCTCTAAGCACGCCGGCCATCGAACCGTCGCCGGAGGTCAGCAGCGCGTCATACTGCGCGGGCGGGATGCCGAGGCCGAACAGCGAGGATTTGCGCGAAGTCGCCCACTTCACCCAGGGCCGGTCGAAAACCGGGGCCAGCTTTTCGTCGAAGAAGCGGCGCTGTTCGGCGAGCGACTTCGCATTCATGATCTCGGACGGGTCGATGCCGTGCAGCTTCGCCACCTTGTGGCCGACGGCGATGAACAGGCCAAGCAGGCCGGTGCGGTAGAAATTGGCATTGAAGACTTCGATGCGGCGCTTGCCGCGCCAGTTGCGCCGTTCCCAGTAGTGCCGGCTCACCGGGTCGAGGTGCGGGGCGACGAACCGGTCATAGGCGTGCGAATTGTGTGGACTGTCGGTCGTGCCGAAGAAGCGGAAGAAATCGGCATGGGACGGCAAATGGCGAAGGGCCGCCAGTTTCATGCGGTTCAGCGCAACATGCGCGGCGTTGAGATCGACGGCATCGATGCGGGCGGGCAGGCGGGTCAGATAGGCGAGGAGATTGCAGCCGCCGGACGCGATGGTGACGACGCGGTGGCCTTCGCCAAGCTGCATCGCCTCGATGTCGATTTCCGGGTCTTCCCAGATCTGCGGGTAGACGAGGCCGGAGAAGGCCAGTGCAAACAGCCGTTCCGACAAACCGGCCTTCGAGAGCGCCTTGTTCTGGTAGACCGCTTTTCCAACCTGTTTGCCGCGCCGAAAAACCAGTTCGTTGGAAACGTCGGACATGGAATGCGATTCCCCGTTTGCAGTGCGCAAGCGGGTAACGCAGCGGCGTGACAGTCGGATGACGGGGCGGTTGAGCTACGCTTTGCCGTATCCGCCCGCCGTCGGCGTGGTGACGATAACCGCCTCGCCGCGATCCAGCACGGTCTGGTCGCAGGCTTTCAGGGTATCGACCGCACCGTCGTTGCGCCGCACCTTGGTCGAGCCTTGCTCGCCATTGCCGCCGCCTGCCAGTCCTTGCGGCGGGCGGTTGCGGTGCGAGGACAGGATGGCACACTCCATCTTTTTGAGGAAACGGATGGTGCGTCGCGTGCCGTCGCCCGCGCTCCATTTTCCCTTGCCGCCGGAACCCTCGCGAACATGGAAATCCTCCAGCACGACCGGGAAGCGCAATTCGAGCACTTCGGGGTCGGTGAGGCGCGAGTTGGTCATGTGCGTGTGCACGCCCGAGGTACCTGCAAAGCCCTTGCCGTCATTCTTCAGGCCGGCAGGCGAACCGGAGCAGATGGTTTCGTAATACTGATAGGCGTCGTTGCCGAAGGTCAGGTTGTTCATGGTGCCCTGTGCGTTGGCAAGCGCGCCCATGGCCCCGAACAGCGCATTGGTGACGTGCTGCGAGGTCTCGACATTGCCGGCGACCACGGCTGCCGGATAGGAGGGCTTCAGCATGCAGCCATCGGGGACGATGATGTTGATCGGCCTGAGGCACCCGGCATTCATCGGGATATTGTCTTCCACCATGACGCGGAAAGCATAGAGAACCGCCGCGCGCGTGACCGGTTCGGGCGCATTGAAATTGTTCTTCATCACCGGCGAGGTGCCGGTAAAATCGACCGTGGCTTGCCGATTGGTGCGATCCACGCTGATGCTGACCTTGATCACCTGACCGGTGTCGGTCGGGTACTCGTACTGCGAACTGTCAGGCAAGCGCTCCAGCACGCGGCGTACGCTTTCGGCGGCGTTGTCCTGAACGTGACCCATATAGGCCTCGACCAAATCGAGCCCGAAATGCGCGACCATTTTCTTCAGTTCCGCAGTGCCCTTCTCGTTGGCGGCGATCTGGGCCTTCAGGTCGGCCACATTCTGGCGTGGATTGCGCGCCGGGTAGGGGTGGTCGGTCAAAAGGTCATGCAGTTCGGCCTCGCGGAAACGGCCGCGTTCGACGATCTGGAAATTGTCGAACAGGATGCCTTCTTCATCGACGGTCGTTGCCAACGGCGTCATCGAGCCGGGGGCGGTGCCGCCGACATCGGCATGATGGCCGCGCGAGGCGGTCCAGAACAGGATTTCCCCTTGCCTGTCATCGAAGACGGGTGTCACCACCGTGATGTCGGGCAGGTGCGTGCCGCCATTGTAAGGCGCGTTGAGCGCAAAGACGTCGCCGGGGCTAACATTGCCGGCGTTGAGCCTGATGATGGTTTCGACCGACCGATCCATGGAGCCCAGATGCACCGGCATATGCGGCGCGTTGGCCACCAGCGCGCCGGTGCGGTCGAACACCGCGCAGGAAAAGTCCAGCCGTTCCTTGATGTTGACGGAATAGGCGGTGTTCTGGAGCGTGACGCCCATCTGCTCGGCAATCGACATGAACAGGTTGTTGAACACTTCCAGCATGACCGGATCGGCCTTGGTGCCGAGGGCTTCCTGACGGCGCTTCTTTTCGATGCGGCGCATCAGGACGTGGTTCTTGGCGGTAATCGTCGCCTGCCAACCGGGCTCGATGACGATTGTCTGGTTCGGCTCTATCACCAGTGCCGGACCGGCAATCCGGTAGCCCGGCTTCAGTTGCTCGCGAAGGAAAATGCCGGCGTCGCGCCAGCCACCTTCGACAAAAATCCTGCCGGTTTGCGAGGGGGTTGCGGCGATGTCCTCGATATCTGAATCAAGCTCGCCCAACCCCTTGGTGCTGGCGTCCGAGCCCTCGACGCCGACTGCTTCGACGACCATCGGCTTGCCGTCATAGATGAAGCCGAAGCGGGCCTTGTGATCGGTCTCGAAACTCGTCCTCGCCTGCTCGATCGATCCGTGCCCGAAGTCCACCGGAAGCGAGCTATCGGTCCCGTCATAACGGATGTGTAAGACCGGCTTCACGGCAATTGCCGTGCTGGCAACGCCCTGTTTCGTGAGTTCGTCCTCGACCGCCTGATTGAGCGAGCCGATCAGTTGATCGATTTCGGGCAAGGACGTGTCGTCCAGCGGCTGGAGCAGCGCCTGCTGGCGCGAGGCGAAAATCGATGACAAGCCGATTCCATAGGCGGAAAGCAGGCCCGAAAAGGGATGGATGAGCACGGCTTCCATGCCGAGCGCATCCGACACAAGGCAAGCGTGTTGGCCACCGGCGCCGCCAAAGCAGTTCAGCAGGTACTCGGTGACATCGTAGCCGCGCTGGACCGAAATCTTCTTGATGGCATTTGCCATGTTCTCGACTGCAATGGTGACGAAGCCTTCCGCCACCGCTTCAGGTGTGCGGCCGTCGCCAATCTCGGCCGCCAATTCCTCGAACTTCCGGCGCACGCTGCCGGCGTCCAATGTTTCGTTCTGATCGGGGCCGAAGATTGCCGGAAACAGGTCGGGCTGGAGCTTGCCCAGCATCACGTTGGCGTCGGTGACCGTGAGCGGTCCGCCCCGCCGGTAGCAGGCGGGACCGGGGTTGGCGCCGGCGGAGTCGGGGCCTGCCTGGAAGCGGCCAGCCTCATAGTGGAGGATGGAACCGCCGCCGGCCGCGACGGTATGAATGCGCATCATCGGCGCGCGCACCCGGACGCCGGCCACTTCGGTGTCGAAGGCGCGTTCGTAGGTGCCGTCATAGTGCGCAACGTCGGTCGACGTGCCGCCCATGTCGAAGCCGATGACCTTGCCGAAGCCTGCGAGCTTTGCGGTTTCCACCATGCCGACGACACCGCCGGCCGGCCCGGACAGAAGCGCATCCTTGCCCTGGAACATGTCCGCCGCGGTCAGGCCGCCCGACGACATCATGAACATTAACCTCGGGCTCACGGCCGAGCGCTCGCTTTGCTCGCTGGCCTCCGCCGGGGCGGCCGACGACGGCCGACGTGCGGTCGCACTTGCGGGCTCTGCCTGTGAGATCGAAAGACCAAGTTCCTGCGCCACGTTGCGGACATAGCGCGACAGAATGGGCGAGAGGTATGCATCCACGACCGTGGTGTCGCCACGCCCGACCAGCTTGATCAGGGGCGAGACTTCATGGCTGACCGAGATCTGGCTGAAGCCAAGCTTGCGGCAGACCTTGGCGACGGCGTTTTCGTGGTCGGGGTATTTCCACGCATGCATGAAGACGATGGCGACGGCATCGATGCCGTCGGCCTTGGCCTGTTCGATGGCCGGCTTGACGCCGGCAATGTCCAGCAGCCGCTCGACGCACCCGTCGGCCAAGACGCGTTCATCCACCTCGACCACGCGCTCATAGAGCTGTTCGGGCAGGATGATCTCTTTGGCAAAAATGTCGGGCCGCGCCTGATAGGCGATCTTCAGCGCATCGCGGAACCCCTTGGTGATGAGGAGCAGGACGCGGTCGCCCTTGCGTTCGAGCAGTGCGTTGGTCGCAACCGTCGTGCCCATCTTGAGGTCGCCGATCAGGTGCGACGGGACAGGCTGCCGGGGCTTCAGGCCGAGCAGGTCGCGGATGCCCTGAATGGCGGCGTCAGTGTAGGTCTCGGGGCTTTCCGACAGGAGTTTGCGGGAATGGAAGCGACCTTCCGGGTCGCGACCGATGATGTCGGTGAAGGTGCCGCCGCGATCGATCCAGAAATCCCACTTGGCGTTCGGCATCGCCCGCTCTCCGATGACATTTGGTACGCCTGTTAGACCGCAATGGGTTGATCGACAACGGTTTTGACCGGTTGTTTGCGAGGAGACGTTGTTACAGATCGAAACGCAACGTTATGAAACGGATCGGCTTGCCCGACATTACCTCCTCGACCGCCCGCCTATACGGGGGCGTTATTGTGAAGGAGAGATAAGATGAAGAAGCTCATTCTGGCGTCCGTTTCTGCCCTTGCCCTTTTTGGCGTTGCCGCCTGCAGCGATAGCGGGACGGACACAACGACCACCCAAAGCACCAATCCCCCGGCTGCCGAGCAGCCGATGACGCCTGCAACGCCGGACGCAACGACCCCGCCGGCTACCGATAACTCCACGACGCAGAGCATTACGCCTGCGCCTTCGGATGGTGCGGCCGATGATGGCGCCATGACGCCAGTGCAGCCTGCACCCGCTCAGTAAGCCGTTTCATGCAACGGGAAAGGCCGGCAATCGCCGGCCTTTTCTTTTTGCGCGGCCAATCCGCGCGCCAGAGCCGATCACAGCTTGATAGCGGCGGGGCGTTCGCTTTATGAAGCGCCCATGTCGATCTGGCTTCGCATCGGTGAATTCATCCAGCGCATATCGGCTTCCGCGACCCAAGGGGTGGTGGAAGTTGTCGAAGCCGTGCGAACGGTGTTCGCCGGCGACCCCGAATTGCGGCGCAGGGTTGCGTTCTCGGTCGCGATGATCGCGCTTTCGGCCAAGATGGCCAAGGCGGACGGTGTCGTCACGCAAGACGAAGTGCGCGCCTTTCAGGCCATTTTCGAGGTGCCGAAGGAGGAAGCGCGTAACGTCGCTCGCCTCTATGACCTCGCCAAGCGCGATACTGCCGGCTTCGAGGCCTATGCCGAGCAGATGGCAGGGCTGTGCGGCAATGGCGCACACAACTGCATGATGCTGGAAGACATCCTCGACGGCCTGTTCTACATCGCGACCGCCGACGGCGTGTTGCATGAACGCGAAGGCCAGTTCCTGCGCCGCATCGCCGAAATCTTCGAGATCGAAGACGCGCATTACGAGACGATTTTGGCGCGGCATGTCGACCTGGGCGATGCGGACCCCTATGTCGTGCTGGGCATCGAGCGCGGCAAAACGCTGGTCGAGGTCAAGAAGCACTACCGCAAGCTGGTGGCCGACAATCATCCCGACAGGCTGATTGCGCGCGGCCTGCCGCAGGAATTCATCAAGATCGCAACGACCCGGCTGGCGGCAATCAACGCCGCCTACGAGCTCATCGAGCGGAGCCTGCAAGCGGCATGAGCGGTTTCCTGCCCGACCACGCCGGAGCAGATGTCAGGGTTTCGCCGAATTTCGGACCGCGAGAAGGTGCGCGCAAACCGGACATGATCGTGCTGCACTATACCGGGATGGAAACCGGGCAAGGTGCGGAATCCTGGCTTTGCGACCCGGCAAGCGAAGTGTCGTCGCATTACCTTGTGCATGAGGATGGCCGCATCGTGCAGATGGTTCGCGAGAGCGACCGTGCTTGGCATGCGGGAAAGAGTTCATGGCGCGGCGTAACCGATACCAACTCGCGTTCGGTCGGTATCGAGATCGTCAATCCCGGCCATACGCTGGGCTATGTGAAATTCCCCGGAAACCAGATCGATGCGGTGATCGGTCTTTGCCGCGGCATCATCGGCCGCCACGGCATCGCGCCGGAGTTCGTGCTGGCGCATTCCGATGTGGCACCTGGCCGCAAGGTCGATCCCGGCGAGAAATTCCCTTGGCCGAGATTGTTCGAGGCAGGAATAGGGCATCTTGTGAAGCCGGCGCCGATCCGGCGCGGGCGCGTGTCGCAACTGGGCGACGAGGGACACGCCGTCGAAGAGCTGCAATCCATGCTGGCTCTCTACGGCTATGGCGTGGAAATCACGGGTAAATTCGATCGCCAGACCGAAATTGTCGTCGAGGCATTCCAGCGCCATTTCCGGCCGCGCCGCGTGGATGGCATAGCCGACGGCTCGACCAGGCGAACGCTGGCATCGCTGCTCGCGTCGGTTGAACCAAGTCTAGGTCAAGTCTGAAACAGCGCGGCCCAGGTTACAACGTGTCATCCAAAGTGACTTGATCCGCCTTCTTTGGCACAATTTCAGCATTCAAAGCGCAGGCCGAGCAGGTTCCGGACGTCTTTTGCAAGATGTTCCAACCTCGATGAAGCCATTCCGTGTGAATACATTCCCACGGCCAAATTAGTATAGGATCTTATGAAGAAGTTGTCTGTTTTGACGGCGGCTATTGCCGCTGGTGTGTTCACTATTGCCGCAAGCACGGCGCAAGCAGGGCGCATGGAAATTCCCAGCGAGATCGGGGCCACCCAATCGCAAGCTACGCCCAAGAAGGCCGAGAAAAAGCAGTCTTCCGAAAAGAGCGCCAAGGCAAGCGTTGCACCTGCCAAGAAGGCCACCAAGACTGCGTCCAAGAAGTCCAAGAACGAGACCAAGCAGGTTGCTTCCAACTCGGCGAGCGGGCCGCGCTTCAACACGATCATCCAGCGCTATGCCGCCAGCTACGGCGTGCCGGTTTCGCTGGCGCATGCGGTCATCAAGGTCGAGAGCAACTACCGCACGAACGCGGTGGGAAGTGCTGGCGAGATCGGCCTGATGCAGATCAAGCCGGCAACGGCGCGGATGATGGGCTACAGCGGCTCCGCCAAGGGGCTGTTCAATCCCGAGACCAACATCAAGTACGGCATGAAATACCTCGCCATGGCGCACGACCTCGGCGGCGGCACGACATGCGGGACGATCCTGAAGTACAATGCGGGCCACGCTGCGCGCCGCATGAATCCGGTCTCGTCTGCCTATTGCAGCAAGGTGAAGGTGCAGATGGCGGCGCTCGGCTCGTCAATCTGAGGCTGCCCGCCGCTTTTTTGTTGCGTTTTGAATGGCTAACCTCTTTATACGCGCTGCCAGCTGGCCGGGCGGCCGCACCTGCGAGAGCCGAAAGGCTGCGGGTGAGGAAAGTCCGGGCTCCATGGAAACACGGTGCCGGCTAACGGCCGGCGGGGGCGACCCCAGGGAAAGTGCCACAGAGAGCAGACCGCCACGATTTTCGTGGCAAGGGTGAAAGGGTGGGGTAAGAGCCCACCGCGCGACCGGCAACGGGAGCGGCATGGTAAACCCCACCGGGAGCAAAACCGAATAGGGGCGGTGCGAGGGGAAACCCTCGAGGGCTGTTTCCGGCTCACCGTCCGGGTAGGTTGCGTGAGATGCCTGGCAACAGGCGTCCAAGATGAATGGCCGCCACGTTCCCGCGCCGCAAGGGGCGGGGGCCATACAGAACCCGGCTTACAGGCCGGCTGGCATTTTTCCTTTTATTCCAGATGGATACGCTGGAAGGCGGTGATGGCGATTCAAGAGCACTCCTGAATCGCCGGACGGCCTTGCCGTGTCGCCTACTTGGACAGGCGGTCAAGCGATCCCTTAATCGCTTCCCACAGTTCTTCGGCCGGCTCGCAGCCGATCGACATGCGGATAAAGCCGGGAGGCACGATGTCGCCGCGGCGCGTGCGGCGTTCGGCCGATGTGTGCACGCCTCCGAACGAGGTGGCGGATTCCATCAGTTCGCAACCGTTGATGAAATCCTCGGCGGCATCCTCGGAGGCGACGACGAAGCTGATCAGGAAGCCGAAGCGCTCCATCTGGGCTCGGGCGAGGTTGTGCGACGGATCGCCTTCGAGGCCGGGGAAACGAACCATGCGCACCTTGGGATGGGCCTTGAGGCGCGGCGCGATGTATTCGGCGGTGTCGCACATGCGCTCAAAGCGCACGTCCAGCGTTTCCAGGCCGCGATGCACCAGCCAGGCCTCGAACGGGCCGGGGATCGCGCCGCAGGTCTTGCGCCAATCCCTCACGGCTTCGATGATATCGGGATTGCGGCTGGCGACATGGCCGAACAGCACGTCGGAGTGGCCGTTGGGTGCCTTGGTGTCGGCGGCAACGACGATATCCGCGCCGAAATCGAGCGGGCGCTGGCCGAGCGGCGTCATCGTGGTGTTGTCCACGACGAGCAAGGCACCGGCGGCATGGGCCGCCTTGGCCACGGCGGCGATGTCGCAAATGTCGAGGCCGGGATTGGACGGCGTTTCCATGAAAGCCAGCTTGTAGCCGGCAAAGCCGCCATCGAGGAATGTTGCAGTCGGGCGGGTGTCGTATTCGACGCCAAACTTCTTCAGGAAGCGGTCGCCGATGCCGCGCGTGGTCGGATAGCCGTCGCTGGCGATGAGGACGCGGTCGCCTGCCTGCAAAAGCGCGAAGAACACGGCTGAAATCGCTCCCATGCCGGAAGGGAAGCCAACGCAGGGCGCATCTTCCATGTGGGCGATCATATGCTCTACCGCGTCCCAAGTCGGGTTGCTGAAGCGGCCGTACTGGTGGAAGCCGGTGGCATCGCCCGGAGCATGGAAAACCGCGGCCATGGTCAGCGGCAGCGGGATGGAATCTCCTTTTTTGAGCGAAGCGCGGCGAAGGTGGGAAAGGGCTGCGGCGCGGGACTTGGCGTTACCGGACCTCGACGGGGTATCGGACATTTATAGGCAACTTTCTTCATTCTGCAGAAACGCACGCTGACGCTATGCCTGCACGGCGCGCGCTGCAAGAGACAGGCGTTGCGCCAGTCAAATTCTAAACGGTTCGTTAGTCTTAATGGAACATAAAGGCGAGCATGCCGCACAAGTGCTTCGTGAGGTCGAAGCGAGCGGACAACCGAGCCTGTTCCCGTTGACGCCCATAGTTGCCCATGGTATCCCATATCGAGATTCAAGCCTTCGTTTCGTGTCAGGGTGAAGCGTACGCCAGACGGGCAGCCGCAACGGCTTTCCGTGCGACGCAATTTGCCCGCTCGAACGGTGAGAATCGCCAGCAAACGCGCCGTGGCGGCGTGAAGACGGGGAGGGATGCAGCGGCGCAAGCGGCTGTGGCGCGTAATGGACCGATTTCTGTCGAACTCAGTGAACAGGATAGACGCCAAGGGGCGCGTCTCGGTGCCGTCGCATTTCCGTTCCGTCGTGCAGAAGCGCGGCTATACCGAGCTCTATGCGCTTCGCTGTCTCGACATTCCTGCGATGGATGTCGGCGGGCTCGACCTGCTCGACCGCTACGAAGCGCGCATCGCGCAAGAGGACCCGTTTCTACAGACTGCGGACGACATGTCGTTCTTCTGTCATGGCGATGGGACGTTTTTGAAGCTCGACCAGGACGGACGCATCACGGTTCCGGACTTCATCAGGGAACATACCGGGATTGGCGCGGAAGTGGCCTTCGTCGGCCGCGGCCAATTCTTTCAGATATGGGAGCCTGGCCGGCTTGCCGCCTATGGGGCGGAAGCGCGGGCAAGGCTGTTGAAGCTTCGACAGGGGACGAAGCCTGGGGAGCGACCGGAATGATGACGGGTCGCGGCGATGACAACAGCGCCGTTGGCGGACTGACCCGTCACATTCCGGTCCTTCTTGCTGAGGTGCTGGAAGCCTTGGCGCCGAATGAGGGCGACGTCATCATTGACGGGACCTTCGGTGCCGGTGGCTACACCAAGGCGATCCTGGACAGCGGCGCGTCCGTGGTGGCGATTGACCGCGACCCCGATGCAATCGCTGCCGGCAAGGCTTTGGAGACGCAGTCGCAAGGACGCCTGCGGTTGGTGCAGGCGCCGTTCTCGTCGCTTGCCGAGCAGGTAGACGAGGCTGACGGGGTGGTGCTGGACATCGGCGTATCGTCGATGCAGCTCGATCAGACCGAACGTGGATTTTCCTTTCGCACGGACGGTCCGCTCGACATGCGCATGGCGCAGGCCGGTCCGAGTGCCGCCGATATCGTCAATCGGCTCAAGGCTGGCGATCTCGCCCGCATCTTCGGGTTTCTCGGCGAAGAACGCCATGCCGGCCGCATTGCCCGCATGATCGAGGCACGCCGCGAAAAGAAGCCGTTCGAGCGCACGCTCGATCTTGCGGATGCCATCGAAACCCATATCGGTCGTGCGCCCAAGGACAAGATCCATCCGGCGACGCGCGTTTTTCAGGCGCTGCGCATCTACGTCAACGACGAGCTTGGTGAACTGGCCAAGGCGCTGATCGCTGCCGAAAAAGTGCTGAAGCCGGGCGGACGTCTGGCCGTGGTGACGTTTCATTCGCTGGAAGACCGGATCGTCAAGCGCTTCATCGCGGACCGCGCCGATGCCGCCGCCGGCTCACGCCATATGCCCGAGGCGCAAGCGCGGACTGCAACTTTCCAGAAACTGGGCGGCGGGATCACGCCGGGCGACGCCGAAGTGGCGCAGAATCCGCGCGCGCGTTCTGCCCGGTTGCGCGCTGCCATCCGCACCGAAGCTCCGGCGCGCGGCGAAGACTTTTCGATTTTCGGCCTTCCAAAGCTTCCCGGCATCCACCAATCGGGAGAGAGGTGAGCACGTGTTCCGCCCCAGTGACATCGTCCTTATAGCAGTCATGGTCGCTTCGGCGGCGATGACCTATACGATCAAGCGAGATGCCGAAGAGCAGCTCGATAACGTTCGCAAGCTGCAGGTGCAGATCCGCACGGAAGAAGACACGATCGACCTGTTGAAGGCCGACTGGAGCCTTTTGACCCAACCGTCGCGGCTGCAGAAGCTGGTAGAGCGGTATCAGGAGCAATTGGGACTGGAGCCGGTCAATCCGCACCAGTTTGCGGGCCTTGATGTTTTGCCGCCGCGCCCTTTGACGATTGAAGACATCACGTCGGCGGACGCCGCAGGCACCGGTGATGAACTGCTTGATCCGACCAAGACCGGAGCGGTGGAATGAAGCTCAGGTTGAATCCGTTCAAGCGAACCCGGGCCGTCAGCGAAGACGGTTCGATTGTCGTCGATGCGGCCCGCAAGGCGACCGGCGGCAAGACAAAGACGCGCGTCGTTCTCACCATGGCGGTGTTCTTCGGCATCTACGCCACCATCGGCGGCCGCCTCGTTTATCTCGGCTTCCAGGACCCGGATACGTCAGGTGCGCCGGCAAGCCGCGTCACCGCCTCGCGCCCGGACATCGTTGACCGCAATGGCGAAGTGCTGGCGACCGACATCAAGACGTCTTCGCTCTATGCCGAGCCGCGCCATATCGTGGACGCCGACGAAGCAATCGAAAAGCTCGCCACTGTCCTGCCGGAAATCGACTACGAACAGACCTACAACAAGCTGAAGAGCGGCGCCGGCTTTGTGTGGCTGCAGCGGCAGCTGACGCCGAAGCAGCAAGCCGAAATCATGCAGTTGGGCATCCCCGGCATCGGCTTTCGGACGGAAAAGCGACGCTTCTATCCCGCAGGCGAGACGGCAGCCTACATCGTCGGCCTGACCAACATCGACAACCAGGGTATTTCCGGGCTGGAAAAGTACATTGATGGCCAAGGGCTGGCCGACCTGCAGCAGTCGGGGCTCGCCATTGCCAAGGACCTCGAGCCTGTCCGTTTGTCGGTCGACCTGCGCGTGCAGCACATCGTGCATGACGAGATTGCCGCCGCCCTTGAAAAATACCATGCAATCGCCGCCGGCGCGGTCGTTCTCAACGTCAAGACCGGAGAGGTCGTGGCGATGGCGTCGGTTCCGGATTTCGATCCGAACAACCCCTACAACGCCCAGGACAAGGACCGGCTGAACCGCATGTCCGCGGGTCTCTATGAAATGGGTTCGACCTTCAAGAGCTTCACGACGGCGATGGCGCTCGATTCCGGCAAGGTATCGCTGGACAGCACCTTCGATGCGACCCGCCCGATCACCATCGGCCACCAGACCATCCGCGACTTCCACGGCAAGCATCGCGTTCTGACCGTGCCGGAAGTCTTCATCTACTCATCCAACATCGGTTCCGCAAAGGAAGCCGATGTGGTCGGCATCGAGGGCCACCGCGAATTCCTGCATCGGCTGGGCATTCTCGAGAAGATGCAGACCGAATTGCCGGAAGTCGCGCGCCCGACAGAGCCAAAGGTCTGGAAGAAGGTTCACTCCATCACAATCGCCTTCGGACACGGCGTCTCGACGACGCCGTTGCAGACGGCAGTCGGCTGCGCCGCCCTGATGAACGGCGGCTACCTGATGGAGCCGACATTCTTGCCGCGCACGCAGGAACAGGCGATGGCTGAAGCCAAGAAGGTCGTCAGCGAAAAGACGAGCAACGACATGCGCTATCTCTACCGGCTCAATGCCGAGAAGGGATCGGGCAAGCGGGCCGAGGTTCCGGGCTATCGCGTCGGCGGCAAGACCGGTACGGCCGAAAAGGTCGTCAACGGCCGCTATTCGGGCGACAAGCGTTTCAATGCCTTTGTCGCGTCGTTCCCGATGGACGATCCACAATATATCGTCCTGTCCATCGTTGACGAACCGCAGCCGGAAAAGCCGGGCATGGGTGCGACTGCCGGCTCGAACGCCGCGCCGATCGTTGCAAACATCATTCGCCGTTCGGCTTCGATGCTTGGCGTTGAGCCGGATTTCAGCCATGAAAATGCGGCAACGCTGGTTTCCTACGAGTGATTCTACGGGCGCGTTGGTGCCCATCTGCTATTGCGACTGGATTTAGATGAAGCTGAAAAATCTAACCGGCATACTGCCTGTCGAAGGGGCGCTTGCCTCCGACACGGAGATTACCGGGATTTCGTCGGACTCGCGACAAATCCAGCCCGGCATGCTGTTCTTTGCCCTGTCCGGTACAAAGGCCGACGGTGCGACTTATGCCTCGGACGCAGCCAAGCGAGGCGCGGTTGCGATTGTAACCGGCAAAGGCAGCGCGCTTTCCGACCTCTCAATTCCCGTGGTGGCCGTTGACGATCCGCGTTTGGCGCTGGCGCTGTCGGCGGCGAATTTCTTCGGCAAGCAGCCGGCAACGATGGTCGCGGTTACGGGTACGAGCGGAAAGACATCCGTTGCCGCCTTCACACGCCAGATCTGGGAACATGCCGGGTTTGCGGCCGCATCCATCGGCACCACCGGCGTGGTTGCGCCGGGCCGCAACGAATATGGCTCGCTGACGACCCCTGATCCGGTAGCGCTGCACCTGCTGCTTAAGGAACTGGCCGATGCGGGTGTCACGCACGCCTCGATGGAGGCGTCCAGCCACGGCCTTGACCAGCGCCGCCTCGACGGCGTGCGGCTCTCCGCCGGCGGGTTCACCAATCTTGGCCGCGACCACATGGATTATCACCCAACGGTCGAGGACTATCACCGGGCCAAGCTGCGCCTGTTCGATACGCTCCTGCCGAAAGGCGCGCCGGCGGTCATCTTTGCCGACGATCCGTGGTCCGAGCCTACGATCAAGGCAGCGCAAGCGGCCAAGCTCGATGTGCGGACCGTCGGACGCCACGGCTCGTTCCTGAAGCTGAAGCGCGTGGAACACGAACGGCACCGTCAGCGGGCGGAGGTCGAGGCCGACGGCACCCTCTACGAGATCGACCTGCCACTGGCCGGCGATTTCCAGATTTCAAACGCGCTTGTTTCCGCCGGTCTTGCCATATCGACAGGAACTCCGGTCGCCAAGGCGATGATGGCGCTGGAAAAACTGCAAGGTGCGCCCGGCCGTCTCGACCTTGTCGGCACGACGAGGGAAGGCGCGCCGGTCTATGTCGACTATGCGCACAAGCCGGATGCGCTGGAGAATGTGCTGACATCGGTGCGACCGTTCACGACAGGCCGCGTCGTGGTCGTGTTCGGTTGCGGCGGCGACCGCGACCGCGGCAAGCGCCCGATCATGGGCGAGATCGCCACGCGGTTGGCCGATGTCACCATCGTGACGGACGACAATCCGCGTTCGGAAATGCCGGCCGATATTCGCGCGGCGATCATGGCTGCTGCGCCCGGCGCGGTCGAGATCGGCGACCGCCGCAGGGCGATCCATGAAGCGGTCCAGATGCTCCACGCCGGCGATACCTTGATCGTGGCCGGCAAGGGTCACGAGGAAGGCCAGACGATCGGGGCGGAAACCTTTCCGTTTTCCGACCACGAGGAAGTGCGTGCGGCGCTGAAGGATCGCGCGGCATGAGTTTCCTGTGGACCTCGGATGCGCTTGTCGCGGCAATGGGTGGACGACCACTCGGCTCGATGCCGGAAGGCATTTCAGGCATTTCCATCGACACGCGCAGCCTGCAGCCGGGCGATGCCTTTTTCGCCATCAAGGGCGAGGCGATGGATGGCCACGACTTCGCGACCGCAGCCGTAAAGGCGGGTGCCGCCGTGCTCATCATCGCCGAAGGCAAGCTGCCGGCGCTGGGACGGCTGACCGCGCCGATGATCGTCGTGCCCGACGTGCTTGTTGCGCTGGAAAAGCTCGGCATTGCCGCGCGGGAAAGGTCGAAGGGCAAGATCATCGCCGTTACCGGTTCGGCGGGGAAGACGACGACCAAGGAGGCGCTTCGGCGCGTGCTTGGCTCGGTCGGCTCTGTCCATGCGTCGGACAAGTCGTTCAACAATCACTGGGGCGTGCCGCTCACTTTGGCACGACTTCCCGAACATACGCAATATGCGGTGTTCGAGATCGGCATGAACCATCCCGGCGAAATCCGCCCGCTGGTCAAGATGGTCAGGCCGCATGTCGCCATCATCACTCTGATTGCAGCAGCGCATCTCGGCTTCTTCAAGAATTTGGACGAGATCGCCAAGGCCAAGGCCGAGATATTCGAAGGCATCGAACCCGAAGGCGCGGCATTGCTCAACCGCGACGACCCGCGCGCCAACATGCTGAACAAACTGGCGCGGGCGGCCGGTGTGCAGCGCGTCTACGGTTTCGGCGAAAATGCGCGCTCCACCTATCGCCTGATCGATTGCGTGCAGCACGCCGACCATTCGACGGTGACGGCCAAGATCGCCGGCAAGGAAATGGTGCTGCGCATCGGCGCGCCCGGCCGCCACATGGTGCAGAACGCGCTTGCCGTGCTGGGCGCTGCCCATCTCGCGGGCGCAGATGTCGCCAAGGCGGCATTGGCGCTCAGCGACCTTTCGGCCGAGCAGGGCCGTGGCAAGCGGCATTTGCTGCACCATCCGAAAGGCCCGTTCACGCTTATCGACGAAAGCTACAACGCCAATCCGGCTTCGATGAAGGCAGCGATGGAGCTGCTCAACACAACGCCGGTTTCCGGCGATGGCCGGCGTGTTGCCGTGCTTGGCGACATGCTCGAACTCGGCGACCATTCGGCCAAGCTGCACGCAGCCCTGAGCGAACTCATTGTCGGCACCGAGACGTCTACGGTGCTGCTTGGCGGGCCGCAGATGCAGCATCTTGCCGAGGCGCTTCCCGCCGATATCCAGATTGCCTATCGCGACGGAGTTGAAGATTTGAGGCCGGTTCTGATCGATATGATCAAGCCGGGGGACGTGGTGATGATCAAGTCGTCGAAGGGGATCGGCTTTTCCAAGCTGGTCGATGCCTTGCTCAAGAAATTTCCGGCCGAAACTGAATATTCAAGACAGACCTGACAGGTCTGGGGGACGAACAAAGCATGCTGACGCTGCTCGTTGAATTTGCAGACCGGTTCACGGCCTTCAACGTTTTTCGCTATATCACGTTCAGGACCGGCGGTTCGCTGATCACGGCGGCGCTGATCGTGTTCATCTTCGGACCGACCATCATCAATTCGCTGCGCATCCGGCAAGGCAAGGGCCAGCCGATCCGCGCCGACGGTCCGCAGACGCACTTCAAGAAAGCCGGCACGCCCACGATGGGCGGTCTGATGATCCTGACCGGCATCGTCATATCCTCGCTTCTGTGGGCAAATCTCACCAGCGTCTATGTCTGGGTGGTGCTGTTCGTGACGCTGGGCTTCGGCGCCATCGGCTTCTACGATGACTACCTCAAGGTCACGAAGCAGTCGCATCTCGGCTTTTCCGGCAAGGCGCGGCTCGCCTTCGAATTCCTGATCGCGGGCATCGCGGCATGGATCATCATGCGCAACGGGCAGGCCCCGTTCTCGTCGTCGCTGACCTTCCCGTTCGCCAAGGAATTCCTGCTCAATCTCGGCTGGTTCTTCATTCCGTTCGCCGCCTTCGTCGTCGTTGGCGCGGGCAATGCGGTCAACCTGACCGACGGGCTCGATGGCCTCGCCATCGTGCCGATCATGATCGCGGCGGCGTCCTTCGGCGTCATCGCCTATCTCTCGGGCAACGCGGTGTTTGCGGAATATCTGCAAATCCATTTCGTGCCGGGAACCGGTGAACTGGCGGTGATCCTCGGCGCGGTCATCGGCGCTGGCCTCGGCTTCCTGTGGTTCAATGCGCCTCCGGCGGCGATCTTCATGGGCGATACCGGCTCGCTGGCATTGGGCGGACTGATCGGCACCATTGCAGTCGCCACCAAGCACGAGATCGTGCTGGCCATCGTCGGCGGCCTGTTCGTGGTCGAGATCCTCTCGGTCATCATCCAGGTCGGCTATTTCAAGATGACCGGCAAGCGCGTCTTCCTGATGGCCCCGATCCATCACCATTTCGAAAAGCTCGGATGGACCGAGAGCCAGGTCGTGATCCGCTTCTGGATCATAGCCGTGATCCTGGCGCTCATCGGCCTTTCCACTCTCAAGCTCCGGTAGCAGCAACTTGATCCCAGCATCGGTATTTTCAGGCAAGCGGGTTTCCCTTTTCGGGCTTGGCGGTTCGGGAACCGCGACGGCGCGCGCGCTGATGGCGGGCGGGGCGGATGTGCTTGCGTGGGACGACAACCCGCAAAGCGTCGCAAAAGCCGAGGCGGAAGGCATTCCGACCGGCGACCTGCGCGGGGCCGATTGGGCAACCTTTTCCTCGTTCGTGCTGTCGCCCGGCGTGCCGTTGACCCACCCCAAGCCGCACTGGACGGTGGAGTTGGCGCGGGGCGCGGGCGTCGAAGTGATTGGTGACGTCGAACTTTTCGCGCGGGAGCGCATTGCGCGTGCGCCGGATGCACCCTTCATTGCGATCACCGGCACCAATGGCAAATCGACGACGACGGCCCTTACCGCCCATATCCTGAAGTCTGCGGGCCGCGACGCACAGATGGGCGGAAACATCGGCCGGGCGGTGATGACGCTCGATCCGCTCGCCGCCGAGCGGCACTATGTCGTCGAGTGCTCGTCCTACCAGATCGACCTCGCGCCTTCGATCAATCCGACCGCCGGTGTGCTGCTCAACCTGACGCCGGATCACCTCGACCGCCACGGCACGATGCAGCATTACGCTTCGATCAAGGAGCGCCTCGTTGCCGGCAGCGATACGGCCATCATTGGCGTCGACGATAGCTGGTGCGCGCAGATTGCGGACCGGCTCGAGCGCGCCGGCAAAACCGTCGTCCGTATTTCCAAGCGCCTGCCTTTGACCGACGGCTATTTTGCCGACGGCACCAACCTGATGGAGGCTGTCAACGGCCGCTACAGCCGCATCGGTTTTCTGGAAGGCATTGGTTCGCTGCGTGGCCAGCACAATGCGCAGAACGCGCTGGCTGCCGTTGCGGCCTGCCTGAAGGTCGGCCTCGAGCTTGGCGAAATCCAGACCGGCCTCGAAAGTTTTCCGGGTCTTGAGCATCGCATGGAGCAGGTCGGCCGCAAGGGTCACGTGCTGTTCGTGAACGATTCCAAGGCGACCAATGCGGATGCAGCGGCACCGGCATTGTCCAGCTTCCCACGCATCTACTGGATTGCCGGAGGACTTCCGAAGGAAGGCGGCATCGAACCACTGCGCGGTCTGTTTTCGCGTATCGCCAAGGCGTATCTCATCGGCGAGGCCGCGCCTGCCTTTTCGGCGACGCTTGGCGAAACCGTGCCTTATGAAATTTCCGGCACGCTTGCAGCGGCAATCGAACACGCGGCGCATGATGCCGAGCAAGACAACAGCGGCGAGGCCGTGGTGCTGTTGTCGCCGGCCTGCGCGAGCTTTGACCAGTTCAAGAATTTCGAGGTGCGGGGCGAAGCCTTCAGGCAAGCTGCGCATGCCATAAAGGGTGTAACGCCCATTGGAGGGGCACGCTGATGCAGAGCCGTCTCGACACTAGCCCGGTTTCCAACTGGTGGTGGACGATCGACCGCTGGTTCCTTGCTGCCTTCCTGTCGCTGATGGGGCTGGGCATCATCCTGTCCTTTGCGGCGAGTCCTGCTGTCGCGGAACGCATCGGGCTTGATTCATTCCACTTCGCCACAAGGCAGATCATCTTCACGATCCCTGCGCTCGGCGTCATGCTTGCCGTGTCCTTCCTCAATGCGCGGCAGATCAGGCGATTGGCAGTCATCATGCTTTGCCTGATGCTGGTTCTGATGGTCGTGGTTCTCTACATCGGCGTCGAGGTGAAGGGCGCGCGGCGCTGGGTGTCACTGGCGGGGCTGTCGATCCAGCCTTCGGAATTCCTCAAGCCTGCCTTCGTGGTCATCTGCGCGTGGCTTTTTGCCGAACACAAGCGCCAACCGGATATTCCGGGCAACCTGTTTGCGATGATCTTGCTCGGGCTGGTGCTGGCGCTTCTGGTGGCGCAGCCTGACCTCGGTCAGACCATGCTGGTGACCGGCACCTGGGGCGTCATGTTCTTCATGGCCGGATTGCCGTGGATCTGGATCATCGCTCTCGGCGTGATCGGCGTCAGCGGCATGTTCGCGGCCTACGAGGTGTTTCCCCACGTCGCCGGGCGTATCGACCGCTTCCTGACCGGAGAGGGCGACACGTTCCAGGTCGACATGGGCCACGAGGCGCTGGTGAATGGCGGCTGGCTCGGGCTTGGGCCGGGCGAAGGCACGATCAAGCGCCTCATTCCCGACAGTCACGCCGACTTTGTCTTTGCCGTTGCGGGCGAGGAATTCGGCCTCATCATGTGCTTCGGCATCATGCTGATCTTTGCCTTCATCGTGCTGCGGGGCCTAAGCACCGCGCTGAAAGAGCATGACGACTTCACCCGCTATGCCATCGGCGGGCTGGTCACGGTTTTCGGGCTGCAATCGGTCATCAACATGGGCGTCAACCTGCAATTGATGCCGGCCAAGGGCATGACGCTGCCGTTCATTTCCTATGGCGGCTCGTCGCAGATCGCCATCGCCCTTTCGATGGGCATGGTGCTTGCCTTGACTCGCCGCAAACCGGAAAAGCGCAAACAGGCCGAGTACGGCTTTCTGCAGCGGGCCATGCCGGCAGAGTAAATGGCAAAGGGCGTTATTCTACTTGCTGCGGGCGGCACCGGCGGTCATCTTTTCCCTGCCGAGGCACTGGCTCACGAATTGAAGGAGCGGGGCTGGACGATCCATCTCGCAACCGACGATCGAGCAGAACGGTTCGCAGGCCATTTCCCCGCTGAGACCATTCACCAGATCCGTTCGGCAACGGTAGGTTCAAAGAACCCGCTCGCCTTGCTGGCTACGTTCTGGAAGCTGTGGGGCGGCGTGCGCCAGGCTTCGGCGATCATCAGGCGGATCAAGCCGGCAGTGGTGGTCGGGTTCGGCGGCTATCCGACATTGCCGCCGCTCTATGCAGCGACACGCCGTGGTGTGGCGACGATGATCCACGAGCAGAATGCGGTCATGGGCCGTGCCAATCGGGCGTTGTCGAGACGAGTGACGGCGATTGCCGGCGGCTTCCTGCCGGAAGATACCAGCGCCGCCGGTGCAAAGACGGTCACGACCGGAAATCCGGTGCGGCCACAGGTGATCGCTGCTTCTTCAACGCCATACTCGGTCTCGCGATCCGGTGACGCATTCCGCCTTCTGGTGTTCGGCGGAAGCCAGGGCGCGCAGTTCTTTTCCGACGCGATTCCCTCCGCCGTCGCGCAACTGACCAAGGACCAACTGGCGAGGCTTTCCGTCGTGCAGCAGGCTCGCGCGGAGGATGTGGCGCGCGTCAAGGCGGCTTACGAGAAGATCGGGGTGAAGGCGGAGGTCTCGCCCTTCTTCACCGACATGGCGGCGCGCATGGCCGCCTGCCATCTGGTGATTTCGCGCTCCGGCGCTTCGACCGTTTCCGAAATCGCGGTGATCGGCCGGCCTGCCTTGCTTGTTCCTTATCCGCACGCGCTTGACCATGACCAGGCTGCGAATGCAGCGGCACTTGCTGCTGCCGGCGGTGCCGAAGTTCACGCGCAATCGACGCTTTCAGTTGAGAAGATTGCCGGGCTGATCGGCGGTCTGATGAACGACCCCGACAGGCTCGCTTCAATGGCCGCTGCGGGAAAGACTGCCGGCAAACCAGATGCCACGAGGTTGCTCGCCGACCTGACAGAGGCTATTGCGTCCGGCAAATCAGTCGAACAATTCAGGAAGGAACTGCACGCATGAAGATGCCGCAATCCATCGGCCTCGTGCATTTCATCGGCATCGGCGGCATCGGCATGAGCGGCATCGCCGAAGTGCTGCACAACCTTGGCTACAAGGTGCAAGGCTCTGACCAGGCGGACAGCGCCAACGTCCAGCGTCTGCGCGAAAAGGGCATAGAGTGTTTCGTCGGCCACCGGGCCGAAAACCTCGGCGACGCCGAAGTGGTCGTGGTCTCGACTGCGATCAAGAAATCCAACCCGGAACTGAAGGCTGCGCGCGAAAGGCTTTTGCCCGTGGTGCGCCGCGCCGAGATGCTGGCCGAGTTGATGCGCTTTCGCCAGGCCGTGGCCATCGGCGGCACGCATGGCAAGACGACCACGACGTCGATGGTGGCCACGCTGCTCGAAGCCGGCGGGCTCGACCCGACCGTCATCAATGGCGGCATCATCAACGCCTACGGCACCAACGCCCGCATGGGCGATGGCGAGTGGATGGTGGTGGAGGCCGACGAGAGCGACGGCACGTTCCTGAAACTGCCGGCAGAAATTGCCGTCGTTACCAACATCGACCCCGAGCACCTCGATCACTATGGCAGCTTTGACCGTGTGCGGGAGGCGTTCCGGCAATTTGTGGAGAACGTGCCGTTCTACGGCTTCGGCGTCATGTGCATCGACCACCCGGAAGTGCAGGCGCTGGTCAGCCGCATCGAGGACCGGCGCGTCATCACCTATGGCGAGAACGCGCAGGCCGACGTGCGCTTCAGCAACCACCGCATGCACGGAGCCATTTCCGAATTCGATGTCATCATCCGCAACCGCAAGACTGGCGCGGACATTGCCATTTCCGGCCTGAGGCTGCCGATGCCGGGTCGCCACAACGTTTCCAACGCCACGGCTGCCATCGCCGTTGCGCATGAGCTTGGCCTGTCGCCCGAGGCGATCAGGAAGGGCCTGTCGTCGTTCGGCGGCGTGAAGCGGCGCTTTACCCACACCGGCTCATGGGACGGGGTCGAGATATTCGATGACTACGGCCACCATCCGGTCGAGATCAAGGCAGTGCTGCGGGCGGCGCGCGATTCGACCAAGGGCCGCATCATCGCGATTGCGCAGCCGCATCGCTTCACCCGCCTGCACGACCTCTTCGATGAGTTCTCGGTCTGCTTCAACGATGCCGATACGGTCATGGTCGCACCCGTCTATGCGGCGGGCGAGGAGCCGATAGAAGGTGTGAGCAGCGACACACTGGTTGCGCGCATGCGTGCCGGCGGGCACCGCGACGCCCGCTATATCGAAGGCCCGTCCGCTATCGCGCCACTTGTGCGCGACCTTGCAAAGCCCGGCGATTTCGTTGTTTTCCTTGGTGCTGGTAACATCACCCAGTGGGCCTATGCATTGCCCAAGGAACTTGGCGAGGCGAAGATTTGAGCCGTGACGAAGCACTGATAGAAAAGCTTGGTGGCGAACTCGCCGGTTTGCGCGGGCGCATCACGCCGAATGCCGAGATGGACAAGATCACCTGGTTCAGGGCAGGCGGCCTTGCCGATGCGCTGTTCCAGCCCGCCGACGAGGACGACCTGGCCGCTTTTCTTAAAGCAGTGCCTGAAGACGTGCCGCTGACCATTGTCGGCGTCGGCTCGAACCTTCTGGTTCGCGACGGCGGCATCGGCGGATTTGTCGTTCGCCTTTCCGCGAAAGGTTTTGGAGAGGCGGAGGCGATCTCGCGCACCCGGATCAGGGCAGGGGCAGCGGTGCCGGACAAGCGCGTTGCGGCAGTGGCGCTCGAAGCCGGCATCGGCGGCTTCCATTTCTATCACGGCATACCGGGTGCAATCGGCGGTGCGCTTCGGATGAACGCCGGCGCCAATGGCGTCGAGACGCGCGAGCGCGTGGTCGAAGTGACGGCGCTCGATCGCAAGGGCAACCGCCACACGCTTTCAAATGCCGACATGGGCTATGCCTACCGGCATTCGTCCGCACCTGCGGATTTCATCTTCACGTCGGCGCTGTTCGAGGGCTATCCGGAAGACAAGGCGGTTATCAAGGCCTCCATGGATGCGGTCCAGCATCACCGTGAGACGGTGCAGCCCATTCGCGAAAAGACCGGTGGTTCGACGTTCAAGAATCCCGAAGGCACCTCGGCCTGGAAGGAAATCGACAACGCAGGCTGCCGTGGGCTGATGATCGGCGGCGCGCAGATGTCGCCCATGCACTGCAACTTCATGATCAATACCGGTTCGGCTACCGGATACGATCTTGAATATCTTGGCGAGACCGTGCGCGCCCGCGTGCTCGAACATTCCGGCATCCGCCTCCATTGGGAGATCAAGCGGATCGGAAATTTCCGGGCCGGACATACGGTCCAGGAGTTCCTCGGACAGTTGCTCTGAAGACTCACTTCCGCAGTTTTTTCGCTGTTTTCGCAGAAAGTGAATCTCTCGGAATCTTAAGCACTTGTCACGGAATCAACTCTCTGATTCTCTGCTTCCGAAGCGTTTCCTGATTTGAGTCGTTTAGCGCGTTGTTTTTCTGGTGGGGCAGCCCGCCGGGCGCTGGGCTTTTGTTTCAGGAAGCAGAGTTGCTGGCCCGCCAAGGGGATGACGGGGAATGAAGAACAAGCACGTGGCTGTCTTGATGGGTGGGTTCTCGTCTGAGCGGCCTGTGTCCTTGTTTTCCGGTAAGGCCTGCGCGGATGCGCTTGAGGCTGAAGGCTATCGTGTCACCCGTCTGGATGTTGATCGCAACGTTGGCGCCGCGCTTGCCGATCTCAAGCCGGATGTCGCCTTCAATGCCCTGCATGGCCCCTTTGGTGAAGACGGTACGATCCAGGGGATTCTGGAATACCTCGCGATCCCGTACACGCATTCAGGCGTGCTTTCTTCGGCGCTCGCCATGAACAAGGGGCAGGCCAAGAAGGTCGCCAAGGCTGCCGGCTTGCCGGTGGCGGAATCGAAGATCGTCAGCCGGTTCTCGATTGTCGACAAGCATCCGATGCAGCCGCCCTATGTGGTCAAGCCGGTCAATGAGGGGTCGAGCTTCGGCGTGGTCATCGTCAAGGAAGGGCAGTCCCATCCGCCGCAGGTGATTTCCTCGCCTGACTGGAAGTATGGCGATGTCGTCATGGTTGAGCGCTACGTCCACGGGCGCGAACTGACATGCGCCGTGATGGGCGACGTTGCGCTCGGCGTAACCGAGATCATCCCGACCGGGCATGCCTTCTACGATTACGATTCAAAATACGTGGTCGGCGGATCAAAACACGAATGCCCTGCAAAAATTTCACCGAATATTTACCAAAAAATACTGACACTGTCGCTTAAGGCTCACCAAGCGATCGGTTGCCGGGGCGTATCCCGGTCGGACTTCCGTTACGACGACCGTCACTCCGAAAACGGCGAGGTTGTCTGGCTTGAGGTCAATACCCAGCCGGGCATGACGCCGACGTCTTTGGTGCCTGAAATCGCCGCACATGCGGGACATTCGTTCGGCGATTTGTTGAGTTGGATGGTGGAGGACGCTTCGTGTCTGCGTTGAGGTGGGGACAAAGTGGCGGAAGGGGTGCCCCGAGCGCCGCGCTGGCTGATGTCTTTGCGCCGCTTGGCCGTTTCGTTCCGCGTCGCTGGCTGCGTCGGCCGCTGCGCATGGTTTCGAGGCTGGGTGAGGGGGCGTACAAGGCTCCGCCCTACGCTGCGACGATCCTCTCGGCTGTGCTGCTCTCATCGAGTGCGACCTATGGCGCCTATCTCGGCGGTCACCTCGACAGCTTTGTGCAAAGCGTTACGGCGCGGACCGGCTTTGCGGTCGACCAGATCAAGGTGGTGGGCAACCAGCACACATCCGAGATCGATATTCTCGACAAGCTCGAGCTGAATGGCTGGACCTCGCTGATCGGGCTTGATGTCGAGGCCGCGCGCGAAAGGGTGGCTTCGCTGCCGTGGGTCGAGGTTGCGACCGTCCGCAAGGTCTATCCGCACACGCTTGAGATTCGCATCGACGAGCGGCAGGCTTTCGCGCTTTGGCAGCAGGGGGCGACGCTCGACGTGATTGAGCGCTCGGGCCGTATCATTGCGCCGTTTACTGGTGGGAATCTCGCGAAGCTGCCGCTGATCGTGGGCAGCGGTGCGCCCGACCATGCTCCCGACCTGATGGCTCAGGTGCAGCAATTTCCGACGCTTGCCGCGCAGGTCAAGGGCTATATCCGCGTCGGCGACCGGCGCTGGAACATCAGGCTTGCAAACGGCATCACCGTGAAGCTGCCGGAGCATGATGTTGGCCAGGCTCTTGCCGATGTTGTGCGGATGGACCGTGAAAATGGTCTGTTTGGCCGTGATGTCGTCGCTGTCGATTTGAGAATTCCCGATCGCGTTGCCGTCGAACTGTCGCCGGACGCATCGGCGGCGCGCATGGCCGCGTTGAAGGAAAAGCCTAAAGGCCTTGGCGAGCCGGAGAAGAAAATATGAGCTGGCTTGGCGGGCACGGCGATTCATCATCGCGCCGATCTGGCATCCTCACGGTGCTTGATGTCGGTTCAAGCAAGGTTTGCTGCGTCGTTGCCAAGCTGAAGCCCAACGAAGACGGCAAGCTGCTGCGTGGCCGCTCGCACCGCGTCCAGGTCATCGGCATAGGCCACCAGAAATCGCAGGGCGTGAAGTCCGGCGTGGTCGTCGATCTCGACCGTGCCGAACATGCCATTCGCCTTGCCGTCGACTCCGCCGAACGGATGGCGGGCCTTACGGTCGATTCGCTGATCGTCAACATGACGGCTGGCCGCCTCAAGAGCGAAACCTTTTCCGCGACCATCAATCTGGGTGGGCATGAAGTTGACGAAGGCGACATCAAGCGGGTTCTTCTGGCCGGCGCGCGGCAAGCGCTGAAGTCCGAGCGCGAGGTGATCCATTCACTGCCGGTCGGCTTCGCGCTGGATGCCGAGCACGGTGTTCGCGATCCGCGCGGCATGGTCGGCGATACGCTTGGCGTCGACATGCATGTGTTGACCGGCGATGCCGCGCCTCTGAAAAACCTCGAGCTCAGCATCAATCGTTCGCACCTTTCGGTCGAGCGCCTCGTCGCCACGCCATATGCAAGCGGCTTGGCGGCGCTTGTCGATGACGAACTCGAAATGGGCGCTGCCTGCATCGACATGGGCGGCGGAACGACCACCATCTCGATTTTCTCGGAAGGCTCCTTCGCGCACGGAGATGCCATTCCTGTTGGTGGCAACCACGTTACGCTGGACCTTGCCAAAGGCCTTTCGACCACGATCGAGGCGGCTGAGCGCCTGAAGGTGATGCACGGCTCTGCGTTGCCGGGAAGTGCCGACGACCGCGATCTCGTCACCATCCATCCGATCGGCGATGACCACGAGGCTCCCCAGCAGGTGCCCCGCTCGGTCATGACGCGCATCATCCGCGCCCGTGTCGATGAGACGCTGGAATTGCTGCGCGACCGAATCAACAAATCAGGCTACGGCAGTGCAGTTGGAAAGCGGATCGTTCTGACGGGTGGAGCGAGCCAGCTTGCCGGATTGCCGGAAGCTGCGCGGCGTATCCTTGGAAGGAATGTGCGGATAGGGCGGCCGCTGGGTGTTGCCGGCCTTCCCGAAGCTGCAAAGGGACCAGCGTTTTCGACCGTGGTCGGACTTTTGATCTACCCACAGGTCGCAAGCTTCGAGAGTGCTTCAGCAAGTAGAGTGTCTGGTCTGAAGATGACCGGAACCGATGGACGATTGCATCGCATGAGTCAGTGGTTGAGGGACAGTTTCTAGAGTTGACGGGGACAGCCCCATAGGCGGCCGCTACGGCGAGGCGGCGGGAAAAGGCAAAGGACGAGGACAATGGCAATCAATCTGCAAAAGCCGGACATTACAGAACTCAAGCCGCGAATCACCGTATTCGGCGTTGGCGGCGGCGGCGGCAACGCGGTCAACAACATGATCACGGCCGGCCTGCGTGGCGTCGAGTTCGTAGTTGCGAACACGGATGCACAAGCGCTGACCATGTCCAAGGCTGAACGGCTCGTTCAGCTCGGCGCGCATGTGACCGAAGGCCTTGGTGCCGGCTCCCAGCCCGAAGTCGGTCGCGCAGCGGCTGAAGAATGCATCGACGAGATCAACGATCATCTGTCGAACACGCATATGTGCTTCGTCACCGCCGGCATGGGCGGCGGCACCGGAACCGGCGCTGCGCCAGTGGTTGCCCGCGCTGCCCGTGAAAAGGGCATCCTGACCGTCGGCGTCGTCACCAAGCCGTTCCATTTCGAAGGCCAGCGCCGCATGAAGACGGCTGATCTGGGTATCGAGGAACTGCAGAAGTGCGTCGATACGCTGATCGTGATCCCGAATCAGAACCTGTTCCGCCTGGCCAATGACAAGACGACCTTTGCCGACGCTTTCGCCATGGCCGACCAGGTACTCTATTCGGGCGTTGCCTGCATCACCGACCTGATGGTCAAGGAAGGCCTGATCAACCTCGACTTCGCCGACGTTCGCTCGGTGATGCGCGAAATGGGCAAGGCGATGATGGGCACCGGCGAGGCATCGGGCGACGGTCGCGCAATGGCCGCAGCCGAAGCCGCCATTGCCAACCCGTTGCTCGACGAAACCTCGATGAAGGGAGCCAAGGGCCTGCTGATCTCCATCACGGGCGGTCGCGACCTTACCCTGTTCGAGGTCGACGAAGCCGCAACCCGCATTCGCGAGGAAGTCGACCAGGACGCCAACATCATTCTTGGCGCTACCTTCGACGAGGAACTGGAAGGCGTCATCCGCGTGTCGGTCGTCGCCACCGGCATCGACAAGTCGGCGGCCGATATCGCGGCCGCACCGATTGCGCTCCGCTCGGTTCCGCCTAAGCCTCAGCCGCGTCCGGCTGCTGCTGCTGCGGAAGCGCGTCCGGTTCCGGCGCAGCCCGCTGTCCAGCAGGAACAGCGCGCGCATGACCCGATCGCCGAGGCCATCCAGATGGCCGAGCAGAATGCGGCTGCGATGGCGCACCGGCCGGCTCCGTCTGCTCATGCCGAGGACTTCCGTCCTCAGAGCAAGCTGTTCCAGGCACCTCCGGCACAGACGCATGTTCAGCATGTAGCACCTCAGGCCGTGCAGCCGGCTCCGCAGCCGCGTGAAATGCCGCAGCCGATGGCCGCAGCACCGCAGCGTATGCCCCGCGTCGAGGATTTTCCTCCGGTCGTGAAGGCGGAAGTGGAAGCCAAGTCGCATCCGGTCGATCATGAAGATCGCGGCCCGATGGGCCTGCTGAAGCGCCTGACCAATGGCTTGACCCGCCGCGAAGAGGAGCCGGCGCGCTTGCAGCCGGCCCAGCCGCGCGAGCCTAAGCTGCGCCAGGCCGCCCCGGAAGTTCGTCGCATGCCGAGCCAGGACCCGCAGCTCTACGCGCCGCGTCGTGGCCAGCTTGACGATCAGGGCCGCCTTGCATCGCCATCGCGCAGCGCTCACGAGGAAGACCAGTTGGAAATTCCGGCCTTCCTTCGGCGTCAGGCGAACTGACCGTTAACCGGTTGCAACACTTACCGACAGGCAGGCGTGAAAACGCCTGCCTGTTTCTATATAACGCCTTTAAATCAAGAGGTTGCAGTTCCTGCCGCGAGGAATGAGCCATTACACGAGGTAAGAAAGCGTGATTTGGACTCTGTCAGGCGCATTATTATCTTCACGCGGCAATAATTGATTGTGGGTTGGGATGGGGCCTGCGGTCATTGATATGTACAAAGCCGGTTGGACCGATAAAGCTGGCAATGTGGGCTTGGGCACACGGGGTTCGTTTTGAACGACTATCAAACGACAGTTAAAGCGCGCGTGACGCTGGCCGGAACGGGCGTGCACAGCGGCAAGCCGGTTTCCGTAAGCTTCGTGCCTGCGGATGCAGACACGGGCATCGTGTTTCATTTTGTCGGCGCGGCTGCATCGGACAAGGAAGTCCGTGCATTGGTGTCGGAAGTCGGCGCAACAGACCTTTGCACTTTGCTGGGAGATCCTGCCGGACAGCATGTGGCCACGGTGGAACACCTTATGGCCGCGCTCCTCGGCGTTGGCATCGACAATCTCGTCATAGAAATCGACGGAAACGAGATTCCGATCCTTGACGGCAGTTCGGCGATGTTTGTCGATGCGATCGATCAGGTCGGTATCGAAACATTGTCGGTGAAGCGTCGCTTCATTCGCATCGTCAAGCCGATTCGCATTGAAAGTGGCGCTTCGTGGGCGGAGTTCCGGCCCTATGCCGGCACGCGTTTTGAAGTCGAAATCGATTTCGAAAGCCCGGCCATCGGCCGGCAGCAATTCGCCTCCGATCTGAATGCCGATGTTTTCCGCCGCGATATTGCGCGCGCCCGGACATTCGGTTTCATGAAGGACGTCGAGCGGCTTTGGGCAGCGGGCTACGCGCTCGGCTCGTCGCTGGAGAATTCGGTGGTGATCGGCGACGACAATCGTATCATCAACATGGGCGGGCTCCGCTACCCTAACGAGTTCGTTCGCCACAAGACCCTTGATGCGATGGGCGATCTGGCGCTTGCCGGCGCGCGTTTCATCGGTTGCTTCCGCTCCTATCGCGGCGGCCATCGCTTGAACGCGGCGGCGCTTCGCAGGCTTTTGTCCGACTGCACCGCCTTCGAGATCGTTGAAACGACGCGGCCCGAGCGTGGACGCAGCGCCGAAATGCGGGCCGTTCGCTCGCCCGTCTATGCGCCTTGGGTAGTCTGACCTTAGACCGCTGCCACAAAAATGTGCGATTGCCGGATGATAGCGTTGCCGCGCGATGCTGTTATGGTCTATGGCTGCTCGCTGATGACTGAAATGGTGCCGAAAGGGCCGACTCCAATCATGTTGTTCAAACGGGCTGATCGATCGATGGCACCCGCGAAACGTATTCTCCTGGCCCTGTCGGTTGCAACGGCGCCCTTGCTGCTGTCCGGTTGCATGTCGTCCGAAAAGGACATCGACCTCTCGACCTATGTCGACCAGACCGAGCCTGCCGATGTGCTCTACAATCAGGGCCTCGCCAACCTCAATGCCGGACGCCTCGCCGAGGCAAGCAAGAAGTTTGCGGCCGTCGACCGGCAACACCCGTATTCCGAGTTTGCCCGCAAATCGATGGTGATGGGCGCTTTCGCCAACTATCGCCAGGGCAACTACGAAGAAGCGATCGGGTCGGCCAAGCGCTACCTGACATTGTATCCTTCGACCGATGACGCCGACTATGCGATGTACATCATCGGCCTCTGCTATTTCCGCCAGATCAGGGACGTGACCCAGGATCAGAAGGAAGCGCGCCAGACCGTACAGACCATGCAAGAAGTGGTCACGCGTTGGCCCGACTCGGAATATGTCGAGGACGCGAAGGCGAAAATCCGCTTCGCCAACGATCAGCTCGCCGGCAAGGAAATGCAGATCGGCCGTTACTATCTCGAGCGGCGTGAATATCTGGCGGCGATCAAGCGATTCCGCAGCGTCGTCGAAACCTATTCCAACACCCGCCACATCGAGGAAGCGCTGGCACGCTTGGTCGAAGCCTACTACGCGATGGGCCTGACCGACGAGGCGCAGACCGCCGCTGCCGTGCTCGGCCAGAACTACCCGGACAGCCAGTGGTACAAGGATTCCTACAAGCTGCTGCAGGGCGGTGGTCTCGCGCCGCGTGAAAATGCCGGCTCGTGGATTTCCAAGGCCGGAAAGCTCATCACCGGCTGAAGGTCCTGATGCTCGCCAGACTGTCGATCCGCGATATCGTTCTGATCGAGAAGCTGGACATAGACTTTTCGCCGGGGCTCTCCGTGCTGACCGGCGAAACGGGTGCTGGTAAGTCCATCCTGCTCGATGCTTTGTCGCTCGCCCTTGGCGCGCGAGGCGACGCCTCGCTGGTTCGCCACGGCGCGACGCAGGGCCAGGTGACCGCCGTCTTCGACGTGCCGCGCAACCATCCAGCCAGACTTGTTCTTTCCGAAAATGCGATCGAGGACGATGGCGACATCATTCTTCGCCGCTTGCAAACGGCTGATGGGCGCACGCGCGTCTTCGTCAACGACCAGCCGGCCAGCGTCACCTTGATGCGCGACATCGGCCGCGCGCTTGTGGAAATCCACGGGCAGCACGACGACCGCGCTCTGGTGGATGCCGGCGCGCATCGGGAACTGCTGGACGCATTCGGCGGCCATGCAGGCGCTGTTCGCGAGACCGCCGAGGCATGGCGCACCTGGCGCGCGGCGGAGCAGGAGCTTGCGCGCCATCGCGCCAAGGTCGAGGCTGCGGCGCGGGAAGCTGATTTTCTCCGGGCATCGGTGGCGGAGTTGGTCAAGCTCGACCCGCAACCGGGCGAGGAAGGCGACCTTGCGGAACTTCGTGCCGCCATGATGCGGGCCGAGAAGGTCGCTTCTGAAATCCACGATGCACAGGATGTTCTGTCCGGTCCGTCTTCGCCCTTGCCGCAGCTGGCAAGCCTGCTGAGGCGGCTGCAGCGCAAGGCAGGCGAAGCGCCCGGCCTGCTGGACGATGTCGTGAAATCGCTGGATGAGGCGATGCTTTCGCTCGATGCCGCGCAGTCGGGTGTCGAAGCAGCCCTTCGTGCGACCGAATATGATCCGCAAAAGCTCGAAAAGGCCGAAGAGCGGCTGTTTGCGCTGAGGGCCGTTGCGCGCAAGCACAATGTCGCCGTGGATGACCTTGCACGTTTGCGCGACACCATGTCGGCCGACCTTGCCGACCTCGACGCCGGCGAGGATCGCTTGCATGGGCTGGAAAAGCAGAGCGTGGCGACGCGTGCGCTCTATGACGAGACGGCGGCGCATCTTTCGGAACTTCGCCATGCGGCGGCGACCGGCCTGCTCAAGGCGGTGATGGCGGAGCTTCCCGCGCTCAAGCTGGAGCGCGCGGAGTTCCTCGTGGAGATGTCGAGCGAGGCCGACAACCGCATGGAAGAGGGCATCGACCAGATCGAGTTCTGGGTGCGCACCAATCCGGGCACGCGCCCCGGCCCGATGATGAAGGTCGCTTCCGGCGGCGAGTTGTCCAGGTTCCTGCTGGCGCTCAAGGTTGCGCTGGCCGACCGCGGCTCGGCGCCGACGCTTGTGTTCGACGAAATCGATACCGGCGTGGGCGGCGCGGTGGCCGATGCCATCGGGCAGCGGCTAGCACGCCTTTCCAAGCGCGTGCAGGTGTTGTCGGTCACCCATGCGCCGCAAGTCGCGGCGCGCGCATCGACGCATTTCCTGATCTCGAAGTCGGGCGGCAGCGACCGGGTCGCGACCGGCATTGCCGAGATGGATACGGATGCCCGTCAGGAAGAAATCGCCCGCATGCTTGCCGGCGCGACCATCACCGATGAAGCGCGCGCAGCGGCGGAAAGGCTGCTGCGGGAAAACACGGCGGCAGCTTCCTGAACAGTTGGCGAGCTGCCAAATTGAGTCAGGATAAGCGTCTATGTGGCTGTTTCCTTGCAGCTTCCTGCGCTACAAATCCCCCATCGCTTGATCCGTCCTTTTGTTGCACCGTTCGCGTGGGAGAGGCGCCATGTCTGGAAAACCTGTCGATGCCTTGACCGAGGGCGAAGCTGCGGACGAGTTGGAGCGTCTGGCTGGCGAAATTGCCGTGCATGACCGGCGCTATCATGCCGAGGATGCGCCGACGATTTCCGACGCGGAATATGATGAGCTGAGGCGTCGCAACCTCGCCATCGAGGAACGCTTTCCTGAGCTGGTCCGTGAGGATTCGCCGTCCAAGACCGTGGGTGCGCCGCCGGCGGAAGGCTTTGCCAAGGTGCGCCACGCCGTGCCGATGCTCAGCCTCGCCAAGGCCTATACAGATCAGGACGTGGTCGATTTCATCGAGCGCGGCCGGCGGTTCTTCGAGCGGGACAAGGACCTCGACATTGCTTTCACGGCTGAGCCGAAGATCGACGGGCTGTCGGCATCGTTGCGCTACGAGAACGGCGTTTTCGTGCAAGGCGCAACGCGTGGCGATGGCGCGGTCGGCGAAGACATCACCGCCAATCTCAAGACGATTGCCGACATACCGACGCGGCTTGCCGGTTCGGGTTGGCCGGAGGTCATCGAGATCCGCGGCGAGGTTTACATGACCTATGCCGAGTTCCAAGCGTTGAAGGAGCGTTCGGCAGCCAGCGGCGGTCAGGACTATGTCAATCCGCGCAACACGGCGGCGGGTTCGCTGCGCCAGAAAGACCCTTCGGTTACCGCCAGCCGGAACCTGAAGTTCTTCGCCTATGCCTGGGGCTATACGACCGAAGATCCGGCACCGACGCAGTACGATGCGGTGCAGAAGTTCGCCGACTGGGGGTTCAAGATCAGTCCGCTGATGGTGCGGGCAAGGTCGGTCGAGGACCTTATCGCGCAATACAAGCTGATCGAGGCGCAGCGCTCGTCGCTCGGCTATGACATTGACGGGGTCGTCTACAAGGTGGACCAGCTCGAATTGCAGCGCCGCTGGGGCTTTGTCACTGGCGAACCGCGCTGGGCGGTTGCCCATAAGTTCCCGGCAGAGCAGGCGACGACGACGGTGCGCAGGATCGACATCCAGGTTGGCCGCACCGGCACGCTTGCGCCTGTGGCGCGGCTTGCGCCGGTCACCGTTGGCGGCGTGGTCGTCGAGAACGTCACGCTGCACAACGAGGACTATATCAAGGGCTTCGACAGTTTTGGCCTGCCGATTCGCGAAGGCAACGACATCCGCATCGGTGATACGGTTGTGATCCAGCGGGCAGGGGACGTCATTCCGCAGATCGTCAGCGTGGTCATCGACAAGCGGCCTGCCGATGCCGAGCCTTATCAATTCCCCCATACCTGCCCGGTCTGCGGGTCGCCCGCCACGCGTGAAATCAATGAGAAAACCGGCAAGGAAGATTCGCGCCGGCGCTGCACGGGCGAGCTGATCTGCGCGGCACAGGCCGTGGAGGCGCTGCGCCATTTCGTGTCGCGCGGAGCCATGGACATCGAGGGCCTCGGTGCCGAGAACATCGACATTTTCTTCAATGCCGGATTGATCAAGACCGCTGCCGATATTTTCACGCTGAAGGACCGACGACCCGATGTGCAACGGGCGCTGGCCGAGCGTCGCGAGGAGCAGGCAAAGCTGCGCGAGGCGGCTTCGGGCAAGACGCGCAAGAATGTCCGCAGCGTCGAGGATCGCAATTATGAAGGCCTCGACAAGCTGTTTGCCGCAATCGACGCGCGCCGCGAGCCGGAACTCGACCGCTTCATTTTTGCGCTTGGCATCCGCCATGTCGGAGAGACGACCGCGGCACTTCTGGCAAAGACGTTCTCGACCATCGAGGAACTGATCCGCATCGGCAAGGAGACTGCTGCCGCCGCCGATCCGCATACGGTGTTCCCCTCCATCAACGGCATCGGCGATACGGTCATCGGGGCGTTGCGCGATTTCTTCGCCAATGAGCGAAACGACGATGTGCTGGACGCGCTGCTCACCCAAGTCCACCCCAAGCCTTATGTCGTCACCGTTTCTGCCGACAGCGTCGTGGCCGGCAAGACGGTCGTGTTTACCGGTTCGCTCGAGAAAATGTCCCGCTCGGAAGCCAAGGCGATGGCCGAACGGCTTGGCGCCAAGGTGGCCGGGTCAGTGTCCGCCAAGACCGATCTGGTCGTTGCCGGGCCGGGTGCCGGTTCGAAGCTGAAGCTTGCAAGCGAACTCGGCATCGAAGTGATCGACGAGGACGAGTGGTTCGTGCGCGTGGGCAAGGGGTAGGGTTCTGGTCGGCCAAGTGCCTGCGGCGGTGAACAGTTTCGCGCTCTCCACTGCCGCAACCATTTGATTGCGCTTGCATTTCGAAGAAATTTCACGCTGGCTTGTCCACGCCTCCAAAACCTCATTCATACTCCGTCGCAGTTTCTCTCTTGGGAAAGCGGTGTCGCGACGGCGCAATCGTGGGAGAGGAACCGGCGCCTCGGAGGCGGGCTAACGTGGCTCGCGCCGGGGAGGTTTGGTCTGCCCCCCACGAAGGGACCGGTTGTGTCCTGTGCAGCGTTGAAAGGGGACGCGCTAGGCTCGCCGAGCGTTGCCCTCACCTTAGCAGCGGCATCTTTTCGGAGAGCCTGTGAGGGGACCCGGCTTGTCGATGAAAGCGGGCGGATTTGAAATCTTAAAACGCCGGACGGGCGGCCGCGAGGTCGCACCATCCAACTAAAACGAGCGCCCTTGCGGCCGCCCGTCTTCCCGACCTCTCGAATGAGGTCAGTTCTTTGACAATGGCCAGACGCGAAAGCGGGCGTGGCGATGAATAAGCATATCCATCTCTTCGTCATCCTAGGGCGGAGCAGGCCGAAGGCCGTTGCGGAGACCCTGGGATCCATGCCGTGACCAAACGGCAGCGCGCAAAGGGTGAAGAAGACGGCTCCCCACTGTGAAACATCGCGAATGTCCCAACCCTCACGGCATGGATCCTCGGGTCGCGCCTCTCGCTACGCTCAGGCTTGCCCGAGGATGACGAAAGGAAGGGACCTTCCACTCGACAAGGCGCACTTCCACAACACATCACTTCCGCTGACGGGTTGGTTCAACCGAATTCGTGTGACAGGGCAGGGCCGGCCACCTACATACCGGGCTTCCTGAAGGGTGATGCATGTCTACCGAATCGATACCTGTAAAATCCGCATCAAGTGCGTTCTGGCAAGGTGTTCGCTTAGCCACTCCAGCGGTTGTGGCGCTGATTCCGTTCGGCGTCTTGTTTGGTGCGATTGCCGTTGATAACGGGTTTTCCTTTTTTGAAGCGGTCCTGATGAGCGCTACCATATTCGGCGGTGCAAGCCAGATGGTGGGTATTGAACTATTCGGTCATCACTTCGCCCCTTGGTTGATCGTGCTGTCGATATTTGCGGTTAATTTCCGACATATTCTCTATTCCGCCTCGATCGGTCGTCGCCTTTCACACTGGCCGCTTCCAAAACAGGCCGTCGCCTATTTCCTGCTCACCGATCCGCAATATGCCTTTGCTGAAAGCGAGGCTCAGTCCGGTCGCAAGATCGGGTTTGGCTGGTATCTGGGTGCCGGGCTTGCCGTCTATGCGGCGTGGGTCTCGTTGACCGCTATGGGCGCTTTCTTCGGCAACATGATTCCTGATCTGAGTGCGCTCGGCATCGATTTCCTGCTGCCGATCTATTTCCTCGGGCTGGTGATGGACTTCCGCAAGCGGCCCTTGTGGCTGCCCATCGTGATCGTCAGCGGGATCGCCTCAATCATCGCCTACAAGACAGTCGGCTCGCCGTGGCATGTGTCGCTCGGCGCGCTGGCGGGCGTTGCACTTGCCGTCATCCTGCCGCCAAGCCGCAGCGGCATTGGCGTCGATCCGGAGCGCATGCCATGAGCACGACATTCTGGATCATCATTGCGGGAGCCATCGCGACCTATCTGACGCGTGTCGGCGGGCATCTCGTCCTGTCGCGGTTCGAAACCATTCATCCGCGCGTCGAAGCCGGCCTCAACGCCGTGCCGGCTGCCGTTTTGACGACGCTTGTCGCGCCGGCTGCACTGGGTGCCGGGCCGGCCGAATGGGCGGCGCTGATCATCTCCGGTCTCGTAGCCCTGCGCGGCGGCCTTATGTCCATGTTCCTGACGGGGGCGGTGGTCCTCATCCTCGCGCGCCAGTTCGTCTCGTAGCTTCAGGTGAGGACGGCCTGCGAAGAGGCTCGGTTCAGCCCTTGGCTTCGTGCGGTAGCGGGGCAGTGGCCTTTTCCAGCCAGGCCAAGACCTCGCCGTCGAGCATCGGGCCGATCTCTTCCAGAACGCGGGCGTGGTAGGCATCAAGCCAGTGCAATTCGTCCCGTGTCATGAGGTCGGGGCGCAGAAGCCGGCTGTCGAAAGGCGCAAGCGTCAGAGTTTCGAAGCCGTGCATGGCGATGTCGCCGCCGGGCAGGCTGTCAGCCGGGTCGACCACGATGAGGTTTTCCAGCCGGATGCCGTAGTGGCCTTCCTTGTAGTAGCCCGGCTCGTTGGAAAGCATCATGCCCTCAAGCAGCTTCTCCGTTCCGGTGCGGGCAATGCGCTGCGGGCCTTCATGCACGGCGAGATAAGAGCCGACGCCGTGGCCAGTTCCGTGGGCATAGTCGAGGCCACGTTGCCACAGCGCCATTCGAGCAACGGCGTCGATTTCCGAGCCGCGCGTGCCGGCGGGGAAGCGCAGGGTCGAAATGCCGATCAGGCCCTTCAGCACCAGCGTGTAGCGCTCGCGCATCTCCTCGGTCGGCTGGCCGACGGGAACGGTTCGGGTGATGTCGGTGGTGCCGTCCTGATATTGCGCACCTGAATCGAGCAGGAAAAGCTCACCTTCCGCCAGTTTGCGGCTGGTGGCGCGCGAGACGCGGTAATGCATGATCGCGCCGTTGGGACCGGCACCCGAGATGGTGTCGAACGAGACGTCGCGCAGCGGCATCTGCGTTTCCTCGCCGGTGAGGCGGCGGCATTCCTCAAGCTTCGTCACCACCGCGATCTCGTCGAGACTGCCGGGCTGCTGACGGTCGAGCCAGCAAAGCAGCTTGGCGACTGCTGCGCCATCGCGCCGATGAGCGGCGCGGCTGCCTTCGATTTCGGCGCGGTTCTTGGTGGCGCGCGGAATGCGGGCCGGGTCGGTGGCTGCGATGACGGTGCCGCCATTTTTCTCGACCAGCATCCTGAGCTTGTCTGCCGCCAGAATGGGGTCGAGGCCGATTTTCGCTCCGCCGGCCGCAAGGGTAGCAATGGCTGGCTCGAACACCTCAGGTTCCGACAGGCCGGTAAGTTGCGTCAGGTAAGCCACCACTTCGCGCGAGAATTTGCGGCTGTCCATGAACAACTGATGTTTGCCATCGGCTGCTAGGATGGCGAAGCCGAGCGCCAGCGGCGTGTGCGGCACGTCATTGCCGCGGATGTTGAAGGCCCAGGCAATCGAGGATGGGTCGGTGAGGACCGCGTGGGTGGCGCCATCCTTGGCGATTGCCGCTGCGAGGCGCGCAAGCTTGTCCTTGGCCAGTTCGCCGGCGAAGGCGATCGGGTGGATCTCGACTGCGGAGACGGGCGGCTCAGGCTGGTCATCCCAGATGATGTCGATAGGGTTTTTCTCGACGGCGACGAGTTCTGCGCCAACCTTGTCGGCGGAAGCTTGCAGCGCCTTGACCTCGCTCACCGTGTGCAGCCAAGGGTCGAAACCGAGCCGCGTGCTCCTGGCAAGGTTGCTCCTGATCCACACTGGCGGCGGGTTGTCGACAAGGCTTTCGATGGAAAAGATGTCGAGATCGACCTCGGCGCGTACCTGCAGCGTGTAGCGGCCATCGACGAAGACGAAGGCCCGTTTGGCGAGGATGAGTGCAATGCCGGCGGAGCCGGAAAAGCCGGTCAGCCAGCGCAGGCGCGCGGCGCGCGCCGGGACATATTCGCCTTGATGCTCGTCCGCGCGGGGCACCAGGAAGCCGTCCAACCCGTTGGCGGCAAGCCATTCGCGCAGCCTGGCGACGCGGGGCTTGCCAACGGAGGGATCGCCGGCCGAATCGAAGGACTGGAACATGGGTGCAGCTCTTTGAAAGATGGATTGGCCGGACCGTAGCCGCGAGGGAGCGGACTGGCAATTGTCGAGGGGTGGTCCAGATCAGCGCTTGAGGTGGATGGTGACCCAACCTTCGAGATGAAGCGTGCGGATGTGCCGGAAGCCTTGCGCGATGTAGGCGTCGAGCACGGCGTCGTGCTGGCGGTCGAGGATGCCGGAAAGCACCAGCGATCCGCTAGGCTGGAGATGCGCGGCCATGTCCGGCGCGATTTCCATCAGCGGGCCGGCGAGGATGTTGGCGACGATGAGCGCGAAGGGGCCGCGATTGGCAAATACAGGGTGGTCGAAGCCGGTGGCGGTGGCGCTTTCGACCAGATTCGAAGCATTGTTGAGCTTGACGTTTGCCGTTGCGACCTCGGTGGCGACTGGATCGATGTCGGTTGCCAGCACCGGGATAGCGGCGAGTTTGGCGAGCGCGATGGCAAGGACTGCGCTGCCGGTGCCAAGGTCGAGTGCGTTCTTCGGATGCTCCGCCTCGACCACGCTTTCAAGCATTTCGAGGCAGCCGGCAGTGGTGCCGTGATGGCCGGTGCCAAAGGCAAGGCCGGCCTCGATTTCAATTGGGATGTCGCCGGGCTTGATCTGGTCGCGGTCGTGCGCGCCGTGGACGAAGAAGCGCCCCGCGCGGACCGGCTTCAACCCCTCCAGCGACTTGGCAACCCAGTCGATGTCAGGCAGGACTTCGCGTTCCAGCGGCTTTTCGACGGAGAGGGAAGTGAGCAGATCGCGCAGTTGTGCCGCGACCGCATCGACATCGCCCTCGGCATAGAGGGAGATTTCGTGGAGGTCGCGATCCTCGTCCAGTTCGAGGACGGAGATCGGCCAGCCGTCTTCCTCGAAGGCGGTTTCCATGGCGGCGAAGATGCGTTCGGCCTCGGCCTTCGACGTGGTCAAATGGAAGCGCGTCTGGGTCATGGGCGACGAATGTCTCGCGTTGGTTGGTCAGCCTTCCGCAGCAAGCCGTTTCAACTTGGCGATGGCGTTGCTTGAACTCTCGCCATAAGCGATGGTGCCGGCAAAGTCACCCTTGGCGTTCAACAGAAGAACGGAAGCGGTGTGGTCCATCGTGTAGTCGCTGTCTTCGGTTGGGACCTTCTTGGCATAGATGCCGAAGGCCTTGGCCATGGCTTCGACCTTCGCCGGTTCGCCGGTGATGCCGACGATGCGGTCCGAGAAGTTGGAGATGTAAGTTTTCATAATCTCCGGTGTGTCGCGCTCGGGGTCGATGGAGATGAAATAGGCCTTGATGTCCTTGCCCTCATCGCCCAGCGCGTTCAGCCAGCCGGCCATTTCGAACAGCGTAGTGGGGCAGACTTCGGGGCAATGGGTGAAGCCGAAGAAGACGGCGCTCGGATGCCCGCGCAGCGCGGCCTCGGTGATAGGTTCGCCGGTCTGGTCGGTAAGGGCGAAGGGTGCGCCGAAGGGCTCGCCGCCGTAGTGTGTGTCGTACCAGCTATAGGTGAGCCAGCCGATTCCGGCTGTCATCAGGACGAGGATTCCGATGAGGATGGATCGCATCATGAGAGGAATTCCGCAATGAACCGTTGGCGAGACAATTAGCGTGTTGCGCGACACGAGCATACGCGCCGTGATGCCGCAACAGCGCAATACCGGCAAGCACGCTTGCAATTTGACGGCGCGCACACCAATTGAATTTTCCGTGAATGCAACCAGGGAGCGTTCCTTGCGAGATTTCATCAGGCGGTATCTGACCGGCGGCATTGCCGCTTTGGACATCCTCACAGGGACAGGCGGCGTCCTTGCACAAGAGGTCGGCAAGGTCGGCGTCGACTGGCTGGGCAATGATATCGTCATTGAGGCGATCAAGGATCCGAAGGTGGAAGGCGTGACCTGTCACGTTTCCTACTTCGACCGTGGCGTTATCGACCGCCTGCAAAAGGGCAACTGGTTCGAAGACCCTTCCGATTCCTCGATTTCCTGCCGCCAGACCGGGCCGATCAAGATCGGCGACATCGATCTTGGTGAAGAAGGCGAAGAGGTTTTCAAACAGGGCATCAGCCTGATCTGGAAGAAGCAGGTGGTGAACCGCATCTACGACAAGACCAACGATACCCTCATTTATCTGTCGCATTCGCGCCAGGTGCAGGACGGATCGGCCAAGATGTCGATCACCTCTGTCCCGCTTTACGGGCAGACGGTGGAATGGACGAAAGGCAAGCCGCAGTAGATGGCTTGCGGCTGAACGGGCGGCGTCGTAGAGCCGAGCGATGACCGACCAACCGACGCCAAGAGACAGCGAACCGCGTATTCATCCGACATCGGAACTGAAAGGCTGCCGGCTGGCGCCCTTCAGTTCCGTAGGCGAGCGAGTGGTGCTGCGCGAGGTTACTGTCGGGGCCTTCACTTATTTCGAACGACACTCGGAAGCCATCTATACGACGCTCGGCAAGTTCTGTTCGGTCGCCGCCAATGCCCGCATCAATGCGCTCGAACATCCCATCGAACGGCTGACGCAGCACAAGATCAGTTACCGGCCGAACGAGTACTTCCGCTATCTCGGTGTCGATGACGCCTTTCGGGAACGACGGCAGGCGAAGGCAGTGACCATCGGCCATGATGTATGGGTCGGACATGGTGCGGTCGTGATGCCGGGCGTGAGCATCGGCAACGGAGCGGTGATCGGTGCCAATTCGGTCGTGACGCGCGATGTGGCGGCTTACAGCATCGTGGCAGGCTCTCCGGCGCGGGTACTGCGGTTGCGTTTTCCGGCAGAAGTCGCAGCGCGCATCGAGCGGTTGGCATGGTGGGATTGGCCGGTTGAGAAGCTTGGCATCGCAATCCCCGACATGCAGGCCTTGCCGATCGAAGCTTTCCTTGATCGCTGGGAAGGCGATCCTGTCTGACCGATTGCGTGGTAACCACGTCGGTTAACGTAAAAGATTAGCGTTAAAAATTGGAAAATAGATTGTATTGTGAAGACAATGCAATCTGTAATTGCGTCTCCTGTTTTTGATTGTATTCTGATCTCGGAGGTAATCGTTGGAAGTTGAAGGAAACACTGTCAGCAACAAAGGAGAAAGTCATGAACAAGATCACTGTTGTACTTGCTGTCGCAGCCGTTTCCTTCTGGACCGTTGGGGCCCAGGCCGGTGGCTGGGGCGCGACGGGTGGTAATCACGGCCTGTCGAGCGGCTTGATCAATGTCTCGCCCTCAGTGGGGCTTGGCAATGTCAGCGTGCTGAACGGGATCGGAAACGACAACGCAATTTTGAGCGGCAATGTCGTTTCCGGTATCTTGAACGGTAACAAGACCAACGTCGGCAACGGCATCAACGGCGTGCTGAACGGGGTCGGCGTAAACCTGCTCGGTGGCAACAGCTACACAATGGGCAACAAGCACCATTGAGCTGGGTCGCATGGATGCCGGGCGTGAAGGGTTTCGAGCCTGACACACCTTGAAGCCGGCAGCCGGCACCCGTGCGGGCAGGGGAGCGTCACACGCTCTCCCGCCGCTCTTTCTCGAGAGCTTTGGTACGGTTCAGATGTCGGCGCTTAGGCCGATGAAGGCATCAATCGTGTTTTCTTCCACGTCGATGACAGTCTTGAAGGTTCTCGATAGGTCAACGCGCACCACCGCCTTGAACGGGGTGTTGAATGCGTAGGTCGCTTCGGCGTAGAGACCGCGGCTGCGCTCCTCGTTTTTGAACAAAAGGTTCTGCTTAAGTTCGCAAAAGGCGCCGGAGGCGAGTGTGAACCTTTCGCTGATTTTCCAGCCAAGTTCCAATTCGGCTCGATTAAGCCATGAGGCGAGGGGATCGTCGCTATCGGTTGTTTCGTAGTGGCCGAACCATGAGCCGCGCAGTTCGAATCCGTGCGGCAAGGGTTGCGTTCCTCGTATCTGCCATGTCGGTTTGATCTCGCTGTATATCTCTTGCGTGCCGCGCAGCCATTCGAGACCGAAAGCCGTAGCCAAACTTGCACCGTTTTCCAGCTGAACGACAAACTCCGCCTTTGCTGCAGCAAGTGTGAAGGAAAGTGAAACCGGAGGAAAGCCGAGGGGTTCCACGGACATGACAAGGGTCGAGAACGAGCCACCGAAGGCAAGGGTTCCGACCGTGCGGGTGACGCGGGCCAGAAGTCCAAGGCGGTTCGTGTCCGGGTCGAGGCGAGTGGCCGGCAGGAGATTGTTCTCGAAGCGGGTGAGGCCGGTTGTCTCAAAACTTTCAGAGACTTCGAAGATCAAGGCCGTGTTGCGATCGAGGGCGATGCCGAGTTGCGTCTGAGCGTTCAGTTGCTGCTTCAGGGCACGGGTGCCGATGACAATCGCGCCGAGGTCCAGGTCGTCGCCGTTGCTTATCGCTCGGTAGCCAAGTGACCCGCGCAGTTCCAGCGTTGGGGACAAGCGGTGGAAGGCGTGAGCAGACATCGAAAGCGCCGTGTCGTCTTCAATGGCAACGCGATCGTGCCGGGTTGCCTCGAATGCTGTGGCGATGCCAACATTGGCGTCGGCATCTCCCCATTGGCGTTCCAGTGAGCCGCGCAACAATGTGAGCCAATCCGTCACAGACCGATCGCTGTCGAGAGCATTGCTGGTCCGGTGCCGCTCGACTGTTGTAGCAGAGAAGGGCTTTGCCGGTTCGGCCTGTGCTGCCGTGGCAAGGGCGAACACTACGAGTGCGCCGAAATGGAACTTTGTCTGTTGCCATTCCTTTCGCTGTGAAGCTGGGGTCATAGAAAGGCCGCCGGGCTTTCTGACCCCTTCCGCCATGCGGGGGTGGCGCGGCGGAAGGGGCCGGAGGTTACCGCCTGAAGCGGAAGGAACAGGCTCTCTTGCCTGCAACACGACTTTCCCACAACCATCATAAATTGCCGTATAGATACAATACTCCTTTTAGTTGTACTAAGTTGTGGCTAAAATTGCGGCGGAACGGAACCCGAGGACAGGTGAGGCGGTTCTTCCGGCGGAAGAAACGAGGCTCGCTTCATGTTCGAAAAGCAGTTCACCAAGGCGGCAAATGCCGTTGCCTACCTTACCGGCTTGCCGCTGACCTTTGCGCTGTGCGTGGCTGTGGTGGTGGCATGGGCGGCGAGCGGGCCGATTTTCGGCTTTTCCGACACCTGGCAACTGATCATCAACACCGGAACGACGATCATAACCTTTCTCATGGTGTTCCTGATCCAGAACACGCAGAACCGGGACGGGGCGGCGATCCAGGCCAAGCTGGACGAACTGATCAGGGTAAGTCAGGGGCACAACCACTTCATCGGCATTGAGCACCTGACCGAATCGGAGGTGGAGGAAATCCGCCGCAAATGCGAGGAGGCTGCCAAGCGCCACGACGAGGAATTGGCAAACAAGGTGGCGTCCAAGACCGCATGCAAGATGGTTTCGCGCAAGCAGGCTGCGTGAGGTTGAACGGGCCATTCTTGCGCATGAGTGTCGGGTTTTTCGCTGGCTGTGCGTCCTTGGGTCGAGAGGCAGGATTGGGTAGCCTCACAAAGCAACCGGAGCCGGCCAATGATCCCCACCATCACCGCCTTTGAAAATTCGCCCGACCAAGGCCAGGGACAGGCGCGCGACATGCGCGTTCGCTGGGCGTTCGAGGAAGTCGGCCAACCTTATGACGTGCGTGTTGTTTCGTTTGCCGGGCTGAAGAAGGCGGAACACCGGACGCTGCAGCCGTTCGGGCAGATACCGACCTTTGAGGCGGGCGACCTTGCCTTGTTCGAGAGTGGCGCGATCGTGCTGCATATCGCGGAGACCCACGCTGGACTGCTGCCTGAGGACGCGAACGGGCGGGCGAGGGCGATCATGTGGATGTTTGCCGCCGTCAGCACAATTGAGCCGCCCATCGTCGAGGAGGAAATGACCGGCTATGTGGAGGCTGACAAGCCCTGGTACGAGGCGCGCCTGCTGATTATGCACGACCGTATCCGGAGACGGCTTGGTGAACTGTCGCTGCGCCTTGGCGATGCCGACTGGCTGGACGGCGCGTTCAGCGCCGGCGACCTGATGATGGTAATGGTGCTGCGCCGGTTGAATGGATCGGACCTTCTGGCGGAATTTCCGAGCCTTCTGGCATATGTTGCGAGAGGCGAAGCGCGGCCCGCCTTCCAGCGGGCGTTCGCCGCGCAACTGGAGGTTTTCGAGGCCGCGTCGAAGCACAAGTAGCGCATTGGCCATCGGCAGGGGAGGATAGTCGTGGCGAAACACCGGATCTACACAACCAGCGTTGCCAGCGTTTATCCCTTCTATGTCGCGAAGGCAGAGAAGAAGGGCCGTACGAAATCCGAGGTGGACGAGATCATCTGCTGGCTGACCGGCTATGACCGGCAGGCGCTGCAAGGCGAACTGGACAAGCGGACCGACTTCGAGACGTTCTTTGCGGCTGCGCCTGCGATGAACGCTTCGCGCAGCCTTATCAAGGGTGTGGTCTGCGGTGTGCGGGTGGAGGACATTGAGGAGCCGACCATGCGCGAAATCCGCTACCTCGACAAGCTGATCGACGAGCTTGCGCGGGGTAAGGCGATGGACAAGATCCTGCGCTAGCAATGATCCGCGAAAGCAAAGGCCGATCCGTTTTTTGCCGAACATGTTCCAAGGCGCGCCGCGATCTTTCAGATTGAATATAGCTGTCTGTCTTACCCGTCCTCCTTCGTGCCGGGTGTCGGGTCCAGACATCGAATTGCCGGATGAGCTACGACGGGCGAGGAAAGGTCACGACCCGCAAGTGTCCCCGGCGCGCGGGCGGATGCATCGCTTCGCTGAGCGACATGGCGGTTGAGCGCCGCTCGAACGCTGCCCGGCGCTGGGCAACCGCGATCTTCCTGGACACAGGCTCGACCAGTTCCTTGAGCATGTCGTCCGCCTCGGATACCGCTTGCCTGAACGCCATCGCCCGCCGCAACAGGTCGAGCCGCTTCAGCCTGAGTTCTGTATCGGCCTGCGAGCCAAGGGCGAGGATCATTTGCGCGGCGCGCAGGCGGACCGATGCGGCGTCGATCTCGAAATCGTCCAGCACCCATGCGGCATGCAGGAGCCGCCGAACCGCTTCATGAAGCTGGCCGGTCTGCTCGTCGATATACGCCCTGCGCATGAAGCGTGTCGCCAAATCCGGCATGTTCTCGGACAGGCCGGATTCGATGAAGCCGATCTCCCTGACGACGTCGGCTTCCTCGGCGGTTGCCTCGGAAAGGTTGCGCGCCACGTAAAGGCAGTTCGGGCATTCCTGCAACCATGCGGACATGGTGTAGCGCGCCCGCGGCGGTGGCCTGCCGTCGAGGTCGGCAGAACCGGAGTTGGTGACGCTTCCAAGCTCTTCATGCATGCTCACTTCGCCGCAGCGGGCGCATGCGACCTTGACCGGGCGATACATCGTCATCCTGCGTTGTTTCCGTCCTCTGGTTGTCGGTTTCATCAACTCCCGCATCATGGCGGTGGCAGGTAATATGGGTGACGCAGGGCGGACATACACGCAATTTTGTGCTGCATTCCGCGAAGGCCGCACTCAGCGCGGGACCGCCTTGCGCGGCGCCCTTTTCCAGGCGTACTTGCGGTGCGTTTCATCATCGCTACGCCAGCTTTCGCGTCTGGAAGTTCTTTGCCCCGCCCTTAAGCTCCTCGCTTCGCTCGTCGCTGGCGGGGACCCCGATGAATGGCCAGACGGCTGGCCAAGGTTCGTGCTTTATCATTGCCACGCCCGGCGAAAGCCGTCTGGCCATTGTCAAAGAACTGACCTCGCTTGAGAGGTCGGGAGGACGGGCGGCCGTTCGGTCGCTCGTTTAGTTAAGTAGTGCGGCCTTGCGGCCGCCCGTCCGGTGGCTTCCCTCAACCGGTGCAACGGCCATGCGGCGAGTGATCGCCGGCAACACGATGCCCGGTTCGAGGGCCGAACTTAGGGGTTCATCACCCAGCCGCCTACCGCAGACGACCAGCCCGGCACCGTCGCCCTTCCCTGATCCCCGGTCCGGACCAGGTCTCCCGCAAGGGCGATGGGAGGATTATGGGCGAGGTGCGGAGGATGTGGATAAAAATTTTTGATGGGCGCTTTGCGCGGGGGGGCGACGTCGAATGTATGGAACGTCTGATTGGGGCCGATCCCGGACTGATCTGTTCTGAACAAGAAGCAGAGAAAGCAGCCGTTCGGCTGTCGACCCTCTTTCCTGTCATAAGCAGGCCAACTACGATTGCTCAAAAGCGGTCATTCCTGATTTGATACCGGTGGCGGCAAGTTCAGTTTTCCGGTCTGGTGCCCTTGGGTCTGCGGCCGTGGCACTTTTTGAACTTGATCCCGCTGCCGCAGGGGCACGGATCATTCCGCCCCGCGTTGGACGTTGCACGCACAGGCGTCGGCCTAAAGGCCAGCTCTTGTGGCGCAAAAACTGCTTGCGCCCTCATCCGATCTGCCTCGGCATAGATTGGGGCATTCTCTTCGGAAAATGATCCAGGCTTGCTGACTGGGAAGGTATAAGCCGTCGCGTAGGTCCCGTCAGACATCGCGACCACCATTAGTCCGGTGACGCTAACCCCTGCCATGGCAAGCGCCGCAGCAGCAGCCTTGTCATGAATCTTGTTCCAGTCGACTCTCTCCCCAAACCGCTGCATCCAGATGAAAAGCCAGTCCTGTTCGCTCGACCCGAATAGGACATAGCGTGCCGGATTGTGGTTTAGTGATTTCCGCAGCTCCGCCAGCTTTGCGGCAAGATCGTTCCGCCCCTCCTCGCTGAGGTCCCGTATTCGGCTTTCAGCCAGTAGCCATCGGGGGGCCCGGCTGCCGTTAAGTGCGGCAAGGATTTTCAGGACCTCGTCTGGAAAGACTTGCGTCGGAAACGGTCCGGCTTCCCAGTCCTGCCCCTCGAAGCTCCGATCAACCTCGGCGCTCATGCCGTCCCACACGACGAAGTCAGCGTCCTTCAGCTGGTTTGCCATGTCGTGGTCAAAGCGGTTCTTCTTGAGATATGCGCCCAGATGGTCAAGCTCATCAAAAAGGTGGGCTCCCCGCAGGGTCGCCACCGCCTGCCGTACCTCCATGTAGTGGGCAAACTGGCCGGGCGTCGGCAGCAGTCGCCGCAGGACGAATAAATCATCGATGGAAAGGGACACGAAACCGTGCCGCCCTAGCAGAGGCACTATTTGCGGCAGTTCCTTGCAGTATGCGGAAAATGGCGAGAACGACTCAACTGTCAACCCGATAGGTACCATAACCCGATAGTCGGCCTGCCGTATCCGAGCAAACTCGACGTACTTGCCACCCTCAAGGTGGTAGAGGGGAACCTCGTCGGCAGACGTGAGATAGTTGAAGAAGCGCTCGCACTGCTTATAGGCCTTAATAACAAGGTCCTGCACGGACTGGACATGGCGGGCGAAGTCGAGTGCCGGCGAGGCGATCGTCGCTGCCGCTCCTGCCTTGGCCTCGACAAGGTACATGACATCATCGATGAGAATGAGCGTATCGTTTTCCGACCACTGCTTGGTGAGCGGGTCGCGGTAATAGACTCCCTGGAAAACCGACGCGCCGGGCAATTGCTCGCTTAGTATATCAGCGAAGGCCGCCTCGCTCATTGCCTTCTGCCGCTCGTTGAAAGCGGCTTTGTAGTCAGGTTTCCGCTGCAGTAGGTTGAACAAGAGCGCCCGGTAACCCGCGTCGCGCGTAAAGCACGGATCTATGGCGTAGTAGTCCGAGCCGAGCAGGATCAACGGCTTCTTACGGGCAGGCAGAGTCCGGTAGGGAGTCCCAGCAAGGTCGCCCGGAGCGAAGAATTCTACCTCCTCCCCCCTCCGGTATGCGAGGTCCGCAAGCAACTTGGCAGGAAGCTTTGTGTGGCGGCTGACGTTTGCTACTCCGCCGCGGAACATGTCGTCGATCGCGGACCGCGCGGTAGACAACTGGCTGGCGTTGGCCTCGGTCCAGATCTTCATCGCCTCGTCTATGCCGACGCCCTGTTCTTCCTGAATGGCTTGAACGGCGTCAAAGCTCTCTGTCATCCTAAAGATGGCGTCCGAGTGACCTGAGCGGGTCGTTTCGGACATCGCCTGAAAGCCTGCCGCGATGTCCTCAGCACCCACCCCGTAGACCTCGTTCAGAAGGTCGTCGTGCGGTGCCAGCACATAGCGGTAGAATTCACCTTCAAGGACTTGATAGCGATTCCCCCGAAGCAGGACCCATGCGGTTTTCGCGCGGTACTCGACGTCCGCCGTGTTGGGACCGAAGGCGCCATCCTTCGTATCCGCGGAGGTGGCCATGGCGTAGAGCATGGCATTTTGGCGCAGTTTCCGACTGATGTCGTAAAGCTCCGCGCACTTGGCCTCGTCGAAAGCCACCTGTTCCGGGAGCGGGTCCGACGCGAGGACTGCGTGCACGTACTCAAGCAGGAACTGGTTATCGTTGATAAGATCGTCGGGTGCTGCGGGTTTTGAGGTTTCCTCAGGCTGAACGCCGACATCCTGCTCCAACAAGACTTTCAGTAGGTACTGCGCGTAAATGTAGCCCAGCAGGTCTTGTGGCGGCATGCTGACGATGAGCTCCCGCATACGCGTAGCCGCCGTTTCCATATCCTTCAGCAGAGAAGCCGCAGCTTCCCGACGCTGCGCTTCCGCGTTGTTACCCGTTTCCGTCATGGAGCCCTCCGGACATAGTGTGGCACAGATGGATAGGTTTGGCTTGCACCGCTAGCCCGCTGCCCGCTCGAACCATTCAATGACGAGTGCGCAATAGGGCGAATGTCCGTGTTGACTAGGCTGGCACCTAGATGCTGCCAGTCCGCTTCCCACCCCATCTTGGACATCCCTACAGGACGCTGCCTATCGCCAGTACAATCGGCGGAATCGGGGCGTAAACCAGTTGTTATGACTCGCGACGGCGGTTTTGAACCTACGCCCTCTCAAACCGGCGTGACAAACCCATCCAGCACTTTTTTCTGGCCGGCGCGGTCGAAGTCGATGGTGAGCTTGTTGCCTTCGATGGCCGCGATGTTGCCGTTGCCGAATTTCTGGTGGAAGACGCGGTCGCCGACATTGAAGGGCGAGGGGGCGTCGGCGACGGATTTGGCGACCAGTTCGCCTTCGATGGTGCGGCTCTTGACCGACCCGCGCCCCGCGCCGTAGCCGGAATCGGTTTCGCCATAGCCGATGCGCTCGACCGCGTGACCGGAGCGCGTGCCCCAGTTGCGGTCGGTCGCTTCGGTGCGGTTTGCCTGAGCGCGCTGCCAGCCCGGCGTGGCATAGGTGTTAGAGAAGGAGCCGCCTTGATTTGCGCTCTGGTCGCCGCGCGCGGTGCGTCCGCCTGAAGGCGAGCCGAGGCTGTCGAAGCGCGATGCGCCGTAAGGGTTCTGGCGTCCGCCACGCCCGGAGGCGAAGGACGAGCCGCCGTAAGAATTGCCATAGCCGCCATAGGAATTGCCGGCTTCGGCCACCTCGACATGTGCTTCCGGCAGTTCTTCCAGAAAGCGCGAGGGTATGGTGGACTGCCACAGGCCGTGGATGCGGCGGTTTGACACGAACCAGATGTGCAGGTTTTTCTTGGCGCGGGTGAGGCCGACATAGGCAAGGCGGCGCTCTTCCTCCAGCCCGGAGCGGCCGCCTTCATCCAGCGCGCGCTGGTGGGGGAACAGGCCTTCTTCCCAGCCGGGCAGGAACACGGTTTCGAATTCTAGGCCCTTGGCGGAATGAAGCGTCATGATGGAGACGGCGTCGAGGTCCTCGTTCTGCTCGGCATCCATGACGAGTGCGACATGTTCGAGGAAGGAGCGCAGCGATTCGTAATCCTCCATCGAGCGGATCAGCTCTTTGAGGTTTTCCAGTCGCCCCGGTGCGTCGGCGGAGCGGTCGTTCTTCCACATGTCGGTGTAGCCGCTCTCTTCGAGGATGGTCTCGGCGAGTTCGGTGTGCGGCGTGGTGTCGATGAGGCTTTGCCAGCGGGCGAAATTGGCCGCGACCTCGCGCAGAGCCGCGCGGGGCTTGGGCTTCAGCTCGTCGCTTTCGGCAAGCTTGCCGGCGGCTTCCAGCATCGGCACGCGCAAGGCCCGCGCCGTGTCGTGGATCTGGCGGATGGCGGATTCGCCAAGGCCGCGCTTCGGCACGTTGACGATGCGCTCGAAGGCGAGGTCGTCGGTGGGGTTGGCGACGGTGCGCAGGTAGGCCAGCGCATCGCGGATTTCCTGGCGCTCGTAGAAGCGCGGGCCGCCGATGACGCGGTAGTTCAGGCCGATCTCGATGAAACGGTCTTCGAAGGAGCGCATCTGGAAGGAGGCGCGCACGAGGATCGCCATGTCGTTGAGCGGATGCTTGCCGCGCTGGTAGGCCTCGATGGTCTCGCCGACGGCGCGGGCTTCCTCGTCGGAATCCCAGGCGGCATGGACGTTGACCTTGGCGTCCTCCGGGTCCGGCCGGTCGGTGAACAGGGTTTTGCCCAACCGCCCCTCATTGTGGGAAATGAGGTGCGAGGCTGCGCCGAGGATGTGGGCCGTGGAGCGGTAGTTGCGCTCCAGCCGGATGACGGTGGCGCCGGGGAAATCCTTCTCGAAGCGCAGGATGTTGTCCACCTCCGCGCCGCGCCAGCCGTAGATCGATTGATCGTCGTCGCCCACGCAGCAGATGTTTACGCTCACGGCCGAGCGCTCGCTTCGCTCGCTGGCCTGCGCGGGCGCGCCCGAAACGTCGGGCGGGCGGCGGTCGCCGCCTCGGCCTGCGGCCGGGACACTGGCAGATTGCTTTGGCCTCTGGGCCAGCAGGCGCAGCCACATATATTGGGCGGTGTTGGTGTCCTGATACTCGTCGACGAGGATGTATTTGAATTTGTTGTGGTATTCGGCCAGCACGTCGTGGTGGGCGCGGAAGATGCGGATCGGATGGCACAAAAGGTCGCCGAAATCGCAGGCGTTCAGCGTCGTCAGGCGGTCCTGATAGGCCTTGTAGAGTTCCCGGCCACGGCCATTGGCGAAGGCGCGGGCGTCGCCTTCCGGAATGTCGGCGGGGCCTAGGCCCTTGTTCTTCCAGCCGTCGATCATCTGGGCGAAGGTGCGCGGCGCCCAGCGCTTGTCGTCCAGCCCTTCGGCCTGGATCAACTGCTTGATGAGACGGATGACGTCGTCGGTGTCGAGGATGGTGAAGTCGGAGCGCAGGCCGGCGAGTTCGGCGTGACGGCGCAGGAGTTTGACGCCGATGGAGTGGAAGGTGCCGAGCCACGGCATGCCTTCGATGGCTTCGCCGACCAGCATGCCGATGCGATGCTTCATCTCGCGCGCGGCCTTGTTGGTGAAGGTGACGGCGAGGATCTGGCTCGGCCACGCCCTGCCGGTAGCGAGGATATGCGCGATGCGGGTGGTGAGCACGCGCGTCTTGCCGGTGCCGGCGCCGGCGAGCACGAGGACGGGGCCTTCGGTGGTTTCGACGGCCTTGCGCTGTTCGGGGTTGAGGCCGCTCAGGTAATCGGGCGGGCCGCTCTGGCCGTGACGTGCGGCCATGGCGCGCGCGGCGATGCCGGTGGGCGCGGACGATCCCCCCGCAGCAGCAGGCCGCCGCGCAGGTTCGTCAAAGAATGGCATGTCGTCGTCTGGAAAACCGGACATCTGGTGCGAATGTAGTGATTCGGGCCAGAAAGGCCAGCGGTGTTGGTGTTTTGTTCACGCTGGGATTCAGGTGAGGGCGGCCTGCAAATGGGCGATAGAGCGTTTCCGGAAATCCACACCGTGCAAGCTTATCGGCACGGAAGGCGAGTTTGGCCTTGCCCCTGCGGCCTAGTCGTTTAAGTCTGTCGCGGTCAAAGCGCGCATCGATGGCCCGCGTTGTGTCGGGGCCTGCTGGCGACAAGGGACGAGGAATGGACGACAATTTCGACAAGGCCGGCATTGCGGTCATCATCGTGTTCGGCGCGCTTATCCTTGGCGGCCTGATGGCCGCCAATCTGGTGGCGGGCGACCGAAACGGCTTTCTTTTCGCGCTGGGCGCTGCCTTCGCGGCGTGGATTGCCGGCCATGTGGTCCTGTTCGACATGCCGCGCGTCTATGCGGTGCTGATCGCCATTGCCGCGCTGATGGCGGTTGCCTCGACGGTTTCCTTCACGTTCTAGGATTAAAGGGTCCCGACCCTAGAAGCGGTAGCTTCTTGCGTTCCGCTGCAAGCGCGCGTGCTTGAGGATGGCGCGCCAGCGAACCATGTCGAAGGGGATCGGCTCGCGGTTGGAGGTGATCTCGAAGATGCGGTTTTCGAGGTTCTTCAGCGAACGCCAGAAGTCATAGTCCGACAGGCGGGGGTCGGCGGCGAGCCGCTCGGCTTCCAGCCGGACGCTTCTTGCCGCTCCGCGCCGCGGCTGCCTGGTCGGCAGATCGTTTTGCGTGTCCATGACACTGGAGTGACCGCCGCGGCGATTCGATGCAAACCGAACGCGCCGTCATCCCCATGTTTATGCCTGCGCCCGTGCCCTGTTCAGGCAGGCTTCCTGCGGATGCCGATGGAGCGGCCCGCTCGCTCTGGCCGTGGGAGGACGGCGTGGGCGGCGTGCATCGCTTCGAGATTGGCCGCGATATCCGGCGGGAAGGATGCGACCTTGGGGCCGCTCATGTCGACATGCAGCGACATCGATTCGGAAGTGGCGGCGAGCCAGCCGTCGACGTGGCGGATTTCCTGATAGGCGTGGAGGCGCTTGGCATCCCAGTCGAGCAAATGGAAGGAGACGTTGACCTTGTGGTCGAGGTGGATTTCCTGGACGTAGCAGACATGCACTTCCGCCGTGTAGATGGTGAACTTGCGCTCCCTGGCGTAGGTCGGGCCCATGCCCAGCAACTCGAATGCCTCGTCGGAGCCGCGATCGAACAGCACGTTGTAATAAGCCATGTTGAGGTGGCCGTTATAGTCGATCCAGTCCTTCTCGATATCCATCACGCGCGAGATCAAAGGGGCAGCGGTCATGCGGGGCAGGTCTCCATTCGACATTTGATGTGCTGGACAACACGGTTTGAAAGGCACAGTACGGATCGATAGACGCGTGGCAAGGGGCGGGGCTCGCCCATTCGCGGAGGACACATGGCTCTTAGCGACCTGATGGCGGTGGAACGCAACGAGGAAGGCATCGCCGCCGTTCTCGGAATTCTCAAGCAGAGGTTTGGCGAACGTTTCCAAACCGGCCAATCGATCCGCGAACAACACGGACATACCACGACCTATATTCCGAACCAGGTGCCGGACGGCGTGGTGTTTCCCGAGACGACGGCGGAAGTGCAGGACGTGGTGCGGGCCTGCGCCGAGCATCGCGTTCCAGTGATCGCCTTTGGCGTGGGGTCTTCGCTTGAAGGGCATGTGAATGCGCCGGGCGGCGGCATTTCGCTCGATACGTCGCGGATGAACCGCATTCTGGCCGTCAATGCGGAAGACCTCGACTGCACGGTGGAGCCGGGCGTTACCCGCGAAGACTTGAACAAATATCTGCGCGATACCGGTCTGTTTTTCCCGATCGATCCGGGCGCGAACGCCTCGCTGGGCGGCATGGCGGCGACACGGGCATCCGGCACCAACGCCGTTCGCTACGGCACCATGCGTGAGAGCGTGCTGTCGCTGACGGCGGTGATGGCCAATGGCGAGACGGTGACGACGGCCAAGCGGGCGAAGAAAAGCTCCGCCGGCTACGACCTGACGCGGCTGCTGGTCGGCTCGGAGGGCACGCTCGGCATCATCACCTCGCTGACCTTGCGGCTGCAGGGCATACCGCAGGCGATTTCAGGCGGGGTGTGCCCGTTCTCGACATTGGACGCGGCCTGCCAGGCGGTGATCGCGACGATCCAGATGGGCATTCCGGTGGCGCGGATCGAACTGGTGAACGGCCTACAGATGCGGGCGATGAAGAACTATTCGAAGCTCGATTACCCGGAGGGTCCGTGCCTGTTCCTCGAGTTCCACGGCAGCGATGCCAGCGTGGCCGAGCAGGCGGAGAGTTTCGGCATGATCGCCGAGGAGCAGGGAGGCGGGCCGTTTTTGTGGACGAGCGTGGCGGAGGAGCGCGCCAAGCTGTGGGATGCGCGCCACAACGCCTACTGGGCTTCGCTGACGCTGAGGCCGGGAGCGAAAGGGCTTTCGACGGATGTATGCGTGCCGATTTCCCGGTTGGCGGAATGCGTCGCCGAGACCGAGGCCGACATTGCCGAAATGGAGCTGATCGCGCCGATCGTTGGTCATGCCGGCGACGGCAATTTCCATACGCTGGTGCTGATGGACCCGAACGACCGGGCCGAGATCGCCAAGGTGGAGGCATTTGTGGCGCGGCTGAACATGCGTGCTATCGCCATGGACGGCACCTGTACCGGCGAGCACGGCATAGGGCAGGGCAAGGCCGGCTTCCTGCGCCATGAGCTCGGCCACGGCGTTGATGTGATGCGCACGATCAAGCAGGCGCTCGATCCGCTCAACATCCTCAATCCAGGGAAGATCGTGCGGGTGGATGCTTGAGGTGATTTGACGAGCCGAATGAAGGGTAGTGCGAACAGTTCCAAGCTAGTGCTGCCCCTCATCCGGCACTTCGGGCCACCTTCTCCCCGTAAAACGGGGAGAAGGAAACAGAGCCTTTCGATTGCCTCTTTATCGACACGCCGATGCAGGTAGAGTGCGCCGAACCTAATCGAATGATCGAGGCTGATGCTCGCACGCCTATTTGTGATCGTTGGCGGCCTGTTCGTGCTGGTGCTTATTGCAGCGCTGGCCGTGCCGCCATTCATTGACTGGAAGGGCTATCGCGCCGATTTCGAGCGCGAGGCAAGTGCCGTGCTTGGCCGCAAGGTGACGGTGCGCGGCGATGCGACAGCACGGCTTTTGCCATTCCCCTCCGTGACCTTTTCCGATGTCGCGGTGGCAGGCGGGCCGGATGGCCAACCGGCGATGACGGTCGAAACGTTTTCGATGGATGCGGAGCTTGCGCCATTCCTGCGCGGCGAAGTGCTGATCTTCGACATGCGGCTGGTGCGGCCGAAAGGCACGATCGATGTCGGTGCGGACGGCGCCATCGACTGGACGGTGCGGCCATCTTCACCCTTTGACGCCAGCCAGATCGCCATTGAGAAGCTGACCATCACCGACGGCGAAATTGAGCTTCACCATGGAGCAGGCGGGCGCAGCCATGTTCTCTCCGAGATAAACTCGACAGTTTCGGCAAAGTCGCTGGTCGGGCCTTGGCGGCTCGATGGGTCGCTTCTGTTCGACGGCCTGCGCAGTGCGGTAACCGCCTCGACCGGACGGGTTTCCGAAGACGGGCAGATGCGGCTTCGGTTGCGGCTCGACCCGGACGCCTATCCGCTGACCATCGAGACCGACGGCAATGCGCATGTGGAAAACGGCGCTTTGCTCTATGCCGGCCAGTTCAAGATGCTGGAGGACGACAAGGGCGAAGTGACCCTGCGCGATGGCAGCGGGGAGGCGGTCAAGGTCAGCGATGCCAAGGCAGAGCCCGGCTACCGGCTGAACGGCAAGTTCAACCTGGACCACAAGCAGCTTGCCATCGACGAATTCCGCTTCGAGACGGGACCGCTCGACAATCCCTACACCGCCGATGGCACAGCCTCGATCGACTATGGCGACGAGCCGCGCTTCCGTATCGAGGCTTCCGGGGCGCAGGTGCAATTTGACGAAGCCGTGGGTGCAGAGGCGAAATCCGGGCTGACGCTGGCGGAGCGGGTGAGTGGCCTTGAAAAGGCGCTGCTGAAAATACCGCGGCCGACCATTCCGGGTTCCGTCGAGGTCAAGCTTCCGGCGGTGGTGGCTGGCGATACGACGATCCGCGACGTGCATTTTTCGGCGGAGCCGGCCGAAGGCGGCTGGACGGTTCATTCTCTGGGCGCGACGTTGCCCGGCCGCTCGACGCTGGAAGCGGCGGGCAAGCTCAGCACGGGCGATGCGTTCGGCTTCAGGGGCTCGCTGCTGTTGGCGGTGGCGCAGCCTTCCGGTTTTGCCGCCTGGCTTTCCAAGGATGTGGACGAGGCGATCAGGCGCTTGCCCGGAGCTGGTTTCAAGGCTGATGTGGACATTACCAACGGCCAGCAGACGTTCAGCAACCTCGAACTCATCCTCGGCAAGGCGAAGTTCAACGGCAGTATCGAGGCCAAGGAGCCGGGCGAGGCGCGGCCTTCCGTGGCGATGCAATTGAAGGGCGGCCAACTGGACGTGGAAGGGTTGGCGGCATTCGCCTCCATCTTCGTCAGCGACAAGGGGGCGAACCGCTTTGCCGACCATGATCTCGATTTCCAGATCGTGGCCGGGCCGGTGGATGCCGGCGGCATGACCGCCGACAAGGTCGATACGCAGCTTAGGCTGCGCGAGGGCGTGCTGGAGGTGGATCGGCTTGCGGTGACGGGCCTTGCCGGCGCGTCGATCAGCGCGACGGGCCGGATCAAGGATTTTCCGGCCAGCCCGACCGGAAACCTTGATGCCACGGTGGTGGCGGTCGATCTCGCGCCGCTGATCGATGTCGCTGCGGAGCGCTATCCCGGCAATGCCGTGCTGAAAGGGCTGGCTGAGCGCGCCAAGGTCTATGGCGGCCTGTTCGAGGATGCGCGCATCGACCTTGTGACAAGTGCAGCCGAAAATGGCGATGGCACGACAGGCCTTGCGCTTTCCGCGCAAGGAGCTGCGGGCGGTTCCGCCTTTTCGGCAACGCTTTCGGCGCAGGGCAAGATGACGGAGTTTGCCAAAGCCCCGCTGGCGCTGACATTCAACGCCCGCAACGACGACGCCACGGCGCTTCTGGCGCTCTATGGCCTGCCCGCGCTGCCGCTTGGCCTGACCGGCGCAGGCACGACCGACATTGCCGCCAAGGGCACGCTCGGCGAAGGCCTGGCGACAACCGCCAGCCTGAGCGGCGAAGATTTCAAGGCCGGTTTCGACGGCAGCGTAGCGGTTTCCGCCCAAGGTCCGGCAATCAAGGGCAAGGTGAGCCTGGAAGCCGCCGACATCGAGCCGTGGCTGATGACGACGGGCGTGGCGCTGCCCGGCATGGGCACCGGCACATCGACGACGTTCAACGCCGAGGCAGACTATGCCAACGGGTTGCTGGTGCTGGGCGGGCTGACGGGCGCGGTGAACGAAATCGCGGTTTCCGGCGACATCAACGCGGCGATAAGGGGCGGCAAGCCGCTCCTGACCGGGGCCGTTGTCGTTGACGAGGTCGATCTCGATCCGGCGGCGGTAATGCTGTTCGGTGACGCTTCGTTCACGCAGGCACCGAAAGGCTGGCCGACGGCGCCATTTGCGCAGGCGTCGGCGGTGCCGTTCAATGCCGAACTCGACATCAGCACGGCGACGCTGGCGGCCGGGCGCTTTGCCACGGCCTATGACGCGGCATTTTCCGTGAAGCTCGATGATGACGGGCTTCGCGTTTCCAGCCTGAAGGCAAAGCTGTTCGGCGGCGAGCTTTCCGGCATGTTCGACTTGAAAAACACAGATGGAACCGGCCTGCTCAACGGGCAGATGACAGTTTCGGGCGCGGATTTGAGCGCGGCGCTGCCCAACGGGGGCATTTCCGGCAGCGGCAATTTCTCCTCCTCGGTCTCGACCAGCGGCAAGTCGGTGGATGGCATGATCGCTGCGCTGTCCGGCTCGGGCACGGCAACGCTGAAGGGCGTGACGGTCGAGAACCTCAATGCGGACGCGTTGCCGGCATTTCTGGCCAAGGCGGATGAGATCGGGCGCGACATCAATGCCGCGCAGACTTCGGCTTTCGCGCCGGCAATCGCGGCGCAGGGCAGTTTTCCGGCGCAGGATGCCGATATCGCGTTCACCGTCGCCAACGGCATATTGCGCGCGCCGCCGGTGACATTCGCCAATGCGGCTTCGCAGCTGACTGCCGATCTCAGCGCCGACCTTGCGGCGGGAACGGTGGCGGCGCGTGGAACGATTGCCTACAAGGCCGGCGACGATGCGCTGGTCGGGTCCGAGCCGGCGCTGAATTTCGCGATCGAGGGAACGCCAGCCGCGACGACGCGCAGCTTCGACAGCGCGCCGCTGGCGCAATTCCTGACGCAACGTGCGCTGGAAAAGGAACAGCAGCGGGTTGAAGCGATGCAGGCCGTGCTCCTGGAAAAGCAGAGGCTGAGGCGCGAGGCTCGTTACTACGCCGCCTTGCAGACGGAGCGCGAGCGGGCGGCGGAGGAACTGCGGAGGCAAGAGGAGGAAGCGCGGCTGAAGGCCGAGGCCGAGGCGAAAGCCGCGGAAGAGGCTCGGCTGAAGGCGGAAGCGGAAGCAAAAGCTGCTGCGGAAGCGGAGGCTGCCGCGAAGGCTGAGGCGGACGCGAAGGCCGCGGATGAGGCTGCGAAGGCCGAAGCCGACCAGAGGGCGCGCGAGGAGGCGGAGCGTCAGAAGGCCGAACAGGCGATGCGCCAGGCAGAGGCGGAGCGGGCAAGGCTGGAAGCCGAGCGCAACAAGGCGACGCAATTGCCCGGCGTGGAGCGAAAGCCGCTGCCGCCTGCCAACGACAACGCACCCGCGCAGGGGACTGCACCGCAGCAGAATGCGGAGCCGTTCTCGTTGGAGAATCTGCTGAAATCGCTCGATGGCGGCTGAGTTGTAGGGCTGCCGAGTCCGAGCGAATGATCTTCACGTAAAAGAGGGTTTTCGGTCTTGCGCTATCGCCGCTTGGCCCAGTCCAGCACGTAGAGCCTGAGGGCTGACGACAGGTTGGCGGTGCGTGGACGGTTTTCGTCGATTTCGGCGATCAGGGCGGCGAGCGGCATGTCGCGGCTGGCGGCAATGGCGACGAGATCGTCATGAAAGGGCTTTTCCAGCGAATAGCTGGTGCGGTGGCCGCGAATGGTGACCGAGTGCTTTTCGACGATTGCCATCGCAGTTCACCGCGCGGCGGATGCGGGCGGGGCGCTCATTGATCGCCGGGTTCGCGGCCGGGCGAACGGCGGTGCGCATCGAGGAAGGTTGTCGCCTTACTCTCAAGCAGGCTTTTGCGCTCGCGCTCGGACTTGCTGCGGCCATGGATGGCGCGGTTTTCGGCGGCGATGCGCTCTTTCTCGCTGCGGGCCTTCTGCTTGCGGGCCTGACGCAGGTTGACGATTTCGGCCATCGCGGTGCGCCCCTTGCGGCGGTCTACTTCTTGCGGAAGGCGTCGAGCGAGACGACGTCGGCTCCCTTGCCAGCCGATGCGTCGGCGGCGGGTTCCTTCTTTTCCGCTTCGGCCGATTTCTTCTTCGATGCCGGTGCGGGCTTTGCTTCCGCGACGATGGAAATCGGCGGCGTCTCGGGTTCGGTGGGCTCGGCTGCTTCGGACGGTTCGGACTTGACGTCGAATTCGAGTTCGAAGTTCACCGAGGGGTCATAGAAGCCGCGTACGGCAGAGAACGGGATCTCCAGCTTTTCGGGAATGTCGGAGAAAGAAAGACCGATTTCGAAGCCGGTGTCGGTGACTTTCAGGTCCCAGTACTGGAATTGGATGACGATGGTCATCTGTTCGGGATAGCGCTCGCGCAGGCGGCTGGAAATGCGCACGCCGGGCGCACCGGTGAGGAAGGTGATGAAGAAATGATGATTGCCGGGCAGGCCGGCGCGCGCGACTTCAGCCAGCACCTTGCGCATCACGCCGCGCAGGGCCTCCTGGGCGAGAATGTCGTAGCGGATGTGGTCGTCGGCCATGGGTGGTTCCGTTGAATCGCCTGAATAGCTGTAATCAAGCTTGGGGGCGTCGTAAACCGCATATACGTCACCCGCATATAGAAGACTTGGCGGGAGACGCCAGATGCGCGCCTGCAATTTCGTTTCGAGCTACCGACGTGGGTGTGGATGAGTGGTCGAAATGCCGGGTTGCAGGCCGCCGCTTTCGGCGAGAATGAAGCGGATACGCTCTTCGATCGGAGCGAGCGGCAACTGCACCAGTTTATAGCCGAAGCTTGAATAGGTTTCGATCATTGCTGCGTAGGTGCGTTCGGCTTCCGCGAGCGTCTGGCGGCGCTCGGCATCCTGAATGAAGATTTCCGGCCATGGCGGGGCGATGAAGACGCAGCGCTGGTAGCGGTGCAGCCTTGCCGCTTCAAGTATGTGCGTCGGCACGACGAGGTCGTTTAGCTTGAGGAAACCGATGGTGTCGGGGATGCCGCGGTCGAAGAACACCGGGCCTGACCCGACGGCTGCCGCTGCATGGGAGCGCAATTCCCAAGCGAGCATCAGTTCGGCAAAGAGCGCGGCATCGCGCCAGGGTAGGGCCGGGCCGCCAATTGCCTGCTGGTGCTGGATGATGCCGCGCCCGGCTTCAGGCGAGGTCGTGAAGCCGAGGGAGCGCAGGGCTTCGATCAGGGTTGTCTTGCCGGAACCCGGCCCGCCGGTGATGACGATGAAGCGATTGCTTGTGTCTGGCATGTGGTTTTCCGAATAGATGAGTGCCTGAGCGGCGACAAATGGCACGCCCATGCAACCTGGAATGGCTGCAGTTCGTTGATTGGAGATGGGGAAGAGAAGTGGAGGTTTATCTTGAAAGCAATCCCAGCAGTGGGATAGTTGCCCCAAGTGCGATGTCTCAATCTGGTTTGCCGACGAGAAGTTAGTTGTTGATCACGTTGATGGGGTGATTTTTCGCAACCCGTTCCGCCTGTTTTAGATTGTGCGGCCTCTCGACAGCCAAGATGCAGTTCGCCTTCCGTAGCTTAAATGCATTATTTGACGCATGGGCTGCAAACCAATTCGGCTTTTGCCGCTCGTCTCTTAGAATCGAGCCATTTTAGTCCGCACCTATTAGGTGATGAAGGCCAGCTTTGTTGCACCTTGATTCACGCCGGAACAAGTGGATACCTTCTTTTCGGGGCAAGTAGTTCTTTAACCCGCTTCGTCCTTTCCGCCCTATGGTGGAAATTGATTAACGAGTTCGGGTCGTGCCACTGCCTGAAACGCCTCGTGGAATTGTTTGGATTTAACTTCGGGGAAGACGGGGCCAAGTTTTTCAAAGAGGTAATGTTCATCTTTCGTTATGCGGGGGAAATTGACGAATGTCATGGGGACTTCGTTGCGCACCAAGGCTTCAATGAGGGCAGCAAACTTGCGAGCAAGTACATTCTCTTGATCGTCACCCACTTTGGTCCCCCATAGCCCTCCGGCGACAGGATCTCCGTCTGTTCGCCCTGTAGTCTGGAATTGAACCAGCCTCCGGCTTGCTGCCGCACTTGCGATATCGCGTATCGGAACGATCACATGGCGAAACTTAAAGCCCGCGGCGAGTAGGTCGTCTACGTGGTCGCATAGAAACGGGCTCTTGATGATAGTTGGACCACATCTGTCATAGATGTCCCATTCCATGCCTGCCCGCGCAGTGGGGTAGTAACCCACGTCGCGGGAGTTGTGGAAACCAGTATCCAGCCCTAGGTTCGTCAGAATCTGTATCAGAAAGGTCGTGCCTGCCCGGCCGGTTCCTGAGACGTAGACGCGACCCACTTCTTCGGGTGTCAAAACGTCACGCGACCTCTTAAACATGCCATCTCCTTCCTTCTATCGTGGGTGGGGGGCAACAAGGATGATCGGTTCTATTCTCGGATCAGGTTCTTCCAATGCTGGTGCTGAGTAGGACGCTCGCAATCGACTGGTTGGCTTGACAGCCCGGCCGACCCACTGCCAGCCAGGCTGGTTGGGTCAATTCGGGACCGTGAAATTAAGAGCTTCTGGTTCTGGCCGTTACGACTGCCTGAAAGAAACGCTGTGGGTCATCAAGATGGTCGACGATATCGAACCAACTACCCCAATGATCCCTGACGTACTCGGGCGTCATGAATGCATCGCCATAGTGTTGTCCACCAAAGTAGGTGAAACCGCGTTCCCTAAGGGCTTCACCAAATGTTGGGTCGCCTTGGATTATCCGAGCGTTTTCAGCGCGCCAGGGATCGTTAACGGGTTTTGTCAGATCGATGGTCGCAAAGTGTTCGAACACTCTCGGCGGCTCGACAGTCGCAATTATGGTGCCGCCGGGCTTGAGTACACGCTGGATTTCTCCCAACCAGTTGTCTTGCTCCGGCTCGGATAGATGGGTGAAAACCGAATAGGCATACACAAGGCCAAATGAATTGTCGTCGAATGGAAGGCTGCCGCCAGGACTGATCTGATAGTAGGCTCCAGGCACGCCCGTCGATTTAACGAAGCCTAGCGCCTCGTCACTGACGTCGACCCCGAACAGCTGATCAGGTCTAAAATCGTTGAGGAAAGCCCTTATCATGCGGCCATATCCGCAGCCAAAATCAAGGATCGGTGCAGCGTTGGAAAAGTCGGTCTGCTTTCGAATGTGGGAGTGAAATTTGCGAACCTCCTTCAGTGACCCCACGCCGTGGCTGCCGATGTAGCGTGACTGGACTTCGGCGGGTGGGAAGCCAGGAAGCCCCAAGCTAGCATCTGAAACGCTTCGCTTTAGATAACCAAACCATTCATCATCATTGAGCCTGAGTGGAATTCCTTCATACCGAAATCGAGACCAGCCCCTAAAGCCCGGCAGCGATCCTAGAAATTCCTGCAGTCTCATTGCTTTGTTCCTCAAAAATTGAATGCCGGTCTCTCCTGATACGGGAGCTTATGCGGCTGCCCTGATCGCAATTTTGCGCCGACTGAGCCTTAGGTCAATCGAAGCTGCCTGCCGAAGGCCGCTCTTTATCCAAGCCAGATGGAATGTCTGGACATATGATCATCCGGGCCGAGATGGATTGACGTCGAAAAACTGCAAACCGCAAATGAATGCAGGGCAGGGGCTGGCTGGAGATGGGGGAGAAGTGGAGGTTTCTGTTGCCAGGTACCTCCGAACCCCGCCTAGAGGGGCTAACCCCTAGGGCTTGATTCGAGACTGTCGCACCGCATTAAGCAGCGAGACGTGCCTCAGCATAGTTGTCGTTTGCAACTATAAGTTTAGCCCGATAACGGTGGTACAATGCCGGGCAAAAGTACGATCTTTACACCTTCGTCGATCCTATTTCGCCCCCAGCAAAAGCCGCTCTGCTTGTACAAAGCGGTTTTTGGTGGAGGCGCCGGGTACCGCCCCCGGGTCCGAACGGCTTATTACATCGCCCATTTATCGCCATAGTCGGTCAAGCCGACGAAGCGAATATAGGGGGCGGCGGCGGCAAATGGAAGAGCGGCAGGCCCGTGGTTGTCGTCTGCCGGGATTGCAACGCAAAGTCTTGACTCTCGATGCCAATTTCCCCGAAGCTCCGCCGGTGGTGCAGGGGGACTCACCTAGCGTGCAGGTTGCAGCGGATGCCCATCCCCCGGTGCCTGATGTGAAATTTGGCTCCGATGAGGGGAAATTCCATGGCTGACTACCTTGCAGACGTGAAGAAGTACGATGCCGGCGCTGATGCCGCCGTGGTCGAAAAGATCGTGAAGCATCTGGGCATTGCGCTTCGAAACAAGGATTCTTCGCTTGTTGCCGCCAGCGACAAGAAGGAACTCGACCGCGTGCGCGACAATTGGGGCGTGAAGAAGCTTGGTGTCGATGCAGCCAAGGCAGAAGCCGCCGTCGCCAAGGTCGCCAAGGCCATGGCCGCCGACAGTTCGAAAGGCCGCGTGACGTTCTACTATCTGGTGGCCAAGGAGCTTGGTAAACTCAAATCCCTTTAGCTTCGGAAACTCCACTCCGGCGGCCGACTAGCAGCGTTTTCTGCGCTTCCGGTGCTCACGTACCTTAAGTACGCTCCGCTCCGGTTCTCGAAACCACAGCTATTCGTCTCCCCGGAGCGGCTTTCCCTTCACTGATCGGGACCTCCAAGCACGACGGGGTGACGTCGTTGTGCCGTGTGGTTTGTGCGCTTCCGGTGCTCACGTACGTTAAGTACGCTCTGCTCCGGTTCTCGAACATCGCCATTTTCGTCTCACCCTGACGCTAAATTTCAGCGCCCTAAATGCTGACGTATCATGAGGGCCGGGCGGGCAGCGTTTCGTTCGGCTGCTGTGCTTCGACGCGTTGAAGCTGTGGGCGCGGCCGTGCCGAGGGCGGTTTCAGGTATTCGGTAAGAGATTGCAGGGCTATACTGGTTCCTCAATCGAATCGGACGGGACCAATGCGGCAATATCTCGATCTCTTGCAGCATGTGCTGGACAATGGCACCGACCGGGGCGACCGTACCGGGACGGGTACGCGCTCAGTATTCGGCTACCAGATGCGCTATGATCTCGAGCGCGGCTTTCCGGTCATCACGACGAAGAAGCTGCACCTGAAGTCGATCATCCACGAGCTTTTGTGGTTCCTGGCCGGGGACACCAACATCAAATATCTCAACGACCACGGCGTCACCATCTGGGACGAGTGGGCGGACGAGAAGGGCGACCTCGGCCCGGTCTACGGACGCCAATGGCGCTCCTGGCCTGACGGCGATGGTGGCGAGATCGACCAGATCGCGAATCTTCTCATAGAGTTGCGGCGAAATCCTCAATCACGCCGGCTGATCGTATCGGCCTGGAACCCGGCGCAGGTGGACGACATGGCCTTGCCGCCGTGCCACTGCCTGTTCCAGTTCTATGTTTCCAACGGCCGGCTGTCCTGCCAGCTTTACCAGCGCTCGGCGGACATTTTCCTGGGCGTGCCGTTCAATATCGCCTCCTACGCGTTGCTGACCATGATGGTGGCGCAGGTGACCGGGCTAAGGGCGGGCGACTTCGTGCACACGCTGGGCGATGCGCACATCTACAGCAATCACTTCGAACAGGCGCGCGAGCAGCTTGCCCGCACGCCCAAGCCATTGCCGACGATGTGGATAAATCCGAAAGTGGACGACCTGTTTGCCTTCCGCTTCGAGGACTTTCGGCTGGACAATTACGTGGCCGACGCCTCGATCAAGGCGCCGATCGCAGTTTGATCGGCTCTTGACCCTAGCTTACAGCGACCATGACGTCGGAAGCCTTGATGACGGCATAGGCTTCAGAGCCGACCTTGAGCTTCAGTTCGTCGACCGCTTCGTTGGTGATCGAGGCGGTGACGATTGCTCCGCCGATGTCGATGCGCACATGGGCGGTGGTCGCACCCTTGGCAACCTCGACGATCTTGCCCTTGAGCTGGTTGCGTGCGCTGATTTTCATGTGAAGTCTCCTGATGTGATGTCTGGCTGCCCTTATACGGAAAAGCTTGTGTCTTGACGATGGCGTGGCCGCGGGCCGGCCAAAATCTTTGATTGGAACAGCGCCTTAGCCGGCCGCGTTCGGCTCGGTAGGCGGGGTGTTGGCCGCCGATTGCGGGATGCAGGACGCCTTCAACTTATCTTGAAAGTACTGGCGCGTTGCCGCTTCGAGCGGAGCGCTGAAGGAATATTGTTGGACAATTCCGAGCAAAAGGCTTCCATTGTTATATTCAGGTGGATATATCGTTTTTCCGGCTTTGGCCGAAGGAATTGGCAACAAGGTTGCGACAGATCAGGGAGAGTTTCATGTTGATGGGTAAGGGTTTTGGTTTGAAGGCGCTGGCCGCCGCTGGTGGCGTGGCTGCGGTGATGATGGCGATGGCGCCGGCAGCGCAGGCCGACGATGAAGTGATCGTATTCGCGGCAGCGAGCCTGAAGAATGCCCTCGACGCGGTGAATACGGCCTGCCAGCCGGAAGTTGGCGAAGCTGCGAAGATTTCCTATGCCGCCAGCTCGGCACTGGCCAAGCAGATCGAGGAAGGCGCTCCGGCCGACGTGTTCATCTCCGCCGATCTCGACTGGATGAAGTATCTTTCCGAGAAGAAGCTCACCAAGACCGACACCGAAGTCCAGTTGCTCGGCAACCGCATCGTGCTGGTTGCGCCGAAGGATTCGAAGGCTGAAGTGAAGCTCGAGAAGGGTGCGGATCTTGCAGCGGTAATCGGCGACGGCAAGCTCGCGATGGGCGACGTCAAGGCGGTTCCGGCCGGCAAGTATGGCAAGGAAGCGCTTGAATCGCTCGGCATGTGGAGCTCGGTCGAGGGCAAGCTTGCCCAGGCCGAAAACGTGCGCGCCGCGCTGAAGCTGGTGTCGACCGGCGAAGCTGCTGCCGGCATCGTTTATGCAACCGACGCGGTTGCAGAGCCGGGCGTCAAGGTCATCGGCACGTTCCCGGAAGATTCGCACAAGCCGATCATCTATCCGGTCGCGCAGACTGCTGAGTCCAAGGACGACGATACCCCGGCCTTCCTGAAGTGCCTGCGCACCGATGCGGCCAAGAAGCTTTTCGAAGAGCAGGGCTTCACGGTTCTGGCACCGGCCAGCAACTGAGTTTGCACTGGCAAGAACGGCTGACAATGGCGATTTTCGCGGCTCCGGCAACAGATTGACGCAAGTTTTTCTCCGGCTCCCGGAAGTCGCCATTCATGATATGTGTCGGCCTGGATTTCGACAGGCACCGACATTCAACCGACTTTTCAGAAGTAAGACATGAACTGGCTGCTGGACCTCACTCCCGATGAATGGAATGCGGTCCATCTGTCGATCAAGGTGGCGACGGTGGCGATGCTGGTCAGCATCCCCTTTGCCATCGCCATTGCGTATGCGCTGGCGCGCTGGCGCTTCTGGGGCAAGACGGTGGTGAATGGCCTCGTCCATCTGCCGCTGGTGCTGCCGCCGGTGGTGACCGGTTACCTGCTTTTGCTGGCGTTTGGCCGGCGCGGCCCGGCGGGTGCGTTCCTAGCCGAGCATTTCGGCATCGTCTTTTCCTTCCGCTGGACGGGCGCCGCGCTTGCCTGCGGTGTGATGGGCTTTCCGCTGATGGTGCGGGCGATCCGGCTTTCCATAGAATCCGTAGACCGCAAGCTGGAGGCAGCCGCCGGGACGTTGGGGGCAAATCCGCTCTGGGTCTTTACGGTCGTGACGCTGCCGCTGATTTTACCGGGCATCATTGCGGGCTCCATCCTGTCCTTTGCCAAGGCAATGGGCGAGTTCGGCGCGACCATTACGTTTGTTTCCAACATTCCGGGGGAGACGCAGACGCTGCCGTCGGCAATCTACACCTTTACGCAGGTGCCGGGAGGCGACGAAGGGGCACTGAGGCTGACGCTTATCAGCATCGTGATTTCCATGCTGGCGCTCGTTGCATCCGAAGTGCTGGCGCGCAGGGTCGGCAAGCGGATGGATATCGAATGACGATCTCGGTCGACATTCGCCACCGGCTGGGCGCTTTCGAGCTGGACGCCCGTTTCGCCAGCGAGGGACGGCTTACGGCGCTGTTTGGGCCGTCCGGTTCGGGCAAGAGTTCGCTGATCAACCTGATTGCAGGGCTTGCCCGCCCGCAGCAAGGGCGCATCGAGAGCGACGGCCGCGTGCTGGTCGATACCGAAAAGGGCGTGTTCGTGCCGCGCTACAAGCGGCGTATCGGCATGGTGTTCCAGGACGCGCGGCTGTTTCCGCATATGAGCGTGAAGAACAACCTTAATTTTGGTCGCTGGTTTACGCCCGCCGGTGAGCGCTATGTCGAGATGGACGCGGTGGTCGAGCTTCTGGGGATCAGCGCGCTGCTGGAGAGGCGTCCCGGCAAACTTTCGGGCGGCGAAAAGCAAAGAGTGGCAATCGGCCGTGCGCTTCTGGCTAGCCCGAAGCTGCTTTTGATGGATGAGCCGCTGGCCTCGCTGGATGAGGCGCGCAAGGCGGAAATCCTGCCCTATATCGAGCGCCTGCGCGACGAGATGAAGATCCCGATGGTGTATGTCAGCCATTCGATCAGCGAGGTGGCGCGGCTGGCCAGCGATGTCGTCGTGATGCAAAACGGCAAGGTGGCGGCCAGTGGGCCGACCGTCGAGATCATGCAGCGGCTGGACCTGCTGCCCGCCGATGAACGCGGCGAGGGTGGCGCGGTGCTGGAGACCAGGGTGGCACGGCATGACGAGGCCTTCGGCATGACGGTGCTTTCCTCGGTTGCCGGCGAGATCAGGGTGCCTCGGGTCGATGTCGAGGTCGGCGCGCCGGTACGCATACGCATTCGCGCACGCGACGTGATGATCGCTACGGAGCGGCCAAAGGGCCTTAGCGCCTTGAACATACTGGCTGGAAAAGTGGCGTCGATCGACAAGGGCGCAGGGGCGACGGCCGAAGTCAGGATCGACTGCGGCGGCGCCGCGATCATGGCGCGGATCACCGAACAATCGCGCCAAGGGCTGAAGCTCAAGTCCGGCCTGCCGGTGTTCGCGGTGATCAAGACCGTGAGCTTCGACCAGGCAAATACGGCCGCCGGACTGCGCCGTGAACTGGACGCGTGACAACAATGCGACACCGCTATTCCATTTTGGAATAGCGGTAGCAACGAAATGGCTTTATGCCTGTGTGAAATGAACTGCGGACATGCGAGATGCCCTCCTTAAGCCTACGCATCAATCTCGATCCTGACGGGCGCATCGGGCCCGGCAAGATCGAACTGCTCGAAAATATCGCCTCCTTCGGATCGATCTCGGCCGCGGCGCGGGCGATGGAGATGTCCTACAAGCACGCCTGGGATCTGGTCGAGGACATGAACCGCGTGTTCGGGAAGCCGCTGGTGAGTGCGCAGACCGGCGGCAAGCGTGGCGGCGGCGCGCAACTGACGCCGATCGGGCTTGCGGTGGTGAGCCGCTTTCGCGCCATCGAACGCGCTGCGGCATCTGCCGCCTCGACGCATATGCAGGCGCTGCAAGCAGAAATCGACGCTGGCTGACGAACTAGCGTGAGGACGGCCTGCAAAGCAGTTTCCTGCGCTTCCGATGCTCACGTACTTTAGTACGCTCCGCTTCGGTTCTCGAAAACCGCCATTTTCGACTCGCCCTGACGCTAGTCCGGCGGTGCGTTGGAAGAAAAGCTGCCGCTATTCCTCCGGTTCGCCGGATTTGCGCAAGAGATAGGTATCCATGATCCAGCCCTTGCGGGCGCGGGCCTCGGCGCGGGTTGCAACGATGCGGTTACCAACGTCGCCGAGGCGGCCGGAGATGATGATTTCGTCCGGCGTGCCGAGATACGCGCCCCAGTGGATGACGAGATTGGTGTCCGCCAAGGTCTGGAAGGCGCATTTGCCGTCCAGCATGACAATGACGGAGCCGGCATTGGCGGGCATGCCGTCTTCGATGAGCCGGCGGCCGGTGGTGATCAGGATCGGGTCGCCGATGCGGTTCAGCGCGATCTTGTGGCTGGCGGCGAGCGCCTGCACGGCGGTGATGCCGGGGACGACCTCGACGGTGAACTCGATATTGCCGCGCTTCTTCACCCGTTCGAGGATGCGAAGCGCGCTGTCATAGAGCGAGGGGTCGCCCCAGATCAGGAACGCGCCGCAACCGTCGTCGGGAAGCTCGTCGCGGATGAGCGCTTCGTAGATGCCAGCGATGTCTTCGTGCCAATCGTCCACCGTGGTTCGATAGGAGGGGGCGGGCTCATCGCGCACGGGCACGTCGAACTCGACGCGGCGGGATTTCGGGTTGGTGACGAAGCGGTCGCAAATCTCACGGCGCAGGCCGGAGAGGTCGCTTTTCTTCGCGCCCTTGTCCGGGATGAACAGCACGTCGGCGCGGTTCAGGCCGGAGATTGCCTGGACGGTCATGTGTTCGGGATTTCCGGCGCCGATGCCGATGACGAGAAGGGTTCGCATGAGCGGATTTCCTGCCCGATCGGGACGGGCATGTCCAGCCGCGAACAGGCTTGTCGAGTACCGATCCCGCTATGAAGCAGGGAGCGGAGCCGCTACGTTGCGAAGATCACCGATGGGGAATCAAAAATGATGTTCCGCACCGCCCTGACCGCCTTGCTCGCGCTGGCCGCTGCGCCGGCTCTCGCCAACGATTCCACCGCCGAATTGGGCACCGGCGGGCTGATCCTCTCGCGCAACGACGTCATCGCCATGCAGAGCGAAGACCTGTTCATTTCGCGCGAAGAGGTAAAGGTGGACTACGTGTTCCGCAATGGCTCGGACACGGACATCACCACCATCGTCGCCTTTCCGATGCCCGAGATTGCAGGCGGTCCGGACCTCAACGTCAGTATTCCCGACGATACGTCCGATAATTTCCTCGGCTTCAGCGGGACAAGCGACGGCCAGCCGATCCAGCCGCAACTGGAGCAGAAGGCGTTTGCCGTCGGGCTGGACATAACGGCGGAACTGACGGGACACGGCATTTCGCTCAACCCGTTCGCGGAGCAGGTCTACGACCAGCTTGAGAAGCTATCCGATGATGTCGCGAACGAGTGGCGCGATCGCGGGCTGATTACCATCAACGAGTATGACGACGGTTCGGGCTGGAAGAAGGAGCGCACGCCGCTGTGGGAGTTGCGCTCGACCTACTGGTGGCGCGCGACATTCCCGGCTGGCAAAGACGTGCATGTGTCGCACAGCTACAAACCGAGCGTTGGCAGCACGGCTGGACTGTCGTTCTTCTATGACGGGCAGTTCCAGGGCGTTTACGACGATTACAAGCGGCGCTACTGCATCGACAGTGGTTTCGAGAATGCCGTGCGCAAGGCCGCGAAAGCCAATGGCGACAGTTTCCCGCCCTATTCGGAAAGCCGGATCGACTATGTGCTCACGACCGGCGGCAACTGGGCGCTGGGCAGCATCGGCAAGTTTCGGCTGACCATCGACAAGGGCGATGCCAAGAGCATTGTCTCGTTCTGCGGGACGGGGGTTAAGAAAATCGGGCCGACGACATTCCAGATGGAAGCCGAGAATTTTTACCCGGAACAGGATATCGAGATCCTGTTTCTCGACACCTGGAGCGATGAGGGCGGCCCGCAATGATTGTGGCGATCTATGTGGCAATTGCGGAAAACGGGGTCATCGGGCGCGAGGGAGGTCTTCCTTGGCGGCTTTCGACCGACCTCAAGCGCTTCAAGGCCGATACGATAGGCAAGCCTGTCATCATGGGGCGCAAGACATACGAAAGCATCGGGCGGCTATTGCCCGGCCGACTGAACATCATCGTAACGCGCGACAAGGACTACCGTGTGGAGGGTGGTGAGGTAACGAACTCGCTAGAGGATGCGATCACGCTGGCGACCGTGCGAACACGTTGCAGCGGCGGCGTGGAAGAAGTGTGCATCATCGGCGGCGGCCAAATCTACGAGCAGGCGCTGCCTTTGACCGACCGCCTGCATGTGACGCATGTGCTGGCTACCATAGACGGCGATGCACGGTTCCCGCCGATCGATCCTGCCGTCTGGAAGGCTGTTCGGTCGGAGGATACGCCGGCCGGCGAAAAGGACAGTCATGCGACGCGCTATACGGTCTATGAGAGAAAGCGGTAGCTCTTTTGCCGTGTTTTGGCGTGAAAGCGACGACAAAGGGTCGCGGCTCACCTTATCTTTAACCTAAACAACGTCTTCGACCGGTTCATCACGTTGAAAGCGGGGCTTGGCGTCCCTATAGAGGTGTTAGGGATGTTGCGCCGTCGACCGGCGCTGAGGGACTCCGGACGAAAGGACATTCATGCCCTGGAACGACAAGAGCGGTGGCGGCGGCCCATGGGGCGGCGGCGGAGGAGGAAACGGCGGAGGCCCGTGGGGCCAGGGACCAAGGGGACCGAGTGGCCCGCAGGGATCGCCGCCTGACCTGGAAGACATTATCCGGCGCGGGCAGGATAAGCTCCGGCGCGCCTTGCCGGGTGGCGGCGGCGTCAGTCCGGCGATGATCGGCCTGATCGCGCTCGTTCTCCTTGCGATGTGGGTTTTCAAGGCGGTCTATACGGTTCAGCCTGACGAGGTCGCGGTTGAGTTGCGTTTCGGTGAACCGAAGCAGGAACTGTCCGAGCCGGGCCTGCATTTCCATTGGTGGCCGATCGAGACCGTGGAAACGGCCAAGATTTCCGAGCAACTGGTCAACATCGGCGGCGGCACCCGGGGCACCGAATCCGCGGGCCTGATGCTTTCGGGCGACCAGAATATCGTCAATGTGCAGTTTTCGGTGGCCTATCAGGTTTCCGATCCGCGCTCCTATCTCTTCGCCGTTTCCGATCCGGACGGGATGCTTCGCCAGGTTTCCGAAAGCGCCATGCGTGAAGTGGTGGGTCGGCGTCCCGCACAGGACATTTTCCGTGACGACAGGCAGGGCATTGCCGAATCCGTGCGCCAGATTCTCCAGGCGACGCTGGACGGCTACAAGGCCGGCCTGAACGTGAATGCGATTTCGATCGAGGATGCAGCGCCGCCGCGCGAGGTGGCCGACGCGTTTGACGAAGTGCAGCGTGCCGAACAGGACGAGGACAAGTTCGTCGAACAGTCGAACCAGTATTCCAACCAGAAGCTCGGCCAGGCGCGAGGCCAGGCAGCACAGATCCGGGAAGAGGCTGCTGCCTACAAGAACCGCGTCGTACAGGAAGCACAAGGTGAAGCGCAGCGCTTCATTTCCGTGTTTGACGAATATGCAAAGGCCCCGGAAGTGACGCGCCAGCGTCTCTATCTTGAGACGATGGAGCGGGTTCTGAGGGATTCCAGCAAGGTTGTCGTGGAGACGGGCAGCGGGCAGGGCGTCGTGCCCTATCTGCCGCTTCCCGAGATCCAGAAGCGTTCGCAGGCGCAGCAGCCCACGAGCGGAGGGACGCAGTAATGGCTAATCGGCTTCCCTTCATTGTCGGCCTCGTTGCCGTCCTTCTTTTCCTGGCATTTTCTTCGGTCTTCGTGGTGAATGCCCGCCAGCAGGCGATCATCCTGCGCTTCGGCGAAATCGTCGACGTCAAGACCGAGCCCGGCATCTACTTCAAGGCACCGTTCTCATTCTTCGACGCTGACAACGTGCAGATGGTTGAGAACCGCGTCTTGCGGTTCGACCTGGACGACATTCGCGTGCAGGTTTCCGGCGGCAAGTTCTACGAAGTCGATGCCTTCATCGCCTACCGCATCTCCGATGCGCGGGTGTTCCGCTCAGCGGTTTCGGGTAGCATCGAGTTTGCCGAACAGCGGCTTCGGACCCGTCTCGACGCGGCGCTGCGCCGTGCCTACGGCTTGCGCGATTTCGAAGCAGCGCTTTCGGAAGAGCGTGGCGTGATGATGCGTGAGGTGCGCGATCAATTGCGCCCCGACGCCACTTCGCTTGGGCTTGAGATCGTCGATGTCCGCATCCGCCGTACCGATCTTACGCAGGAAGTCTCGCAGCAGACCTTCGACCGCATGAAGGCCGAACGTCTGGCCGAGGCGGAGCGGCTTCGGGCACGCGGTAACGAGGCGGCGCAGCGCATTCGCGCCCGCGCCGACCGTGAGGTCGTGGAAATCATCGCAGAAGCGCAGAAGGAATCTGAAATCCTGCGTGGTCAGGGCGATGCCGAACGCAGCGCCACCTATGCGGATGCCTATATGCGGGATCCGGGCTTCTTCGAGTTCTATCGCTCGATGAGCGCCTACGGGACTGCACTGGACAATAGTGGGACGACGATGGTGCTTTCACCGGACTCGGAATTCTTCCGCTATTTCCGCAACCCCAACAGCAATCCCGCCGGCGTAACGCAGCCGGCGCCGGCAGCGGCACCCCAGTCTGGCAACGGCCAGTAGAGGTGCAGGATTTCCTGGCAGCCATGGGCCTGGTTCTCGTTGTAGAGGGCCTGGTCTATGGCGGTTTTCCGAAATTGGCCAAACGGCTCGCCGGTGAAGTGCTGGCGATGCCGGAAGGCGCACTAAGGGTGGCGGGACTTGCCGCCATCGCGATTGGCGTCGGCATCGTCTGGCTGGTGCGGGGCTGATAACAAATCAGTCCGGGAATAACGCATGATTTACTCGGGGCAGGGCACAAAGGTCGCAAACGCGCCTTATTTAATGCCATCATAGCACGCGAAGCGCGGTTGCGACGCGATCTCTAAAAATCCCGGGAGCTCCTTGATGACCACCGAAGTTCTTCTGCGAGCAGCGCGGAAAACCATGTTTGCCGCAACGGCGCTTGCCCTCGCTGGTTCGATGGCGGTTCCGGTGGCCATGGCGCAGAACGCTGCGCCGACCGTGACTCAAAATGGTCCCGCTTCCGTTGCCGACCTTGCCGAAGGGCTGTTGGGCGCGGTGGTCAATATCTCGACGTCACAGACGGTGAAGGGGACCGAGGGACCGGGTGCGGTGCCCATGCCGCAATTGCCGGAAGGCTCGCCGTTCCAGGACTTCTTCGACGAGTTTTTCAAGGATCGCGGCGGTGAACGCGGCGGCGGTTCGCAGAAGGTGCAGTCGCTGGGTTCCGGCTTCGTCATCGATGCCGAGCAAGGATTTGTCGTCACCAACAATCACGTCATTGCAGATGCCGACGACATTGAGGTCAATTTCTCCGACGGCGTGACACTGAAGGCGAAACTGGTCGGCACCGACACCAAGACCGACATTGCCGTGCTGAAGGTCGATCCGAAGGGCCATAAGCTGACGGCGGTGAAGTTCGGCGATTCCAACAAGATGCGTATCGGCGACTGGGTGATGGCCATCGGCAATCCGTTCGGGCTTGGCGGAACGGTGACGGTCGGCATCATCTCGGCACGCAATCGCGACATCAATTCCGGTCCCTATGACGATTTCATCCAGACGGACGCGGCCATCAATCGGGGCAATTCGGGTGGTCCGCTGTTCAACATGAACGGCGAGGTCATCGGCATCAACACGGCGATCATCTCGCCGTCGGGTGGCTCAATCGGCATTGGTTTTTCCATTCCCTCCCAGCTTGCGGTGGGCGTTGTCGATCAGTTGCGCGAGTTCGGCGAAACGCGCCGCGGCTGGCTCGGCGTCCGTATCCAGCCGGTGACCGACGACATCGCCGAAAGCCTTGGCATGAAGAGCGCCAAGGGCGCGCTGATCGCCGGTATCATCAAGGGTGGACCGGTGGACAATGGCACCATCCAGCCGGGCGATGTCGTCAAAAGCTTCGACGGCAAGGAAATCGACGAGATGCGCGACCTGCCGCGCATCGTGGCTGAAAGCCCCGTCGGCAAGGCCGTAGACGTCGTCATCGTCCGCAAGGGCGTGGAGCAGACCGTGAAGGTGACGCTTGGCCGGCTTGAGGATGGCGAAAAACTGGCAAGCAGCGAAGAGGGAACCGGCGAGGAAGACGGCGGCAGCGAGCAGGACAAGGCAGTGGCGACGGCCTCCGTTCTGGGCATGACCATCGGTGAACTCAACGATGAAGCGCGCAGCAAATTCGGCATCGCCGCCGATGTGAACGGTGTCGTGGTGACCGAGGTGGCCAAGGATTCGGCAGCCGCCGAGCGCGGCGTGCAGGCGGGCGAAGTCATCACCGAAATCGCCCAGGAATCGGTCTCGACGCCGAAGGATGTCATGGACCGGATCGGTGCGCTGAAGGAGCAGGGCCGCAAGAACGCGCTGTTGATGCTGGCTTCCAAGAGCGGGGAACTGCGCTTCGTGACGATCCGCATGGATTGAGTCCGAATTCACCGACAAGTATCTGACAAACAAGCGAAAAGGGCGGTGGTCTCGCCCTATTCCCGGTAGTGTACGGTTTTTGATGTTGGTTGTGAAAGAGAGTAGCTCGGCCCGATTGAACGGGAGCGGGTTTTCCCTTTCGCGGGGCGATCTGGAATTGGGGAAGGATGCTTATGGCCGGTGTTTCAAACAAACTTCGTATTGGCGTGTTGTTTGGAGGGCGCTCGGCCGAGCACGATGTTTCGATGCTATCGGCGACAAACGTCGTCAATGCTCTGTCTGCGGACAAATACGATCCCTTTCTGATTTTCGTTACGCGTGACGGGCGATGGTTGCGTAGCCGCGTTGAAGGCGGTGCGCTCGCGCAACCTGAACACGGAGCCGAGATTTGCCTCGTGCCCGGTGGGTTCGGGCGGATGGTGGAAATCGGGCCGGACGGAAAAATGACCGAAGCCGGCAAGATCGACATCCTGTTTCCGGTGCTGCACGGAATGCACGGCGAGGATGGCGCGGCTCAAGGACTGGCGGAAGTGGCGCGCGTTCCGCTGGCGGGATGCGGCATACTTGGTTCCGCGACTGCGCTCGACAAGGTGATCGCCAAACGGTTGCTGCAAGCTGCGGGGCTGCCCGTCGCCAGGTCCATCACGATCAGCGAGGGCACGGCGCAGGATTTCGCTGCTTTAGAGGGCGAACTGGGGCTTCCCGTTTTCGTCAAGCCGGCGCGGCAGGGTTCTTCGGTCGGCGTCAGGAAAGTGTCCGGGAGCCAGGAATTCATGCCGGCGCTGGCTGAAGGTTTCAGGCATGACAACACGCTGCTTGCCGAAGAATTCATTCAGGGGCGCGAGATAGAATTCAGTGTGCTGGAGGATGCTTCCGGAGGGTTGTTCGTTTCGCGACCCGGCGAGATCGTTCCTGCGGAAAGTCATGGCTTCTACAGCTATGATGCGAAATACGTCGATGAAGCCGGAGCAGCGTTGAAGGTCCCGGCGGAACTGCCGCCGGAGGTCGAGACGGCGATGCGGGACGCGGCGGCGAAAGCTTTCCGTGCGCTCGGCTGCGACGGCATGGCGCGTGTCGATTTCTTCCTGATGGCAGACATGAAGTTCGTCGTGAACGAGGTGAACACCATTCCGGGCTTCACCAATATCAGCATGTACTCAAAGGCGATGGCGGCGAGCGGGGTGAGCTACCCGGAAATCATCGACCGGCTTGTTGAACATGGTCTGGCAAGGGCCAGCCGGGAAATCTGAAAGCGCGCGGGCATTCACTACCGCTTGGCCTCGCGCTGTCTGGCCCACTCTTCGGCCGTGATGCTGTAAAAGCTATGGCGCTTCAGGTGAGGGTAGCCGTCCGGAACGCGGGGATGGTCGAAGTCGCGTGCAGGATCGGCGCGCATGCCGATGCGCTCCATCACGGCGGTTGAGCGGTGGTTGGCGGTGACGGCGAAGGACACGATCTCCTTGAGCTTTATCGTCTCGAAGCCGTAACGAAGCCAGGCTTTCGCGGCTTCGGCGACATAGCCATAGCCCCAGAATTCCGGCGCGAGACGCCAGCCGATCTCGACGGTGCCGACGGGCATGAAGGGCGTGTCGTCGGTGTGGCTGAGGCCGACGAAGCCAATGCAGTCGCCGGTCGCGGCAATTTCGGCTGCGGCCCAGCCGAAGCCCTGCCGGTCGAGCGTGGCGCGGAATTCGTCCATCTTGGCATCTGCCTCGGCACGGCTGCGCCGGAACGGGAAGAACTCCATGACGCGGTCATCGGAGTTGATGCGATGGAAAAGCGCGCGGTCGCGCTCCTCCCAATTGCGCAGGATGAGGCGTTCGGTGCGGATCTGGGTCACGTGACGAATTCCTGGCTGGTATAGCCTTGCAGATAGAGCAGGGCAGTAAGGTCGCCGTGGTCGATGCGCACCTTGGCCTCTGCAGCCACCGCCGGCTTGGCGTGGAGAGCGACACCGGTGCCGGCGAGCCGGATCATGTCGAGGTCGTTGGCGCCGTCGCCGACAGCGATGGCATCGGCGGCGGTAAGGCCGAGGCGCGAGGCGATGTCGTTCAGGGCGTCTGCCTTGGCGGCGCGCCCGAGGATGGGTTCGCTGACTTCGCCGGTCAGGCGGCCACTATGTTCGACCAGATGATTGGCGCGGTTTTCGTCAAAGCCTAGCTTGGCGGCGATGCGGCTGGTGAAAAGGTCGAAGCCACCGGAGACAAGGGCTGTCCACGCGCCGTTGGCGCGCATGGTGGCAACAAGGGCCTTGCCACCCGAGGCAAGGGTCAGGCGGTTTGTGATGATGCGGTCAACGACGGCGATGTCGAGGTTTTTCAACAGCGCCACGCGTTCGCGCAGTGCCGGTTCGAAGGCGATTTCGCCGTTCATGGAGCGCGCGGTGATGGCGGCGACATGTTCCTTCAGTCCCACTTCGTCGGCGAGTTCGTCGATGCATTCCTGGTCGATCATGGTCGAATCCATGTCGGCGATGAGGAGTTTCCGGCGGCGGGTCTCCGCCTCCTGAACCACGATGTCGAGCGGCGCGGAGGCGAGCGCTTCACGCAGCAGATCGCCTGTGCGGGTGCTGTCCGCATCGGCCGGCAGGGTCAGATCACAGGCAATGTCCTCGGCCAGCCAGAGAACGGCGCTTGCACCGACGGCCTTTGACGCCATATTCGCAAGCGCCGGCGTCAGCGAGCGGCTGGCGGGGTTAGAAATGAGTGTGGCAATGAGCGGCATTGGAAATTCCGATGAGGGGGCGGGCGGTGGCCGCGTGCAGAACGCGATCCTGATAGCCGGGCCGACCGCCAGCGGCAAGTCGGCGCTGGCGCTTGCACTGGCCGAGAAACACGGCGGCGTCATCGTCAATACGGATTCGATGCAAGGCTATTCGATCCTCGACGTGCTGACGGCGCGGCCTGGTGCGGCTGATGTGGCGCGGGCACCGCACCATCTTTATGGGCATGTCCACCCATCGGTTGCCTATTCGACCGGCAAGTGGCTGCGCGATGTCGGCAAGCTGATCGAGGCGGGAACATTTGCGCGGCAGCGCCCGATTTTCGTCGGCGGCACCGGGCTCTATTTCCGCGCGCTGAGCGAGGGCATTTCCGAGATGCCGGAAATCCCGCAGCAGGTGCGCGATCGGTGGCGCTACGAACTGAACGAGCAGGGTGCGCCAAGGCTGCATCGCATTCTCATGCAAGAAGATGCCTTGGCGGCGATGAAGCTGAGGGCCAGCGACGGCCAGCGCATCGTGCGGGCGCTGGAAGTGCTCGAGGTGTCGGGGCGGTCCATCCTGAGCTGGCAGGCCGAGCGCGGCATGCCGCTGATAGACCGGGGCAGCGCTCACTTTTTTGTGATTGAGCCCGACCGCGCGGCGCTGGTGGAACGCATCGAGGCGCGCTTCGACACCATGCTTGAGCGCGGTGCGCTCGATGAGGTTCGAGAACTGGCGGCGCTCGGCCTCGACCCGGCGCTGCCGGCGATGAAGGCGATCGGCGTGCCCGAATTGCAGGCCGCCATGGCGGGAGAGATCGGATTCTCCTTGGCGATTCAACGCGCCAAGGCCGCGACACGCCAATATGCAAAGCGGCAGGCAACCTGGTTTCGCCACCAGCTCGATGAGCGCTGGCACCGGGTCCAGTCGCTGGACAGCCTTGATCTGATGGTGTGAAGCAGCGCACTCCTGCTGCAATCCATGGGCCGTGGCAGGAAAAAATTCTCTCTCAAAGGTTGCAGGTGTTAACCTTTGTTAAGGCTGCATGTGGCATCATGCAGGAGGGCGTTTTCAGGCGGGTTTTTATGCGCTTCCACAAGGCGGAGTGGGCTTTTTTCGTCTTTATCGCGGTGATCCTGGCGACAAGCCTGGTGATGCTGCATGCCTATGGCCAGTTGCAGTCGTTCGCGCTGGAAGTGCGCAATCCCGACAGGCTCGTCAAGGTTACCTATCTCAACCAGCTGCTTTTCGTCACAAGCCTGCTGCTGGCGGCGGCGCTGTGTTTCGGCACCTTTTTCATCTACCCACTGATCCGCCGGCAGGTGCAGGAGGAGGGCAAGCTGCGCGCCATGACGGCTTCGCTCAGCGCGCGGTCCGAAACGATGGAGATGGCGGCGCTGACCGACAGCCTGACCGGCACGCACAACCGACGCTATTTCGATACCGCGCTCAGCGCCTACATCGAGGAGTTCCGCCGTATCGGCAAACCGATCGGGCTGATGATCCTCGACCTCGACCATTTCAAGCAGGTCAACGATACGCACGGCCACGATGTCGGTGACGAAGTCTTGAAGGCCGTTGGAAAGTGCCTGAAGGACATGACCCGCTACCATGATGTCGTGGCGCGCCTCGGCGGCGAAGAATTTGCAGTCGTTACACCCAACATGGATGTCGACAAGCTCGAGCGGTTCGGCCAGCGCATCCGCAAGGCGATCGCCGACCTGACCATCCCGACCGGCAATATCCATCTGCGCGTAACTACCAGCGTCGGCCTTGCCATATGGGACGGCAAGGAATCCGGCGACGAATTCTATCGCCGCGCCGACCGCCAGCTCTACGAGGCCAAGCGGCAAGGGCGTAATCGCGTCTGCGCCTGAAATTCCACGGAAGAATTCATGAGGCCGACCGCCTGACGCAACCTTCTCGGCTTCCGGTGCTCACGGACTTCAACGTCCGCTGCGCTCCGGTTCCTCGAACGTCACGCCATCCGGCCCGGCCTGACGAATTCCCTCGCGGAATTTGGCCAAGCTGGCGATGTGGGTCAGGGCAGGTGGGCTTTGCCGTTTCGGGGACTCCCGCTGGCACATTGCTGCAAGTTCACGGAATGGATCCCGGACAGCCTCGCCATCGCTTTGCTCGGCTCGCTTCCGGG